>NZ_CP141213.1:606809-910214 GCF_035610345.1 Sinorhizobium meliloti | reverse complement strand
GCGCTCCGGAGCGATGCGGGCGATCTTTCTAAGCGGCAGGAAAAGGATCCAGATCAGGGTCAGGGCGAGGCCCGGGAAGCCCGTCATCAGGGCAATGTCGAGATAGGAATTGTGACCGTTGGCGGCAGCGACGGCCCAGGTCTCGACCGAGCCGCCGCTATAGACCAGTTCTTCCGTCTGCCAGAAGGCCTTGAAGCCATAGCCCGTGAGAGGCTGTTCGGCGAGCGCACCGAAGGCGAAACGCCAGATATCGGCGCGATTGGTAAAGGTCGCATCGATGCCGAGCCCGCTGATGAACTCGCCGAGCGGGGAGAAGACGGCGGAGCCCACCGCGAAGAGATTGAAAAGACCGACGCCGCCGACGGCAATCGGGAGGCGGAGAAAGCGCACCTTCTCGAAGATGAGCGCGAGCAGCAGAATGGCCGGCAGCATCGCGGTCGACGTCTTACCCCCGGTATTGACGAGGAAGACGAAGGACAGCGCGACGATGACGATCCCGGCAAACCTCGACCAGACGTTCATGACGTAAAGGCCGATGAAGGCTGCGATCACCATGGCAGCCGCGGCGCTGTTCTTGTGGGGAAAGTGGCCGCGCCACAGGCCGGCATTCATCGGCTCGCGCAGTTCTGACGCCTGATGGATCGCGAGCAACGGCTTGAAGACAATGCCGTAGTAGGCGACCGCGAGCATGATGAGGATGCCGATGCCGAGCATCTTGGCGAAGTGGCGTTCCGAAGCGGGCAACAACAGGTAGACGCTGGCATTGACGGTAACCATCAACGCGAGGATCGCACCCTTGATGCCGAGCATCGGATGCGCCGACACCAGCGAAACAAAGATGAACCAGGAAAGGAGAATCGCCAGCAGCGCGCGCGGCTGCAGTATCGTTTGCCGCAAAGGGTGGACCAGGCCGTAGCCCAGCATTCCGGTGAAAAGCAGGAGCGAGATGATCTGGTTCAGCCGGTTGGAATTGCCGGCGGAAGGGTCCAGCACCGCCTCGCCCGTCAGATCCACGAATGGATTGATGGAGATCCAGAAGAACAGGAAGATCGCCATGAACAGCACGGTACCGACACGCGCCTTTACCGCATTCGTCGGCTCGACCTCTCCGTAGCCCGCGCGATCCATCTCCCGGGCTCCTCAGGCAGCCACGTGGGTCTTGCCGCGAAGGAATTTCCAGAGGCCGAGGGCAAGTGCCGCGGCGATGCCGATTGCGAGACCCAGAACGGCGCCGCCGATCAGCAGGATCAAGGTACGCGGGGGCCAGCTTCGCGCGTTTGGCGGCAGGGCCCGCGAGATGACGCGAATATTCGTGGTGTCGATCTGCTGGCGTTCGGTGATCTGCTGCGCGCGTGCCAGATGGGTTTCGTAGATCGCCGCCTTGCTGCGCGCGTCGCGTTCGAGATCACGAAGCTGCACCTGGGCCTGGTTATCGGTGAAGACGTTCGACTTTTCGTCATCCGCCTTGCCGCGGAGCGCATCGAGCGCCTTTTGCTCCCGGTCGAAGTCGGCCTTCGCGCGCTCCAGAATGCGGCGGGCTTCATCCTTCATCGCCGCTTCCAGCGCCGTGCGCTCCGAGCGCGCGGCAACGAGCCGCGGATGCCGCTCGCCATAAGTGAGCTGCATGGAGCCGATCTGCTGCTGCAAGGCATTATACTGCTGGCGCAGATTGGTCATGTTTGCCGACTCGAACACCGAGGCGCTGGCGGTCTGGCCCTCGGCAACGGCCGCACTCATCTGCCTGTAACGCGTTTCCGCCTGGATGAAACGCTGCTGACCGTCGAGAACCTGGGTGTTGAGCTCACTCGAAAGCTGGTTGCTGACGAGCTCGCCATTGGTGGATTGCAGGCCGTTCTCACGCCGGAAATCCTCGACCCTCTTCTCCGCTTCGGTGACGTTGCGCCGCAGCTCGTCGAGTCGCTCGTTCAGGTTCTGCGCCACGCGGCCGGCGCTCTCGGCGGCCGACTGAAAGAGTTCCGCCTCGAATGCCTCGACGATCGCGTCCGAAAGGGCGATTGCCTTGGCCGGTTCTTCGCTCCACACCTTCAGGATCACGACGAAGGAACGTTCCTCCCGGCGCGCCTCGACCCTCTCGGACAGAGCGCGCATGGCCGCCAGCTCCTTGTCCGCCTTGGCGTCCCGCGGCGCAATGAGCGTCTTCATCCAGTCGAGGATTGTCGGCCTGACGAATTCGGGATCGTCCGCAAGCCGCAACTCGTCGATGACGCGTTGGAGGACGTTGCGCGAGGTCAGGATCCGGAGCTTGCTCTCGACCTCCAGCAACTGCGCGTCGCGCTGAGGATTGGTCGTAAAGACGTCGTCGCTGACGACGTTGAGATTGGAAGGGTCCACCACGAGATCGGTATAGACCGTGTATCGCGGGGTCGCCGCCACGGCATAGGCAAAGGCGGCGGCAACCGAGAGGACGAGCGCGAGCACGATCCAGCGGGCGCCGTTGCGCAGCCACGCGATGAGGTCATTAACCCCGATGCTGCCCAGGAGGTGGAGTTGCGGGAAGAAATCCGCGACGGAGGAAGGCTGCTCCTCAAGAGCGCGCGCCTGATGGGCGGGGACGGGAATATCCACCACGCGGGCGGAGGTGCCATCCTCTGCCTCCGCGGGGGCCTCTTCGCGAGCGGCCTCTTCCGTTACCGCGGGCACGAGGTCGAGCAACGACCCTCCGCCCGCGCGAAGGCGCTGATGTGGCCTTTCCAGGCGTAATCCCAGTCCCTCGGGCTCGCTGCGCCGATACATCCGCTTTCCCCATCCCCTCGGAGCCACCAAGGTGCTTATTGCCGTATAAGCAATTCCCCATGCGGATTTAGGGCCTGCAGGGTGAATATTCGGTTAAGCGGAACTGTTCGGACGGTAACCTTTTGGGCAGGCCAATGCTCCTCTACGGGCACTGGTTCGTTTCCGCTGGGGAACTTCGACCTGCTTCCATAGTTTCTGTAGAATGCCCGACCTGACCAGCTATGCCGCGTTTCTGGGCGCCGTGCTTGCCTATCAATTGTCCGGAGTCGGCCCGGACATGATGCTTGTCATCAGCCGCGGCATCGGCCAGGGCCGACGGGCTGCGCTTGCAACCGCTATCGGATGCGTCGCGGCGGGCTTCGTCCAGATACCCTTGCTTGCCATGGGCCTTGCCACGGTCGTGGCGTCCTCGCCGCTCCTCTACAAGGCCATGCAATTTATCGGAGCGGCCTATCTGATTTATGTCGGGGTGCGGTTCTTGACGGCCAGCAGTAAGACCTTCCTGCGCGAAGCGCCGGGCCGCGCCACGTCTCCATCGCTTCTCGCCCTCTTCAGGCAGGGTGTGATCTGCAATCTGACGAATCCGACGTCGCTTTCCTTTATGCTCGCGATCCTTCCGCAGTTCGTGGCACCGTCCGCCGGATCGCCGGCCCTGCAATTCTTCATCCTCGGAGTTACGATGAAAGCCACCGGGCTGCTGGTCCTTGGTGCGGTGGCCCTCACCTCAGGCACATTCAGCAATTGGTTGTCGCACAGCAGTGCCTTTGTGGCGTGGCAGCAGCGCATTGCGGGCAGCATCATGATCGCGCTTGGCATACGGTTGCTGCTTTCTCCAGTCGCGCCCGCCCTTCACCGATGATCAGGACCGGCTGGAGCACTTCCGGGTAAAGCGTAATTCCTCAAGAGCACTCTTAAAAGTCGATCAGTTTCTGAACAGCTTCTTCTACCCGTACATTGTCACGAGGTCCAAGCGGCAAAATCGGCCGCGGGGGCAATGCCTGGAACAGTCCGAGGATGCTCCCGATAGCGTACATCACGCGGAAACTGCCGAACTCCTTGAACAGTGCCCATAAGGGTTGAAATGCGGTGTCGATCCGATGCGCTTCCGCGCGATCGCCCCCTTTCGCCGCCCGAGTGAGTTTCGTTGCAGCCACGGGCAAAAGCCCGCCCGCGACACTGAACCACGCATCAGCACCGGACAGGAGCGCACCTGCTGCGCCCCAATCGCCGCTATAGCCGATAGCAAAAGCTGCAGACGTGTTCGCACGCAGTCGAGCGATCTCACCCGCGAAATCTCCGTCGGCAGGCAACGGCATCTTCACTGCGGCAATACTCGGCACCTGCGAGAGCCGTGTGATCAGTTCCTCGCTGAAAACGAACCTGGTCGTGCCCGGATTATTGTAGATGCAGAGCGGCAAGTCGGAAACGCCGGCAACGGCAACGAAATGCTGATAAACTTCCTCCTCAGTCAGAGGCGTGTAGGATACGGGAGCCAGGAGAAGTCCATCTGCCCCGGCTTCATTCGCGTCGCGCGCGAGCGCCTGAGCCTCGTCGGTCCTGAGTGCGCCGACGCCGACGATGAGGGGAACTCTGCCTCCCACGCATTCGACAG
The DNA here is from genome assembly GCF_035610345.1 of Sinorhizobium meliloti. Next base: position 905,848 of record NZ_CP141213.1, on the reverse strand, counting down.
CGATCTCCACTGCCCGTCGCCGTTCACCGCGCGAGAGAAATGCGTAAGCCCCTGTGCTGCCGAGCAATCCAATCGAGTCCGCGCGTGCTAGTCGGATACGCTCGAGCAGTCGCGACAGCGCCTCTTCCGAAACCTTGCCGCCCACATCGGCGGGTGTGGGCGGGAACGCTGACAGGCCATCAAATAAAGCCGCAGGTGCCATCGTCATTTCCCATCGACTGCGCCAGAACAGGCCTCGCTCATATAACCGCGAATGATTGCCGGCAAGACATGCAACCAAAAATCCGTCGGCAGCCCGCTCCGGGTCACTCGTAGGCGTGTTGCCGCCCGCTGCAGTCAACGATAAATTGCCATCAATGAAGAAAGGAAGCCGCATGGCGAACGTGACGATCCGCAACCTCGATGACGGGCTCAAGAAGCGCCTGCGCATTCGCGCCGCGGAGCATGGGCGTTCGATGGAGGACGAAGCGCGGGACATCCTTCGCGCCGCGCTTTCGACTACCGAAAACCGACCGGCCAATCTCGCTACAGTAATCCGCATCCGAATGGCGCCGCTCGCAGGCGTCATGCTTGACCTTCCGCAGCGCGAGCCCATCCGCTACGCACCGGATTTCTCCGAGTGATTATCTCGATACCAATGTGCCGTCGGAGCTGTTGGCAGCCACCCTCTCCGTCGCGGTAGAGGCTGGCTCGCCTCCGTGGCAACCCGTAATGTCGCGGATCTCGCTGACACCGGTGTAACTATCATCAATCCCTGGAATCATCGGCCTTGAAATTTCAACCGGGCTAAAAATCCGTCAGCAGCCGGCTCCAGGTCTCCGAGGCGAGGCCGCCGATATAGATGTCGTTGCGCTCTGCCGCTTCCTTGAGGTCCGCATGGCGGGTCACCATGCAGAAGTAGCCGCGGTGCCGGAATGACAGCCATCGCTGGCGCGAGATAGCGTTCATCAGGAACGGCTGAGCCATGCCGACCGCCACGGCATAGCCTTCCGCATCGAGCTGCGCGAACATCGCCGCGGCGACGTCGCGCTCACGCCCCTCCTCGCAGACGAGATTGAGCACCGTGGCCGCGGCATCTTGCTTGCCGAAGAAAAGAAAGGCGCCAATCGTGCGACCGTCCGGCAGAACGACTTTCCTGCACTGGAGCGTCCCGAGGTTGCGGTTCATCGAAGCGACGCGCACGAGCCAGTCGAATTCGGCTGGCGACCAGGCCGGGCGGATCGCAAAGCGTTCCAGCATCGGGCTCGCGCATTGGAGGAACTCCTCGACGCCCGCTGCCTCGCTCCTGCATTCGCCCTCGGCCTTCGGCCGCATGGAGGGCCGCAACCGGCGCAGTGCACGGTCAATCGGCCTGAGGACGCCGACGAGAACACGCGAGCGCGCGATTGGGAAGTGACGGCCCGCAAGGATCGCCGCCGCGGTCAACGGCAGAAACGAGCGCTGCCATTCGAGGCTCTGGATCGGCAGGACGATGCCGCCTCCCGCAACCCAATGGTCGGCGCTGACCGGCGACGCATTGTCGGAGAAGCACATGTCCTGGCGAGCCGCCCGCATGGTGCGCGCAAGACGTGCCGCTCCAACGGCGCCGGCCTTGCCATCCGCCATGAAGGCACAGAGAAGGCGGGCCATGGTCGGGCGGCCATTGATCATAAACGCCATCGGTACCGAGAGTATGGCGCTGTCTATGCCGTTAGCACCGTTCTCGTGCACGACGCTGCCGAGTTCCGGAGAATAGTGAGGGCTGCCGAAGAAGACGGTCTGCAGATACCGTCCGAGGTCATCGTCGGATGCCTGATCGTGCCTTCGGAAAATCCTGTTGAAAAGCCGTCCGACCGCCGGAACGTCGTCGGGCGCCATGGGCCGCGTACCGCGGCGCTGCCCTGCATCGACCGGCACGCTCTCGGATACGCGAATTTCATTCGCCTCCATCGTCATATGGCGCCCGCTCCAAGAGTGAGCGCAGCCTGGCGGCGGTCGCGCCGCACGAAGTGCAGGAACACGCTCCAGGAGGCGACGACCATCGCGATTTCGATTGCGTAGAAGGACAGGAAAGTTCCCATCGGCGGGGCGTACCAGCTTGCCCATGCGGCAAGGCCGGCACCGGCGATGCTGCCGAGCCCCATGACGGTCGCGCGGGCCGCGTGTGCGCCGGAGGCACCGAGCGCCTCGACCGCGACGGACCACATCGCGAGCGGCACCACGACCCAGCAGAGGCTTCTGACGAAGCCGACCAGCGAGAGATAGTCCTTGCCGAAGAGGTAGGGCAGGACCGGCGCCAGAACGAAAACGGTGACGGCCGCAGCCAGGCTGATGACGATTGCGGCAGCGAGCACCCGGCGCACCCGATGGAGGGCGTGGTGAAGCCCCGCCGCCGTCGCCCTCGCCGAACCCGGGTAGATAAGCCGGTTGAGCGCTTCCACCGAAAGATAGCTGCTCTCCAGCATGCGGCGAGCGACACTGTAGCTTGCGACGACCTCGGCGGTGGTGACGAGGCTCAGGACAAGCAGGTCGGCATTCTGGCGCAGCGCACGCAGGATGAAGGGAATGCTGAAGTAAAGGCCTTGCGGGAGTTCCTCCCGCACGATGCGGTAGCGCGGCGCACCGAGTCCCCGGATTGCCCGCATACACATGAGCGCCACGAGGACATGGCAGAGAAACTGCCACACCGCCCAGGATGCGACGCTGGTGACGCCGAAGGCGATGCAGGCAAGTGCCGCCGCAACCGTGCGCGCCGCCGCAAAACCGACGACGACCTTGTTGGCGGAGGCAAAATCCGTGTGAGCGATAAATATCTGCTCGGTGAGCACGATGACCCGGACCAGCAGGATATTGGTGACGAGCATCAGCGTGATCACGGCGACGTTCGTCACGCGGTCCGGCGAAAGGGTGAAGAAGAACGGCAGGACCACCGCTCCCAGCAGGACCAGGGCTGCCCCGCTCGCCACCGTCAGGATGACATTGTGCCCGAGCATCTGCGGGTAGATCGCGCGGTCGCGCGCGACCCGGCGCACCAGGCATTCCATCGCCCCGAGCCCGCAGAGATGGACGGCTATATTGGCGACCGCAGTAATTGCGACGAACACGCTGAACTCGTGGACGCCGAGCCAGCGGGCAAGGATGGCAAAGGTAAGGAGTTGCGCCGCAGAACCGAGAACCAGACTGCCGCCGGAGGCGAGATAGGACATGACCATCGGCAGGAATGGTCTGTCACCGCGCTGTTCCGTTACACCTTCCGAGACCATCCGTTCTGCCTTGACAAATCGACTTAAAGGCCGGCACCGGGCTGCGAAACGCCCCCCTCGCCGATTGAGGCGCACACTAGCGAGGATAAGTGATTGGCCGGTTAACATAAGCATTGTGGCGCCATGTGTTGTCGGACGCCCTGCATTTCAGCTTCCGTTTACCTGCACGCGCTAGTGTGCGCCGGACCGACATCCCATCCGATAACCGAAGGAGCCTTCGTGCTGCAGGGCGACAATCATCTTGACGGCCGGACCGAGGGTCGCGCGCCACGGCTCGTACGATTCATGGGCGTCGACCTCGAACTGGCGCCGGACGTGCTTGTGCCGAGGGAGGAGACGGAACTCCTCGGGCGGAACGCCGCAGCGATCCTGATCGAGCGCGCCGGACCGGCGACCGTGATCGACATGTGCTGCGGATCCGGAAATCTCGCTCTGGGGATCGCCGCGGAGGTACCGCTCGCGCGTGTCTGGGCTGCAGACCTCACCGACAGCACGGTCGCGCTTGCGAGGCGCAATGTCGAGCGCCTCTCGCTTGGAGACCGCGTCGTCATCCGCCAGGGCGACCTGTTCGCGGCCCTCGCGGGAGAGGACCTCGCGGGCGCCGTCGACATGATCGTCTGCAACCCGCCCTATATCTCGACATCCCGCCTGGAAGGCGACAGCGCGCATCTTCTCGCAAGCGAGCCGCGGGAGGCGTTCGATGGCGGGCCCTACGGCATATCCATCCATCAGCGGCTGATCCGCGAAGCCGCCGCCTTCCTCAAGCCGGGCGGCTGGCTTCTCTTCGAGTTCGGAGAGGGACAGGATCGCCAGGCCACGGCGCTTCTCGCCCGGACGAAGGCCTATGAGGCAGTGACATTCGCCGAGGACTCGGCCGGAAAGCCGCGAGTCGCACTGGCGCGCAGGCTGGGCGGTGCAGCGGCAGCCGCCGCGGCTGACGGGGCGGACAGATGAGCGACATCCGTTCGCTCGCAGCCGAGGATATTCCGGCTGTCGCGCGGCTCTTTCAGAAGGTCTTCCGCAACAGCGCGGAGGAGCCGTCGCCTGCGTTCATCGAATATCTTCGGCAACTCTATATCGATGCCCCGGGCAACGACCCGGAAATCCGCCCGCTCGTGTATAGCAACGATGGCGGCCGGATTTCCGGCTTCGTCGGAGCGAACACTCTGGCCATGACGTATCGCGGCAGGGCATTGCGCGCCGCCATCTGCGGCTCGCTGATGGTCGAAGGCCGCGAAAGCGATCCGATGGCCGGCGCGCGGCTGCTGAAAGCGTTCCTTGCAGGACCGCAGGACCTTTCCTTCAGCGAAACGGCGAGCGAAGTTTCGACGCAGATGTGGACGAAGCTGCGGGGAGTCGTGCTGCCGCAATACAGCCTCGACTGGATACGCGTCATCCGGCCGGCATCGTTCGGCGTCGATCTCGTCGCGAGCCGGTTCGGTCCCGCCCGCGCACTCCGGCCGCTGGCTCATGCATTCGATCGCCGCCATCGCGGCAAGTTGCGACGCGGCGAGCTGCGCTGGTCGGGCGTGCCCGAGGCCGCCACCCAAGGACCGCTGCAGGTCGCCGACATCGACCGGCATGGCTTCGCCGAGCTCTTCGCCCCCTTGACCAGGCAGTTTGCCGTGCAGCCGGCCTGGACCGAGGGCCAGCTAGACCATATCCTCGAAGACGCGGAGAAGAAGCCGGAATTCGGCGAGCCGGTGCTTGCGGCCGTCAGAACGCGAAGTGGTGCGCCCGTCGGAGCGTTTTTCTACCACCTGCAGCCCGGCGGAACTGCCAGGGTTCTCCAGGTCCTCGCCCAGCCGGGACAGGCCGGGCCGATCCTCGACTGCCTGATAGAGCACGCGGCCGCGCGCGGAGCCGCTGCTGTGCGCGGTCGAACCCAGCCGGCGCTGCTTGAGGCCATGATGGGCCGCCGTATCGGCTTCGTCCATGCCGCCTCGACCGTCGTCCACTCCCGCGAGGAGGAACTCGTCGACGCTTTCCGTCACGCACGAGGGTTCATCAACGGGCTGGCGGGGGAACACTGGAGCCGGCTGATCGGCGGGACGTTCAACCGGATCTAAAGCACTTCCAAGAAGGCGCAGAGTGGTCTTGCGTCCGGGAATGCGCCGTTCGAAGTGCTCTAAATCACGATGATTTCAGGCCGGGTCGGCCTAAAATCATCAAACAACCGCGGCGGGTATGCCGGATCTGAACAGCCCTAGACCTGAAGCTGCTCGGCGAGAGGCTTTTGATAGACGACGATCGGGGCGTGATAGGGTACACGCTTGTAAAGATCGATGACGTCCTGGTTCACCAGCCGAACGCACCCTGACGAAACTGCCTTGCCGATCGATTTCCATTCCGGCGTGCCGTGCAGACGGTACAGCGTGTCCTGCCCGTTCTGGAAGATGTAGAGCGCGCGGGCACCCAAGGGATTGTCTATGCCGGGGGCCATGCCGCCATTTGCGACGGAGTATTTTTCGAGTTCCGGACGGCGGGCGATCATATCGGCCGGAGGCTTCCACCGAGGCCAGGGCTGGCGCCAGTGTATGATCCCTTCGCCCTGCCAGGCGAAGCCCTCGCGCCCAATTCCGACGCCGTAGCGCATCGCCGTTCCGCCAGGCTCGATGAGGTAGAGGAACCGCCCGGGCGTGTCTACGACGACCGTCCCCGCCGGTTCGCCGGTGGGGTCCGGCACCCGCTGGCGAAAATATTTCGGATCCATCTCCCTATAGGGGACTGCCGGAATGAAGTGCCCGCCATCTTCGACGGCAGCATATCTGGCTTCCAGTTCGGCATCGCTCGCCAGCCCGATCGGGCGGCTCACCAGACGCGGCACGGGGGCGCGCTGCGCTTGCGGCGCAGAGGTCGAGCACCCCGCGACGGCTGCCGTTGCGGAAATCGCTCCCAGAAGAAGCGTGCGTCGTCGTAATTGAATTTTGCTAAACATCTCAAGCAGGTACGAAGAGAGAAAAGGGGTCGCGTGTAGACGTGTAGCCGACTCGCCTGGATTGCCAAACTCACGGCCAATCACATGTTCGATATCTGCAAGCATCGCGCGGAGGGTCGCCCGCCAGCCGGAGGGGTGAGGTGTGTGCGGTTTTGCGCCCGCATTCCGCTTTATTCCTGGATTTGATCACGTTTATGCTTCTAGCCGACCCGACCTGAAAGCATCGTGCCTAGGAATGCAGCTGCCGCGATCCCGCAGATCTGCGTATGGCGGCCGGCAGCGGCGCGGGCTGGCCGCAATAGACCGGGTACAGCGTCGGCTCGGACAGAAGGAAGCCCTGCACATGCGTTGCGCCGGCCTTTTTGACGGCTTCGAGCTGTCCGTAGGTCTCGATGCCGTCGACGACCACCGTCGGCGCAACGCAGGAAGCGAGCCCCACCAAATGATGGAGGAACCCCTTGCCCCCGCCCTGGCCGCGGCCGATGAAGAATGCGTCCAGTTTCACGATGTCGACGGGAATGGACAACAGCGATTCCGGCGTCGAGTGACCCGTTCCGAAACTGTCCAGGGCGATTCTGTAGCCCAGTTCGCGCGCGCCTTCAATGAACTCCGCCGCCATCGGCAGGGTGGCCAGCGGCAGGCACTCCGTTATCTCGAGAACCAGGCGCGAGGCCATTTCCCGATTTCGCGAAAGCAGATCGTAGAGTTCCGACCAAGTGTTCTCGTCGAGAATGTTCCCGGCCGAGATATCGCAACCCAACACGCCTGACGGATTGCAGTCGAGCCACTCGAATGCGAGACCGAGCATGTATCGATCGAATGACGCAACGCGTCCCGACGCTTCGAGAAAAGCCGTGAATTCCTCGCTCGTCCTGACCGCTCCGTCACGTTCTACGAGCCTGCCTAGGCATTCCGAATAGAGCACCTCGCCCGTATCGCCGACCGCATTGACCTGTTGCAGCGAGAAGCCTATCCGTCCCTCCCGCATCGCTTGGGTCACGGCGCCGACGACACGGTCGAATCTTCTCAAATGTTCCATCCGGCGACGCGCCTCGCCCGGTCAGTCTTCGATCACGACGTCCTCATCGGGCGTCGTGTCGAGAAGGTGCTCACGAATATCGTCTATCTTCCCGACGGACGATCCGACGCCAAGCGTTTCCTTGACGTCCTCAAGTGTCGCATCCGTCACTTCGCCGCCATTCGTGAAGCTTGCAATCGCCTCGCGCAGCGCTTCATCGCTGAGAGCCGGATCGGTCGGGATGACGTCCGAGCCGAACTCCGCCTCGAACTCTGCATAGGCGATCGCATAGGCGGAGATTGCCGCCATTCGCGGATCGTTCGAGTTCAGGTAGGCGTGATAGTTCCGGCCGAGCGAGCTCAGCTTTGCCGTTTCGGCCTGCGGATTCTTGGGCTTCGGCGTCGGGACAGCCGTTTCCGTCACCCTGGCCTTTACTACCTTACCGGACTTCCCGGACTTGCCGTGCGCCGCTTTTCCGGACTTCCTGCCGTGCTTGAACAGGTCCTGGAGGAAGCGCGGCGTGCCCGCGCGCTCGCCGCCCGATCTGCCCGAATCGGATCGGGCCTTCGCGTGGCTTCCGCTATTGCCGTGGCTTCCGCTCTTGCCGTGGCCGCCGCCATTGCCGTGGCCCCCGCCATTGCCGCCGCCATTGCCGTTGCCGCCGCCACCATTGCCGCCACCGTTGCCATTGCCGCCCTTGGCGAATGCGATGTCCGACATGCCGGGTGCAAGGCCCGCCAGGGGAGCGCCTGCGAGCGCCAGCGCAATAAGACCTCGTCCGACGAATTTGGAAATAGGCATGAGGGCCTCCTATCGAAAGTCGCGGCCGTTGTTGCTGCGGCCGATTTTCTGCTTCAATTGATTAAGCGATAGCGTGCAACTGGTGCGGGTTCCACCGCCGCCGGACCAATGCGCCGGTTGATTGGACTTAGGTCCGTGGGCCCGGTCGTCAAAAGTCCCAAGATGCGCTATGACCAAGGGGTAAGGGATGGCGCGCGTTGACCGGCCGGCCGGAAATGCTAATTTGGCGGTTGCAAAGAACGCAGCAGTGCCGGCGACGAATTGAGCGGGCCATCGTGAGATCTCTCGTGCACGTCGACGCCCTCATCAGACGGTGGAACTCTCAGCCGCTGGCGAAGCAGTTCCTCATTATCGGTGGCTCTGTAGCCGCCGCGGCGATGCTCGTCGTCGGCGCCTTCGTGACGAGCCTTATAGAGGACGCCGTGACGCGCAACTCCGCGGCCACCACGGCGCTCTATGTCGATAGCGTGATTGCGCCGCTTCTGCCCGACATGCAAACGACGCAGGTGCTCGACGATTCGGTGGCACGGGCGCTTGACGAAACGCTTGGGCAGGGCGCTTTGGGTGATCGGCTTGCTTCATTTCGCCTCTGGCGTGCCGACGGCACGGTTCTCTATTCGAGCGACAAGGCCATGGTCGGTCAGAAGTATGAGCTGGGTCCGGAGCTGACGGCGGCATTCGACGGCGGCATGGTCGCTCGTTTCATGCCTCTCGACGAGGCCGACGGCGAGACGGAGCGCCTTTCGAGCAGTCCTCTCCTGGAGATCTACAATCCCCTTCTCCAACCCTGGTCCGGCGAGGTGGTCGCCGTCTCGGAATTCCACGAGATTGCCGACGAATTCGAGCAGAGCCTCAATCGGGCGAGGCTTCACACGTGGCTCGCCGTTGCCGGCTTCACGCTCGCCTTCTTCATCGCCCTTTCGGCCATCGTCCTGCGCGGCAGCAGAACGATAGAGAAGCAGCGCCATGCGCTTGCGCAGCGCGTCGACGAGCTTTCGGCGCTGCTTGCGCAGAACGAGACACTGCGCGGGCGCCTGCGCCAGGCCTCCCAGCGAGCGACCGCGCTGAACGAGACCCTGTTGCGGCGGATCGGCGCCGATCTGCATGACGGGCCGGCGCAACTCGTGGCCTATGCTTCCCTGCGACTGGACAGCAACAAGCTTGTCAGCCCCACGACGCCCGCCGAACTGCGCGAGCGTGAGATCGCCGCCATCAAGGGCAGCCTCGACGAGGCGATGAACGAGATCAGAACGCTGTGCAGCGGGCTGGTCCTGCCGCAGATAGAGACCGCCGGCCTGAGGAAAATTCTGGAGCGCTGCGTCCACGCCCATGAACAACGAACGGGAACCACCGTGGAGTTGTCGATGACCGACCCGCCCGAGCGCCTTTCGGCATCGGCGAAGATCTGCATATACCGTTTCGTGCAGGAAGCGCTTAACAATGCCTACCGTCACGGCGGCGGCATCGCGCAGCGCGTGACGCAGAGTACGAAGGGTGACAAGGTTACCGTCGAGGTTGCAGACGGCGGGCCGGGCTTCGACCCCAAAGACGTACGGCCGACGAGCCTCGGTCTCGCGGGCCTTGAAGGCCGGGTCGAGAGCCTCGGCGGAACATTCGAGATCAACCCCAACGCGCCCGGCACGATTGTCCGGATGTCGATCGGTTTTGAGGAAACGGAGCAGGCATGATGACGGGAATTCGAGTAGCCGTGGTCGATGACCACCCCTTGTTCAGGGAGGGTGTGACACGGAGCCTGTCGGAGATCGACGGGTTCGAGGTCGTTGCCGAAGGCGGGTCGCGGGACGAGGCGATCGCGATCGCGCAAAATTTCAACCCTGATGTGATGCTGCTCGACATCTCCATGCCGGGCGGCGGGCTGAACGCGATTCCGGCGATCCTGAGCGTCGCGCCCGCGCAGAAGATCGTCATGCTGACCGTTTCCGAGGCGAATGACGACGTCGCTGCAGCTCTCAAGGAAGGCGCGAAGGGTTACATTCTCAAGGGGATCGGTGCGAGGGCGCTGGCGGACGTCATTCGCACCGTCGCCTCAGGCGAGAGCTATGTCGCCCCCACCCTTTCCGCCAAGCTGCTGACGGGCCAGCTGGCCAATCCCGCACCGGCCAAATCCAACCTCGTTGCCGAGCTGACGCGGCGCGAACAGGAGGTCCTGCACCTCGTCGCCTCGGGAATGAGCAACAAGCAGATTGCCCGAAAGCTCGATCTGCACGAGAAAACGGTGAAACATCACATGACGCAGATCATGGCGAAGCTCGACGTCGCCAACCGGACGGAGGCCGCCATGGTGCTGCGCGACGCGCTCGACTGGCGTCCGGTCAGTCAATGAAGGAGAGAAGCCGTCTCCGGTCGGCCGACGTCGCCCGCCGGTTGACAATAGTGCGCCCGCGCGAATCCTTCATGATGTAACGGGCGTCTTCGATCACCTCGCTGATGCCGTCCCGGTGACGTACGCGCAGGATGGAGCCGCCCCCTTCCACGGACGTCGTTGCTCTTCCGCTTGCCCGGCCGGAATTCGAATTGCCGCCGCCCTTACCGTTTCCGCCGCCGCCCCCGTTTCCACCGCCATTGCCACCGCCTCGTCCGCCGCCGTTGCCACCGCCTCGTCCGCCGCCGCCGCCGCCACCGCCACGCCCGCCGCCGCTACCACCGCCCTTGGCGAGAGCGGATTGCGGTTCCAGTTCGATGCCTGAGCCCGACAGCGCGATTTTGTAAGGCGATACGGCGACGGGAAGGCCGACCGAAACCCAGCACAGTGCTGCAAGAAAGTTTCGACGCGTGACCATCACGCTCCTCCTGAAGAGTTTTTACCGGGATGCGCCTGATCGCGGTCTCGCGAATGCCTTGACGCTATCACCGATCGTCGGCGTCGTCGCCGACCCGACAACAGTCCACCGGGAAAGCCCGACATTCGCTTTCGCCGGCTGTTGCGCCATCTTTGGTCACGGCCTGACCGGTGCGTCAACTGCAATCGGGGTGTCTCAGACGTTTCGCTTTTGCCGGTCGGACGATCGTCCGATGTGATTCGGACGAAAGTCCGACGACGGGGCGCGGTGGCCAGGCGAAAGCCGTACTGCAGCCTCCCGGACGAGAGGCTGCAGGAAGGGATATCCATCCGGTTGCCATTCGCGCAACCTGGCCGGACCATGGTGCCGCTGCGGCCGGCTCAGGCCGCCCGCACGCCCGCCTTCATCGGTATCTCGATGTCGACTTCGAGCGTGGTGACGTGCTCGCCGCGTTCCATCGTGACGTTGACCTTGTCGCGGTCGACCTGGACATGCTTGGCGATGACCGCGAGAATTTCTTCCCGGAGCACCGCAACGAGGTCCGACTGGCCGACCGACGCCCGCTCATGCGCCAGCAGCACCTGCAGGCGCTCGCGCGCCGTCGGCGCCGAGGTCTGCTTGCTGAAGAAACGGAAAATGCTCATGCTGCCCTCCGTCCGAATATCTTGCCCAGGAAGCCGCGCTTCTCGCCGGGAATGGTCATCGGCACCGTTTCCCCCGCAAGGCGGCGCGCGGCATCCAGATAGGCGCGTGCCGGAGCGCTGCTGCTGTCGGCGAGCGTCACCGGGGCACCGAGGTTGGAAGCCTTGAGAACGTCCATGCTTTCGGGAACGATTCCGATGAGCGGGATCGACAGGATCTCGAGAACGTCATCGACCTTGAGCATGTCGCCGCGCTCGGCGCGGACGGCGTCGTAGCGCGTCAGCAGCAGGTGCTTCTCGACCCGCTCTCCGCGCTCTGCCCTTTCGGTCTTGGCATCGAGCAGGCCGATGATGCGATCGGAGTCGCGGACCGATGAGACTTCCGGATTGGTGACGATGACGGCGAGGTCGGCGTGGCGCATCGCGAGCGTCGCGCCGCGCTCAATCCCGGCCGGGCTGTCGCAAATGATCCAGTCGAAGTGTTTCTTGAGCTCTTCCATCACCCGCTCGACGCCCTCGGGGGTCAGGCTGTCCTTGTCGCGGGTCTGCGATGCCGGCAGCAGGAAGAGGGTGTCGAGCCGTTTGTCGCGGATCAGCGCCTGCGGCAGCTTCGCGTCGCCCTGGATCACGTTGACGAGGTCGTAGACGACCCGGCGCTCGGCGCCCATGACGAGGTCGAGATTGCGCAGCCCGACGTCAAAATCGACGACGACCGTTTTCTCGTTGCGCTGCGCCAGCGCCGCACCCAGTGCGGCGGTTGACGTCGTCTTGCCGACGCCGCCCTTTCCAGATGTAACTACAACTACTTTCGCCATCTTCCCGCTCCTGTTGTCAGAGCGGGAGGAAAACTGTGAGCGGTTTCCGCCCGCATCCCCGCTCTAATTCTATAAATCAGCCGGCGACCGGCTCAGTTCAGTCTTTCTGCCATGATCGAATCGCCTTCCAGCCACAGCTGGACCGACTGCCCGCGCAGATTGGGGGCCATGTCCTCGGCCGTCTTGTAGACGCCGTCGATTGCCAGCAGTTCCGCTTCGAGCCGGCGGCAGAAGATGCGCGCAGACGCGTTTCCGACCGAGCCTGCCAGCGCCCGCCCTCGGAGCGTCCCGTAGATATGGACTGAACCTCCTGCGACGATCTCCGCGCCGGATGCGACGGAGCCAACCACCGTCACGTCGCCTTCCGGGAAGATGACCGACTGTCCGGACCGAACCGGTTCCCGGACGATGATCGATGCCGTCGCCCGAACCGGCTGAACGTCCTCCGACGTAATCGGCGCAGCGGCCTTTCCCTTGCCGGCCTTCGGCGGATCGGCCGGATCGGCCTCGGGTACTTCGAAATCGGGAGCCGGCCGGCCGCCCTTCATGGCAGGCGGCATCCCCGGCTCGAAAAGCGAGGGACGTCCGCCTTCGATCCCCATGACCCTGACATTGCGCTGGCCGAGCTCGTCGAGCAGGCTCTTCAACTGTTTCCGGTCGATCTCGAGATCTGCCACATCGAGCACCACCGGGCGCCCCAGGAAGAAGCCCGCCGAACGCGAAGCGAGGTCATCGAGCCGGCCAAGCCACCAGTCGAGCGGCAGTTCGGGGGAAAGCACCAGCGCCAGGAAGGAGCGGCCCTTGATGCGGATCGAGCGAGCGTCTGTTAGCACTTTGGTCATCTTCGTTAATTTTTGGTTGCCAAGATGTAGGCGAGCCATGGTTAACAAACAGTTAACCGGGCCTCCTTCTTTGCCTGATCTTCGGTCCGTTTCGCCCCTGCACGACGTGAAGTTTCCGTCACGCGCGAGACCGTCTGTCCAAGATGAGACTCGACGGAACCGGCGACCAGTTCTAGGCAGCATGGTGAAGAGGGGAGCTTGCACAGGGCTGACGAAGGCGGGATGCCCATGCGGGAAGAATTGACCGCTGCCCCGTAATCGGGGGGAGAGAGAGACTGCGAACCTCTCCCCCCCCCCCCGCACTTCTCAGGGTTTGCCTCCAGATCAATCCGGATGCCTTGCCCTGGCCGCCATGAAGGCGTCTATGTCCCAGATGGGAAATTCCTCCTCCGCCTCCGGAAGGCCGATATCGCGGCGCATCCGATTCGACAGGTGAGAGATCTGGTTTTGCGCCTGATGGCGCCTCCATGCGGCCGACATCAGTGCCCGTGCGGTCTTCCAGACGCCGAATTTACGGTAAAGCTCATCGGCCGCCGCCGCGAGGGGTTCGACAACTATTGCTTGTGGTTCACGCATGACTGTCCGTCCCGGCGCGGTGATGCAGCCAGGTCCTTTCGAGGATCAGAAGACGTGCGGATGCGGAACGAAACAATGCGAACAATTGTCCCGTCAGCCGGTCACGTCAGTTAAAAGGGAAGCGCCAAATGGCGGAGATGCGGGCTTGTGAGCCTCAGATCAGTAGCGGCTGAAGCCAGATGCGCGTCGCATCGAAGGCACGATAGCCGTTCCGCCACAGAGGCGCACAAACACGAGATTGGAATTCATCTTACGCCTCCTCTGATTTGAATTGCGGATGAGGTGATCCTCGCACGAGACAGGCCGATCGGCAAGCACTCAATTTCGAATTGCAATCGGCGCTTCATCCCTGTTGCGGGAATACAACAGTCTTCCCATGAGAAGGCGCATCCGTGCGGCAAGGCACGTCGTTCAACTGCATCTATTATTGCTTGGCGAGACTCATGTTACGCTAACGGCGCATCTCCGGTTGAACGCATGGCGGCCGCTTATCTACTCGCCGTCGTGCAGTCGATCGAAGATGATCGTCAGCAGCGGAGAAAACACCATGAACCGCAACGTTATCATTGGCATTATCGTGCTCGCGATTATCATTCTCGCGGTCATATTCTTCATGCCAGGGACGGCTGAAACGCCCCCGGCGACCGAAACGACTCCCCCGGCGACGACGGAGCCCGCGCCCACAGAACCGGCACCGGCACCGACGACACCTGCACCTTCTCAATAAAGCCGGCCGATCGCACGCCCCGTTTAGGGACGGGGCGTGCGATCGGATTCTTACTCGATCTCCTCGACCGGCTGCACCAGCTGCGGCCCGAGATGCAGGTAGCGCGTGGCCTTGCGCTTGGCGGCAATATCCGCCCAGACGCGCTCGACCTGAGCCGCGTCTAGATTTGCCGCGCGTCCGACCTCGTCGGCGCTGAGCCCGTTGTTGAGGCCGAAGAGGCACAGATCCATTCGGTCATAAGGCAGCGAGAAATAGAACTCTTCCTGCGTCTGCTCGAGCGAATAGGTGTCGGTGGTCGGCGGCCGGCGCCGGATTTCCTCGGGAACGCCGAGATAACCGGCAAGCGCATAGACCTGCGACTTGTAAAGATGAGCGATCGGCTTGACGTCCGCCGCGCCATCGCCGTTCTTGACGAAGAAGCCCTGATCGTATTCCAGCCTGTTCGGCGTGCCGAGCACGGCAAAGTTCAGCCGGTCGGCATGGTAGTATTCGATCTGCTTGCGGGTGCGCTGCTTCATGTTCGTCGCGGCGACGATGCCGAGATAGACGGAAGGCGGCATGCGCAGCTTCGTCTGCTTCCCCTCGGGGTCCTGCACCACGAGCGAGGAAATGTTGTAGCCGTCGCCTTCGAGCGCATTGGCGATGACGATCTTCGACGCCCAGCCCGGCCCGTAATCGGGGACGAGTTCGCGAATGAAGGCGTCACGCCGCCGATAGCAGCCCATGGCGTCGAGCGTCGGTCCGATGTCCTCGACCACCGCCTCTACACCGAACGTCTCGGCGACCAGCCGGCCGAGGTGCAGGCTTTCCGGATCGGAATCGTTTTCCGGCATGAAGAGACAGAAGACGTTCTTCGCACCGACGGCGCGCACGGCCAGCGCGACCGAGACGCTCGAATCGATGCCGCCGGAAAGGCCGAGGACGAGGCCGCGTTTGCGCAGGCTGCGCAACTGGGCCCGCAATCCGGCAACTATACGTTCGGCTTCCGCAGCTTCGTCGATTTTCAGCGTGTCGGCCGAGAAGACGAGCCTGTTCTGGTCCGGTCGGATATTCATTCTGCGGGCTCCAATGTTTCGGCCGCAAGGCGGCGGCTGACTTTTCCTGTATCCGTCTTCGGCAATTCGGTGCGGAATTCGACGATCTTCGGCACCATGAAATCCTCGAGATGGCGGCTGCAATGACGGATGATGTCCTTCTCCGTCAGCGTCGGGTCCGACAGCACGACGAGAGCGCCGATCGCGGCCCCAAGCACCGGATCGGGAACACCGATGACCACGGCCTCGGCAATTCCGGGATGCGCATGCAGCACGGTCTCGACCTCCTTGGGCGCGACCTTTTCGCCGCGCGTCTTGATGATGTCGTCCTTGCGGCCGACGAAATAGAGGAAACCCTCCTCGTCGGTACGGAACAGGTCACCGGTGTGAAGCACCTTTTCCCATGGATTGGGGCCGGGGCGGAGCATGCGCTCGGTCGCGGCGTCATTGCGCCAGTAGCCCTGCATCACATGCGGGCCGCGAATGACCAGTTCGCCGGCTACACCGGGCGGTACCCGGTTCCCCTCGTCATCGACCACGAAGGCTTCGGTGTTCGGTATCGCGATCCCGACGGAACCCGGCCGCCGGTCGAGCTCTTCCGGCGGCAGATAGGTGCAGCGCTTGCATTCCGTCAGTCCGTACATGGAATAGAGCCGGGCGCCCGGGAAAAGCTCTCTCAAGCGGGCGATATGCGCCGGCGGCAGTGCTGCCGCGGTATTGGAGAGAAAACGAAGGCTCGGGAGAAAGCCGGGTTCGAGGTCACGCATCTGCAGGATCATTGCCGCCATGGTCGGCACCAGCGGGAAGCCGGTAACCCCTTCGGTCCGGATACGGTCGAAGATCGCCTGCGGGAAGGCGAATGACTTTTCGAGTACGAGCGTCGCGCCGAGCCGGATCGCCATCAGCAGCTGATAGAGCCCGTAGTCGAAGGCGAGCGGCAGCACGTTCAGGATGATGTCGTCAGGCGTGTTCTGGAGATAGGATGTGATCGACTCCGAAGCCGCATCGATATTGCGATGCGTCATCATCACGCCCTTGGGACGGCCCGTCGAGCCCGAGGTATAGATCAGCATGCCGAGATCGACGTCGATGCCGCCGTGGCCGATGGGCGCGGGCGCAACCGTCAGGCATTCCTCGAAGGAAGCGGCACCGTCCGGGAAGCGCCCCCCCGGACCCGCGGTCGAAGCGACGAATGGCGCATGGCCCCGAGCAAGCGCCAGCGCCTCGGCAACGACCGGCATCAGCTTGGCCTGCGTCAGGATAGCCGCCGCCTCGCAATCGGCGACGATATAGGCAAGCTTGTCCGCCTTGGTCGAAGCATTGATCGGGCTGAAGGTCGCACCGGCCTTGAGGATCGCGAAGATCGCGACGGCCGCCTCCCAGCAATTGTCCATGAAGACCAGAACCCGGTCGTTCCGCTTCACGCCGCTTTCGGCAAGAGCGGCGGCGAGGCGGCTCGAAAGATCGTCGAGTTCGGCATAGCCCAGCCGCCGGCGATCGGTGACCAGCGCCGTCTTTGCCCCGTTTGCCGCGGCGTTCCTGATGAGGAATTGCTCGAACCGCATGATCGTGATGCCCCCGCCCTTCGCCGCTTACGCCGAGACCGGCACGGCGGCTTTCGCTTCGATGAACGCCGAAATCCGCGCGAGCGAGTCGAGATTTTGCGGGACGATGTCGGCATCGGCCATCACGATCCCGAAATCGTCTTCGATGAAGGCGACCAGTTCCAGAACGCCGGTCGAATCGATGATGTCGTTCTCGATCAGCGAAGCGTCGTCGGCGAGTTCGTATGCGCTGTCGCCGAAGAGAAAGTTCTCGATGACGAATGCCTTGACCTTGTCCTTAATCGCTTGGGTCATTTCACTATCCTTTTCTCCAAGGGTTTTTACGCGGCCTCAGCCTTGCGAAGGCTGGTGCCGGTGAATGTCTGCAGCCAGAGTTGCGTCGAGAGGACGCCGACGAAGGCCGCGTTGTCGCGGAAACCGGAGGCCGGGCGCGACCGGCATTTCTCGTAGAGTTTCGTTACCGCTTTGGCATTGAAGAGCCCACCGGCGGCGACCGCGTCCTCGCTCATGGCCGACCGCACATAGTCGAGTTCGCCCGCGCCGCTGAAGGAGTGGCTGTCCGGAGCGCGATAGGGCTGCTTCGTCCGCCGGCCGATCGCCGGCGGCAGCAGATCTTTCGTCGCTTCGCGCAGGATATGCTTCTCGACGAGCCCTCTGAGTTTCATGTCCGGCGGCAGCTTTGCGGCGAATTCGATGAGGCGGTGGTCGAGGAACGGGAAACGGCCCTCGATCCCATGCGCCATCGCCATGCGGTCGCCCTGGCTCGAGAGAATATATCCGGGCAGCAGGAAGCGGCTTTCGAGATATTGGGCCTGATGCAGCGGATGCCAGCGGCCGAAGGCGGCGGGGAGCCGGCTGACCAATTCTTCCGCCGCATCATAACCCTTGAGTTCGGCGCGCAGGTCCGAGGAGAAGAACATCTTGGTTGCCGCCGTGCCTTTGAGGCGTGGTCGATGCGAAAAGAGCGGGTCGTCGAGGGCAACGTCGCCGGCGCCGAAAAAGGCGGCGAGATACTCGGCCGACTGCTGCTGCAAACCGGGCAGATAGGGGTAGAGCTTGCGGAAGAGGTGCGGCCTGAGGCGCGAGCCGGGCTGCCGGCCGCAGAAGCGGCGAACGCGCGCTTCCTTGAAGATGTCATAACCGGCGAACACCTCGTCGGCGCCCTCGCCCGTCAGCACGACTTTCAGACCCGCTTCCCGCACCAGGCCGGACAATTTGTAGAGCGGTGCGGGCGCCGTGCGGATGATCGGCTTCTCCGTAAAGCGGATGACATCGGGAAAGTCCCTGGCGATGTCGCCGGCGCGGCATGCGACAGCCCTGTGCTCGGTTCCGAGTGCCGCTGCCATCTCCTCCTGGAATGCGCTTTCGTCATGCTCCGCGCTGTCGAAGGTGACGGAGAAGGTGCGCAAGCCTTGGGACGTCATCCCAGCCGCCAACGCCGAGATTATGGACGAATCGAGGCCGCCGGAAAGATAGGCGCCGACGGGCACATCGGCCCGCATGCGGATCCGCGTCGCGTCCGTCAGGAGCGCGCGCAGTTCGTCCGCAGCGCGGCTTTCCTCCGCGTAGGCAGAGCGCTCGTCGCGGTCCGGATAATCGAGCTGCCAATAGGACCGTGTCGTGATGCCGTTCTGATCGGCGATCATCAGATGCCCGGGCTCGAGCTCGTGGATGTCACGGAAGGGTGTGCGCGGCGCGATCGGCGCCCACAGCGTGAATATCTGGTCGAGCGCGATCGGGTCGATCTCCGCGGAAACCCCCGGAACTTCGAGGAGCGCCTTGACCTCGGATGCGAAATAGAGCGTGCCGCCTTTCAACGTGTGGAAGAGTGGACGCACACCCATGCGGTCGCGCGCGAGCACCATCCGGCGCCGGCGTGCGTCCCAGATCGCAAAGGCGAAGTCGCCGTTGAGGAGGGAAAGACAATCCGCGCCCATCTCTTCGTAAAGATGGAGGATCACCTCCGTATCGCTGGAGGTGCGGAAACGGCGGCCCCTGGCGCGCAGGTCATCGCGCAACTCCACATAGTTGAAGATTTCGCCGTTGAAGGCGATCGTCAGCTCGCCGCTCGGGTCGGACATCGGCTGCTGGCCGTCCCCAAGCCCCACAATCGACAGCCGGACATGACCGAGGCCCGCACCCGGCACGGTGAAGATCCCACGCTCGTCCGGCCCGCGGTGGCCGATCGCGGCCGTCATCCTCTCGAGAAGGGGCTTACCGTCCCGTATTGAACCAAGATACCCGCCGAGTCCGCACATGCCTATTCGCTCTCACGCCCGCAATGACACCCTAAATATAGACTGAATACCGGCGAGAATAGTTAATCAGCGGGGCTTTTTTCAATAATGGTAAATTGTCTTCTTGGCCTCGATAATAATTACCGCATCCCTTCCCGCATAATATTCACATTTACTTTGATACGTTTTTATGCTTATTTTACTAAAATGGGATGCATCAACAAATCATCCAATCTTAACGGATGGATAACGGGACCGCGCGCCACCCAGGTTCTTTCACATTGCAGGCCTCGAGGCGTGGAACCGCGCAGTTTCCATTTTGTTAAGAAAAAGCGTCCAATCTTAACGTTTGAGCTGCACATCTCGGAGCACATGATGAGCTACGATTGGACCGGCGAGCGGACACGTCGGATGAAGATGATGAGATATGCGATCGCCATTGCCCTCGCCCTTGGGCTTATCGCCGGCGCGGCATCCTGGACGTTGCAGACCATCTAGGCCTGTTGAGATTCATTTCGAGTTTATGACGGCTGCTGCGAGATGGATATTCGCGTTGACGCCCGGGTCGGCTTTGTCGGCACGCATGGCGATGCGCTTGGATTCCTTGAGTACCGACCGCGCGCCACTTCAGCCCAAGGACTTGGTCTGGCTGGATTCCTGTGACAAGCACAGGAATGAGGGACCGGGGATGTGCGACTGCTACAGCTTTCACTTGCGAATATGCGGGGAATGATCAGCCTGTGACGCAACTAAACGCGCCGAGGGGTTGCACCCTCTCTACCCTCATCCCTGTGCTCGTCACAGGGATCCAGCAGCGCCGCGTCTGCGGCGCGGGAAGCGTTCTTTCAGCCCAAGGACCTGGTCTGGCTGCATTCCTGTGACAAGCACAGGAATGAGGCGATCAAACAAACCGCGGCGGGTGGACCGAATCTCAACAGGACTTAGGCCGTCTCGCATTCGGCTTGCCCGGCAGGCAAACGCGCCCGATACATCTTTTCTAACTCGAATTGAGTAAACGCTAAACCTTGACGCGAGCGCCCGCCGGGAGTGAAATCCGGGTTGAGGCGTATGCCTTGAGGCCGCCCGCCGAATGCTATTGAGGAGGCGGCCTCACCAGTTTCGAGGGGACGATAGGTGGACCCCGCCGCATAACCGATCAGCAGCAGCGCGGGTTCACCTATCGGGTCAGGCCAGTTCGAGACATACCAGGACGCTATATTTTCACGTTTTGCGTAATGGCGCGGGAACAAAGCAGTTCCTTGCGTGTTCTTCGACGCAGCCGCGTGGAGGGTCGAATGCAGAGAAAATTCATGCCGACGGACGTATTCCTGCGCCTCGAGAAGGAATGGCAGCACATGCGCCATGCAAAGCACAATCTCGAGATCGAGGCCGTTCCTGCGAACGACCAGCGCATCGACGGTATCAATGAACTGGAGCCCTCCGCGATTCCGCGGAACGCCCATAGGAGCTAGTCCGCTTCGTCCCCCCAGATTACCAATCATCGCGTTCTACTATCGACGATCCGGAATTCCGCCATATCGGGCAGCACCACCGCGCCCGCCGAAACATCCAGCAGTCCGCCGGGCAGCGTCACGGTGATCGAATTCAGCCTCGACGACCAGAATTTCACGGCGCTCGAAGCCGGTCCTCTCGATCCTTTCCCGGTCTTTAACGGCACCGCGCTCACGACTTCGTGGCTGCAGAGTAGCGCCGCAGGGGTTATTATCCCGCCCCATGAGCCACAGGCTCGAGAGCTTCAGGCCGAAGGGAGCGATCGATGACCTTCACGCGGCGCGCAGTCGTTCAGGGGCTAGGTATCGGTATGTCGCTGCCGCTCATGCCGGGGGCGTGGGGCCAGGCTGCCGACCTCACGACGCGGGTCATACCGAAGAGCAAAGAAGCGCTGCCGCTGGTCGGCCTCGGCACCTGGATCACTTTCAACGTCGGAGACGACCCCGTCCTGATGGACGAATGTGCCGCCGTGATCGCTGCCTTCTTCGAAGGCGGCGGTCGCATGATCGATTCCTCGCCGATGTACGGATCCTCCCAGCCGACCATCGGCTACGGCCTCCGTAAGCTCGGACATCCGAAGCGGCTCTTCTCGGCGGAAAAGGTCTGGATATCGGATCCCGGCGACGGCGCGGCCCAGATCGAGGCATCGAAGGAATACTGGGGCGTCGAGAAATTCGATCTCATGCAGGTTCACAATCTCGTCTCCTGGGAAGAGCACCTGCCCGCGCTCTTAGACATGAAGGCGGCAGGCCGGCTGCGCTATGTCGGCATCACCACCTCGGAGGGGCGCAGGCACCGCGAGATCGAGGAGGTCATGGCGACCCGGCCGATCGATTTCGTCCAGGTCACCTACAATATCCTCGACCGCGAGGCGGAGGAGCGCATCTTGCCGCTGGCGCAGGAGAAGGGCATTGCCGTGATCGTCAACCGGCCGTTCCGACAGGGCGATCTGATCCGGCAGGTCGAAGACGAACCGTTGCCGGCTTGGCTTGCGGAGACCGGCGCCCGCAGCTGGGCGCAGTTTCTCCTGAAGTTCATCATTTCGCATCCGGCGGTCACCTGCGCAATCCCCGCGACTACGCGCGTCGACCATGTACGGGAGAACCTGGAGGCTGCGAGAGGCATCCTGCCCGACGAGAAGCTGCGCCGCCGCATGGCCGCCCATGTGGAGGCGCTGTGAAGCACGATCCTGTCGCACGTGATATGGATTTGACGTGATGTCGGACTGGGGGACCTACACGCTCGCGGATTTCCTGATGTTTTCGCCGCGCGTCTATTTCCGCCTTGTCGAACGCTACAATCAGGGACTCTGGCCGCTTCAGCCGGTCTTCGTCGCGGGCGCGCTTGCCATCCTTTTCGCCACTGCGACGGACGGACGGCGCGCCCGCGCCGCGGCCATGGCGACGCTCGCCCTGGCCTGGCTCTTCTGCGCGTGGCAATTTCTCTGGCTGCGTTACTCCACCATAAACTGGGCGATGTCCTATGCGACGGCGGCCTTCATGCTGCAGGCCGGTCTGCTGCTTCTCGCGGTCCGGTGGACGCAAGGCGGCGTATTGCCCGCGAACAGCCTGCGCCGCCGTGGCGGCATCGGCCTGATGGTCTTCGGCTCGCTCGGCTATCCTTTCGGCCCGCTGCTTGCCGGCCGCGCGCCCGCCTCGGCCGAAACCTTCGGGGCAATGCCGGACCCGACCGTTGCCGTGACCCTCGGCGCCCTTCTGGCGCTCATGCCGCAGAAGCTGTGGCTGCTTCTGCCCATTCCGGTCCTCTGGTGCGTCTTCAGCGCGCTCACCCTTCTGGCCATGGAGGATGCAGGCGCCTGGGTGCCACTCGCGGTGATCGTCGCGACATTTGTCCTCCTCGTCGTCAGACGTTGACGGGAGCTCACTCCTTCACCGCTCCCGTCATCGACGAGACGTAATAATCGACGAAGAAGGAATAGAGAATGACCACGGGCAGCGAACCGAAGAGTGCACCCGCCATCAGTGCGCCCCATTCGAAGACGTCGCCGCGCACGAGTTCCGTCAGCACGCCGACCGGTACTGTCTTGTTTTCGGAAGACTGGATGAATGTCAGCGCGTAGATGAACTCGTTCCACGAGAGCGTGAAGGCGAAGATGCCGGCCGATATCAGGCCCGGCACGGCGAGCGGCAGGATGATCTTGACCAGAATCTGCCAGCGCGTGGCTCCGTCCACCAGCGCGCTTTCTTCCAGTTCGAAGGGGATCGAGCGGAAATAGCCCATCAGGAGCCATGTGCAGAACGGTATGAGGAACGTCGGATAGGTGAAGATCAGCGCCAGCTTGGAATCGTAGATGCCGAATTTGAAGACGATGAAGGCGAGCGGAATGAACAGGATCGACGGCGGCACCAGATAGGCGAGGAAGATCAGCAGCCCGACGGGCCGCGCGCCGGTGAAGCGCACCCGCTCGATCGCATAGGCCGCGAAAACCGATGCGGCCAGCGACAGGATGGTCGAGCCTACGGCCACCAGCATCGTGTTCCAGAGCCAGCCCGGATAGGAGGTCTCGAAGAGCAGATACTTGATGTGGTCGAGCGTCGGACGGACCACCCAGAAAGGGCTGTAATTGTTGTAGTCGGTCAGCTGCGCGTTCGGCTTCACCGCCGTGATCGCCATCCAGTAGAAGGGGAAGAGCAGTACGAAGACGAAGACCGCCATCGGCAGGTAAAGCACGACGATCCGCCGCGGCAGGCGGTTCAGGTAGCTCATGCCCTCGGCCGTGTCGGTGAGGACCTCGTCATCGGTTCGTGTGGTCGTGTTCATTTTGTCCTCCCGCTCAATCCTGGCCGCCCTGCTGCCATTTGCGGCGTTGCAGACCGAAGAAGCTGAACATGATGGCGGCAAGCAGGAAGGGGATCATGGCGACGGCGATCGCCGCCCCCTCCCCGAGCTGCCCGCCCGGAATGCCGCGCTGGAACGAAAGCGTCGCCATCAAGTGGGTTGCATTGACCGGCCCGCCCTTGGTCAGCACGTAGATCAGCTGGAAATCGGTGAAGGTGAAGAGCACCGAGAAGGTCATGACGACCGCGATGATCGGGGTCAGCATCGGCAGGGTTACATAGCGGAAACGCTGCCAGCTGGTGGCGCCGTCGAGCGAGGCTGCCTCCTGCAGCGAAGCCGGGATCGTCTGCAGGCCGGCCAGAAGCGAGATCGCCACGAAGGGAATGCCGCGCCAGACATTAGCGGCGATGACGGAAGCGCGCGCGTTGTTCGGGTCGCCCAGGAAGTTGATCGGCCCGTCGATGATGCCGAGCTGCATCAGCGACCAGGAGATGATGGAAAACTGCGAATCGTAGATCCACCAGAAGGCGAGCGCCGAAAGCACCGTCGGCACGACCCAGGGCAGGAGCACGATCGCGCGGAAGAAGGATTTGAAAGGCAGGTTTTCGTTCAGCAGCAGCGCCAGCCAGAGCCCAAGCACGAATTTCAGGATCGACGCCACGAAGGTGTAGAGCAGCGTGTTGTAGACCGAGAGCCAGAAGACCGAATCCCGGGCCAGGAACTCGTAGTTCTCGATCCCGATGAAGACGCCGTCGCGGCCTATGCGTGTGTCGGTGAAGCCGAGCCAGACGCCCAGCCCGAGCGGATAGGTCAGAAAGCAGATCAGAAAGACGGCTGCCGGCAGCATGAAAAGGAAGCCGAGCACATTGTTGTTCTGCATCAGCGAAGCCGTGGTGGATGGCTTTCCGGACGGCGTTATGGAGGACATCGGGCTTCTCCGGCTGGAGGAACGGATCTCGAGGCATTTGCCGGCAGCGTTTGCTGCCGGCTTGAGGCGGCCCGTGGGCCGCGTCAGACGCGATAATAGCGGTTCGCCCGCCGTTCGGCCTCGATGATGGCGTCTTCCGGCGTTGCCTGGCCGGTGACCGCACTGGCGAACATGTCGACCAGGACGTAGTCGGCCATTACGCCTGCCGAGGCATAGCCGAGCGGTCCGGCGTAGCCGTTCGGCCGCAGCGTCTCCGAGGCGCGCGCATAGGGCGCGTGGATCGGGTCCGAGGTCCAGACCGGGTTGTCGGCAAAGGCCTTCAGCGGCTGGCAGCAATAGGCGCTCGATCCCTCGATCCAGGCGTTCATCTGGTCGGCTTCCATCATGAACTTGAGATAGGCCTTGGCGGCCTCGGGATACTTGCTGTGCTTGAAGAGCAGGATCGAGCTCGTCTGGTGGAGTTCGACGCTCTGGCCGACCGGACCGACCGGGAAGTTGGTCGTGCGGATGTCGGCCGCAAGCTCCGCAAGGGCCGCGTCCTTCTTGGCCGCATAGTAGAGCGAGACGCCGTTTGCCGTCAGCGATACCTGGCCCGCAAGGAAGGCGCGGTTGTTGTTGATGTCGAGCCAGCTTTCGGTGCCCGGGATGAAGGTCTCGTATAGCGACTTTGCGTAGTTGACCGCTGCGAGCGTCTCCGGGCTGTTGATCGTGACCTTGCCGCTCTCGTCGACCATCTTGCCGCCATGGCTCCACAGCAGCCAATGGGCGTAGTTGTTGCCGTCGCCGACCGCTTTGCCGTGGGGGAAACCGGCCGGGGTTCCCTTGGCCTTGAGGGCCTTGCAGAGTTCGAGAAAGCCGGCCGTGTCCTTCGGGAATTCACTGAAGCCGGCCGCTTTCATGTGGCTCTCGCGGTAGCAGACGGCGTTGCCGATCGCGGCCAGCGGCATGGCGATGAACTGGCCGTCGCGGCTCGCATACCCCTTCAGGCCGTCGTACCATCCTCCATATTTGTTGCCGAGATAGTCGGCGAGCTCCGTCAGGTCGACGAGCTTGTCGGGATATTGATGTGCGTCGTCGAACCAGCACATCACCATATCCGGACCGGAGCCGACATTGGCGGCAACCGCGGCCTTCGGCCGGATGTCCTCCCAGCTTTCCTTGTCGATGCGAACTTCGACGCCCGTGGCTTCGGTGAACTTCTTGGTGTTGGCGATCCAGGCGTCTTCATCGCCCTTGACGAAGGGCGTCCATCTGAGAAGCCTGAGGCTTGCCCCCTCCTCCGGCTTGTAGCTCGGCTCGGCCTGCGCGAAGGACGGGCGGATGCCCAGACCCGCAACGCCGGCGAGTGCGGCGGAGGTTGCGAGAAAATCACGTCTCTTTATCGGCATGCTACTCCTCCTCAAAATGCGGGAGCGTCTTCCTCCGGCATTCACCGTCCCGCTTGGCGAATGCGGCTTGAGCGATGCCGGCGATTGCCTGGCATCTTTATGGGCCACGAAGGCTCCTCCCTTCGTCAGCGACGTCAGCCGACCAGCCGCCGTCCCGTTCCGGCGTCGAACAAGTGCACATGCGCGGCATCGATCGCGAGATGGATCGTTTCGCCGGGCTTGGCATTCACCCTCTCGCGGAAAACACAGGTCACATCGTGCCCGCCGAGCCTTGCGATCAGCTGCGTCTCATAGCCGGTCGGCTCGATCACCGCGATTTCGGCCGGCAGCCCGTTCGGGTCGAGCGCCATGTATTCGGGCCTGAGACCGTAGACGAGATCGCGCCCTTGGGCCGCTGCCGCCGGCTGCGCCACGGGCAGAGCCGTTCCGTCGGCGGTGAGGAAGGCATTCGGATTGTCCGGATCGAGGCGGCCCTTGAGCATGTTCATCGCAGGCGAGCCGATGAAACCGGCCACGAAGAGATTGGCGGGGTTGTCGTAGAGCTCGAGCGGTGCGCCGATCTGCTCGACGATGCCGTCATGCATGACGACGATCTTGTCGGCCATGGTCATCGCCTCGATCTGGTCGTGCGTCACGTAGACGGTCGTGGTTTTCAGCCGCTGATGCAATTCCTTGATCTCGGCGCGCATGGCGACGCGCAGCTTCGCGTCGAGGTTGGAAAGCGGTTCGTCGAAGAGAAACACCTGCGGGTCGCGCACGATCGCCCGCCCCATGGCGACACGCTGTCGCTGACCGCCGGAAAGCTGACGCGGATAACGGTCCAGCAGCTTCGCAAGGCCGAGGATTTCGACCGCCACGCCGACGCGCTTGTCGATTTCGGATTTGGGTCTGCTTGCCAGCATCAGGGAGAAGGCCATGTTGTCGGCGACAGTCATATGCGGATAGAGCGCATAGTTCTGGAACACCATGGCGATGTCGCGGTCCTTCGGCGGCAATCGGTTGACCACCTGATTGCCGATGCGAATTTCGCCCGCGGTGATGTTTTCGAGACCCGCCAGCATCCGCAGCAAGGTGGATTTGCCGCAACCGGAAGGGCCGACGAGAATGACGAACTCGCCGTCCTCGATCTCGATGTTCACGCCCTTGATGACAGGGAAAGCACCGAAGGACTTCCGAACATCGACAAAATCCACGCCTGCCATTTGCGTTCCTCCCAGAACTGATCTTTACCCTTGCGGTCGCCAAATTCATCGTTTGCGCGATCGCGCCAGGCTGAAAACCTCTTTTTATCCGCGGCCGACCAGCGGCATCCTGGTCGCCATCACGGTCATCGTTAGAACATTGGCCGAGAGCGGCAGGCTCGCCATGTAGACGACCGCCTCGGCGATGTGCTCGATCGGTATCGTCGGCTCCGCCGCAACCTCGCCATTGGCCTGCAGCACGCCGGTGCTCATCCGCGCCGTCATGTCGGTCGCAGCATTGCCTATGTCGATCTGACCGCAGGCGATGTCGTGCATCCGGCCATCGAGCGCCGTCGATTTCGTGAGGCCGGTAATGGCGTGCTTGGTCGCGGTATAGGGCGCCGAATTGGGCCGCGGCGTCTGCGCGGAAATCGAGCCGTTGTTGATGATCCGGCCGCCCCGCGGCGTTTGCGCCTTCATCAGCCGGAAGGCATGTTGCGTACACAAAAAGGCGCCCGTCAGGTTCGCCGCGACGATACCGTTCCACTGTTCGAAGCTCACCTCTTCGAGGGGCACGGGCGGCACGTTCGAGCCGGCATTGTTGACGAGGAGGTCCAGCCGGCCGAATTCCGCCCGGACGGCGGCGAAGAGAGCCGCGACCTGATCCGGATCGCCGACGTCGCAGACGACCGCGCGGACGGTCCCGCCGCCCGTGACCAGCGCGATCCTGCCCTCGCCCGATCCCTTCGCCTGGGCCATCTCAGATCCTTCCTCCGAGTTCGTCTTCGATATGGATGCGGATGATCTCGTCGAAATTGCTTTCGGCCGTAAAGCCGAGTTCTCGTGCACGGCGGGCATCGAAGTCGGTCGCCCAGCCGGAGACGATCGTGCGGATCACCGGGTCCGGTTCGCGGCGGATGAGGCCCACGGCCTTCCGGCCGGCAATGCGGCCGAGCGCCTCGATCTCCTCGCCGACCAGCGCCGAAAGCCCCGGCATGGTGAGGTTTCGCCGCGGTCCGATGATATCGGTATCCATTCGCGCCGCATGGATGAAGAAGCCCACGGCCGAGCGCGGGCTCGCGAACCAATGCCGGACATTCTCGTCCACGGGCAGGATAGCCTCCTGGCCGACGAGCGGCTCGCGCAGGATGTTGGAGAAGAAGCCGGATGCGGCCTTGTTCGGCTTTCCGGGCCGTATGCAGATGGTCGGCAGCCGAATGCCGATACCGTCGAAGAAGCCGCGGCGGGTATAATCGGCGAGCAGCAGCTCGCAGATCGCCTTTTGCGTCCCGTAACTGGTGAGCGGCGTCGTGAAGAACTCGTCGCCGATCTTTTCCGGGAACGGCTGGCCGAAGACGGCGATAGAGGAGGCGAAGAGGACGCGCGGGAGGTAGCGCTCGCGCTGTCCCTCGCGGCGGATCGCCTCGAAGAGCGCACGCGTGCCGTCGAGATTGACCAGGTAGCCTTTGTCGAAGTCGGCCTCCGCCTCTCCCGAGACGATCGCCGCGAGGTGGAAGATCACGTCGGGCCGCGACGCGATCAGGCGCTCTGCGCTGCCCTCGGTGGACAGGTCGATGGCAAGCGTCGTCGCAAGCGACGAAAGCGCCGGAGGCACGGGCGGCTCAGCCACGTCAGCCAACGTCAGGCTGGCGATCTCGCGTCCCAGAGATCCGGGCTCCGCGGCCAGCCTTTCGACCAGCTTCCGGCCGATCATGCCGGCGGCACCTATGACCATTACATGCATATTCGGCGAACCTCCTCCTGTTCAGCCACCCGGTCGGTCCTGCTCAGCTTGACTTTCTGTTCGTTCCGTCTGCCTCCTCGTCCGCCAGCAGAGCCTTCGTCGTCTCATAGATCCGGATCAGATGATGGTGAAAGGCGGCAACGACGGCCGCCCGGTCATGCCGCCTCAAGGCGGCGACGATGTCGCTGTGATCCTTGTAGCTCGCTTCGATTGCTCCCGGCCGTGACATGGCGCTGCGCCGGTAGTCCATCATATAGGTGTAAAGGTCGGTGACAAAATCGGAGAGCAGCGGATTGCCGCAGGCCCGGTAGATCGCCACGTGGAACTCGCGGTCGCAGATCAGAAAGCGCATCGCGTCGTCACCGCAGATCTTCTGCGCATCGAGAAGGCTGTCAAGCTTGCGCAGCGCCTCTTCGTCGATGTTTTCGGCCGCGTCGCCGACCACCTTCAACTCGATATGGAGTCTTGCGGCGTGAACGTCCTCGAGATCGTAGCTGTCGATCGCGTTCGGTGAAGCGATCGTCACTGTGACATGGCTGAGATCGACATTCCCGACGCGGGTTCGGCTTCCTTGCGACACCTCGACCACACCGCGCGCCGCCAGCGTCTGGATTGCGCCGCGCACGGTCTCGCGGCTCACATGGAGCACGCTCGCAAGCTCGCGTTCGCCCGGCAGCACGTCGCCGGGCCTCAGCATGTTGGTCGCAACCAGCACCATAAGCTTGTCGGCGATGAGGTCGCGCGCGGTACGGCGCTCGAGGCTCTTCCCGACTTTCGGCATATGCGTGAGGATTGGACTTCCGTTCACCGCGGCCTCCCAACTGATCCACTGGTTGGTCCAGCAGATCAGTATGACGAATAGAGGGCTTATCGGAAGGTGCGGTCAAGACAGGTTCGTTGCGGCAGCGCACCAATAATGCACGGCGCCGTTGTGCGGCGCCGCGGGACCGGACACGCTCGGCCTGCCCCTCATCCGCCTGCCGGCACCTTCTCCCCGCAAGCGGGGCGAAGGGACTAGCCGGCCAGCTTAGTGGCCCCAAGGATTTTTCAGGGCAGGTCCCCTCTCCCCGCCGGCGGGGAGAGGGCTAGGGTGAGGGGCAAAATGCGGATCCAGACCGGTTGAGAATAGACGCAGGGAGGCACTCTATCCGTGATCATGTCCCTCATGGTCGCCGAGCGACGGCAGGTCGAGGCTGAAGGTTTTGGCAAGATCGGCGACTTGCTGCGGGCTGAGATAGCGGGGATTGAGGTTGCGCAGCAGCAGGTAGAGCTTTGCGGTCTCTTCCAGTTCCTCCGTCGCAAAGACCGCGGCCTCCAGACTGTCGCCGGCGACGACGGGACCGTGATTGGAAAGCAGCACGGAGGAATATTTGCCCGCAAGCCCGCGGATCGCATCGGCGACTGCCGGGTCTCCGGGGCGGTAATAGGGTACGAGCGCAGTCTCCCCGGCCCGCATGAGGTAATAGGGCGTCATCGGCGGAAGGGCCGCTTGCGGATCGATCTCCGGCAGCATCGTCAGCGCGACCGCGTGGGTCGAATGGAGATGCACGATGGCGCGGGCGCTGCCGCGCGTCTCGTAGAGGGCGGAATGAAGCGGGATCTCCTTGGTCGGCTTGTCGCCCGAGACAAGCCGACCGCCGGCATCGAGGCGCGAAATACGCGCTGGATCGAGGAAGCCGAGCGAGGCATTGGTGGGCGTCACCAGCCAGCCGCCGTCATCGAGTCTCATCGATATGTTTCCGGAAGAGCCGGGGGTCAGGCCCCGCTCGAAGAGGGACCGGCCGTAGCGGCAGATTTCCTCGCGAAGACGCGTTTCGGACATTGGTGGTCCTTTCGTTCAGGCTGTATCGCCTTCGATCAGTTCAAATCCAAGATCGGCGATGTGAGACGGGTGATCGTTGATGACCAACTCGGCCGCCAGCTTTCCCGTCGCGACGCGAGGCGTGCGAATGGTCGTCAGAGGCTGCGGCGTGGCCTGGCCGATATCGAGGCCGTTATGGCCGAAAAGGGCGAGCCTGGTTGGGACGGAAATGGCGCGTGCAAGACAATGAAAATATCCGCCGAGCGCCATGTCGTCGTTCGAGAAATAGACCGCATCGAGTCCCGGCGCCCTTCGAAGAAGCTGATCGAGCCCCGCCCGACCGCTCCCAACCGAAGAAGCGCCCGGACGGATTTCCCGATCCACAAGGGCGACGCCGGCCAGGTTCAGCGCTTCACGGAAGCCGTCGAAGCGTTTGCCGGCGCGTGTGTCGCGGTCGAGATCGTGGCCGACATAGCCGATCCGGCGATAACCGCGCTTCAACAGGAATTCGGCGCTCGCCCGACCCGCCTCACGATTGGAAAAGCCGACCGCCAGGTCTATGGCGCTCCCGTCGATGTCGAGCAGTTCGACGACGCGACAGCCGCTCGCCCGCAGCATCTTGAGTGTGCCCTCCGTATGCTCGAATCCGGCAAGCATCACCGCCGTCGGCCGCCAGGCGAGCATGGCGGCGACGAGGGCCTCCTCGCGCTCCGGCTCATAGTCCGTCACGGAAAAGACGGCCTGATAGCGATTTTCCTCCAGAACGGCGCCTGCACCCCGCAGCACGTCCGGGAACACGATGTTGGTGAGCGACGGGATGACGAAGGCAACGAGCCGGGACCCGGCCGAGGCCAAGGTTCCGGCAATCCGGTTCGGCACGTAGCCAAGCCGCTCGACCGCATCCAACACGCGCTCGCGGGCCTTGCCGGAGAACGAGCCGTGATTGCGCAGCACGCGGGAAACCGTGCTCTCACCCACGCCCGCGGCTTCCGCCACCTCTGCGAGCGTTACGGGTGTCTGCTGCTTGAAGTCCGTCGCCACTTCGCGCCTGTCCAGTTTGACGAGACCGTTCACGGCTCTCATCGACTTCATAGGCGGATTTTTTTGGCAGCGCTACCAATTTTGGTTGGCAGCGCTGCCAAAAATCCCTAGAACGAGTGAGCGGCAACTGGAGGGAGACGAAATGACATCGAAGATCGCAGTGCTCGGGCTCGGCTCGATGGGCTTCGGTATGGCGTGCTCGTTGAAAAGCGCGGGCCTCGACGTGTTTGGCTACGACGTTGCCCCGCCCGCAGTGGAACGTTTCGTCGCCGAAGGCGGTCGCGGAGCGGGCACGCCAGGCGAAGCCGTGACGGGCGCCGACATCGTCGTTTCGGTGGTCGTGAGCGGCGCGCAGACCGAAGCCGTTCTGTTCGGCCGGGACGGCGTTGCAGACGCGATGAAGCCCGGCGCCGTCTTCATATCGTCCGCGACAATGGATCCGGCGATCGCGCGCGACCTGGCGCAGCGGCTCGAAGGACTGGGGTTTCACTATCTCGACGCGCCGATCTCAGGTGGCGCGGCAAAGGCATCGAAGGGCGAACTGACGATCATGGCGTCGGGATCGCCGCAGGCCTTCGCCGCCGCCCGACCGGCCCTCGACGCCATGGCCGCCAAGGTTTACGAACTCGGCGAGACCGCCGGGACCGGCGCCGCCTTCAAGATGATCAACCAGCTTCTCGCCGGCGTGCACATCGCGGCCGCCTGCGAAGCGATCGCCTTCGCGGCGAAACAAGGGCTGGACCTCGACAAAGTATACGAGGTGATCACCGCCTCGGCCGGCAATTCCTGGATGTTCGAGAACCGCATCCCGCATGTGCTGGCGGGAGATTACGCCCCGCTGAGCGCCATCGAGATTTTCGTGAAGGACCTCGGCATCGTCCAGGATATGGCGCGCGCGGAGCGCTATCCGGTGCCGCTCGTGGCGGCCGCACTGCAGATGTATCTTGCAGCCTCGGGCGCAGGCATGGGGCGCGACGACGATTCCTCCCTCGCGCGGCTCTACGCCCAGCTCTCCGGGGCCACGTTGCCCGGCACAAATAACCCCTAAGGAAGACGCGCATGCCCGTTTTTGCCGCCAATCTGACGATGATGTTCACCGAGTGGCCGTTCCTCGACCGCTTCGACGCGGCGGCCGACGCCGGGTTCGCCGCCGTCGAGTACCTTTTTCCCTACGAGGTGCCGCCGGAAGCGATCGCCGAACGGCTTGCCCGCAACAGGCTCGAGCAGGCGCTGTTCAACCTGCCGCCGGGCGATTGGGCAGCCGGCGAGCGCGGAATCGCCGCCCTGCCCAGCCGCTTCGACGGGTTGAAATCGGATGTCGACAAGGCGCTCGACTACGCGGCGGCGACCGGCGCCAAGCGCCTGCACCTGATGGCTGGTCTTGCTGATCCGCGCGACCCGGAGGCCGCATCCCGTTACCGCCGCTCGGTCGCCTATACCGCCGGGCGCCTGGCCGACGAGGGCATCGATCTCCTCGTCGAGCCGATCAACGGGCGCAACATGCCGGGATATTTCCTCAACGATTTCGGGACCGCCGAGCGGCTCATCGCCGAACTGGCGCTCCCCAACCTGAAGCTGCAGTTCGACATCTATCACCGGCAGATCCTGCACGGCGACGTCGCAATGGCGCTCCGCCAACTGATGCCGGTCACCGGCCACATCCAGATCGCCAGCGTGCCCTCGCGGCACGAGCCCGATGGCGAGGAATTGAACTATCGCTACCTCTTTGATGAAATCGACCGGCTCGGCTATGGCGGCTTCGTCGGCTGCGAATATAACCCGCGCGGCCGGACGCTGGACGGCCTCGGCTGGTTCAAACCCTTTCGACGGAGCTGACCCATGACAATCCTGCTCGGATCGATCGCCGACGACTACACGGGCGCCTCCGATCTCGCGAATACGCTGACGAAGAACGGGCTTCGCACCGTGCAGACGGTCGGCATTCCCGATCCGTCGCTCGCCCTGCCCGACGTCGATGCGGTGGTCGTTTCCCTGAAGATCCGGTCGGTCGCAGCGGAGGAGGCCGTGGCCGCCGCTCTCGCGGCCGAAAGCTGGCTGCGCGGCCGAGGCGCCGCCCATGTGCTCTACAAGATCTGCTCCACCTTCGATTCGACGGATCTCGGCAATATCGGGCCGGTGACCGAAGCGCTTCTGAGCGTCTCGGGCGGCGACATCGCCCTCGTTACGCCGGCCTTTCCGGAAACGGGGCGAACCGTCTATCTCGGCCATCTTTTCGTCAACGGCCAGCCGCTTGACGAAAGCCCGTTGAAAGACCACCCGCTCAACCCGATGCGCGATGCCAATCTGGTGCGGGTGCTCACCCGCCAGTCGCGCGGCAAGGCCGGCCTCATCGACCTGCCGACCGTCACGCGCGGAGCCGATGCGGTAAAGGCACGGCTCGATCGGTTACGCGCCGAAGGCGCCGCCGCGGCTATCGCGGATGCCGTCTTCGAACGCGATCTCGAAACGCTCGGCGAAGCGGCGCTCGAAATGCCCGTCTCCACCGGCGCGTCCGGCCTGGGTCTCGGCCTCGCTCGCGCGCTTCTGCGCTCCGGCCGCGCTTCGGCAAGCGACGGGGAAAGCGACGCCATCCGCCCCGTCGGCGGTCTTGCCGCGGTGGTCGCAGGCAGCTGTTCGGCGGCAACGCTGAAGCAGCTCGACGCGGCGGAACGCCATATGCCGGTGCTGCGGCTCGACACGGAAAAGCTCCTCGCCGGATCGGACGAGATTTCCGCAGCCGTCGCCTGGGCCGGGGAACGGATTGCTCAAGGCCCCGTCGCCATCGCCGCGAGTGCCGCGCCCGAGGTCGTTTCGCGTCTGCAGGCGCGCTACGGGCGAGAGGCATCCGGGCACGCGATCGAAACGGCGACCGCCGCGATCGCCGGCGAACTGGTAGAGCGCGGCGTGAGACGCCTCGTCGTCGCCGGCGGAGAGACCTCCGGCGCGACCGTCGACAGGCTCGGCATTCCGGCTTTCCTGATCGGTCCGGAGATCGCGCCCGGCGTCCCCGTGCTGAGGACGATCGGCACTGCCGGAAACGACATGTTGCTGGCGCTGAAATCGGGCAATTTCGGCGGCGAGAATTTCTTCGCCACGGCGCTGTCTATGATGCGGTGAGAGGGAAGGCGGGCGGTCCCCCTCGTCCGCCGCCCGCCCGCTGCACGCTTCCTCAAATCGGACCGAGATGAGCATGCAGACTTTGCGTTTGCCGCAGCGCGTCCGCGCGACGGCTCTTACAGGCCGTTGTCCTTCAGGATCTGCGCGGCGTTTTCCTTGGTCACCTTCATCGTGTCGAGCGTGACGGTCTTTTCGACCTTTTCCCCCTTCAGGAACTTCACCGCCTGGCGCAGACCCTCTGCTCCCGGCGTCGCATAGAGGAAGGTCGCGGTGAGTTCGCCGTTGTTGACCCAGGTCACGCCTTCGTTCGGGAGCGCGTCGATGCCGATGAACTTCATTTCCTTCTCACGACCTGCGTCCTTCGCCGCCAGATAGGCGCCATAGGCCATCGGATCGTTGTGGCCGTATACGAGATCGATCTTCTCGTTGTTGCGCAGCGCCGTCGCCATGATGTTGTAGGCCTGGTCCTGCTTCCAGTCGCCGGATTGCTGATCGAGCAGGTTCTTGATGCCGGGCTCCTTGTCGGTGAACTCGTGGAAGCCGTCGTGGCGGTCGTGCGCCGGCTGGGTGCCCATGCCGCCCCATATCTCGACGATATTGCCCTGAGCCTTGCCCTTTCCGCCGAGAAGCTCGACCGCATATTCGCCGGCCGCGCGGCCGATCAGTTTGTTGTCGCCGCCGACGAACTGGGTGTACTGGTCGGTCTCGACGTTGCGGTCGAGAACGAAGACCGGGATCTTGGCATCGATCGCCTGCTGCACCACGCCGGTGAGCCCTGCGGACTCTTTCGGCGACACGAGCAAGGCATCCACCTCCTGGCGAATGAGGTTCTCGACGTCGGCCACCTGCTTTTCCGTCCTGTCCTCACCGTCGGTTATGATCAGTTCGACGTCCGGATGCTTTGCCGCCTCGGCGATGATGTCCTTGTTGAACTGCGCACGCCACGGTTCGATCGTCGTCGCCTGGCTGAAGCCGATGCGAAACTTCTTGTCCTGAGCCAGGGCGTCGTGCGCCGGCATGAGCACGGTCGTCGCGGCGAGAACGGCGGCGACCGCCGTCAGTTTGATGATGTCACGGCGTTTCATTTCTTCTTTCCTCCCATTGTCATGGATAACGTCTCTCCCGACGTCCGCTCCTCGGCGGACGTATCTCCTTGAGTCGGGCGCCGGCTTGCGCCCGGCAGCCGCAATTGCGCGAGAAGGTCGTAGGCATTGCGCTCCTGAACGAGCACCGTGCCGATGATGATCACGCCCTTCAGCACCAGCTGAAGATTGGAATTGATGTTGTGGAGCTGCAGGATATTGGAGAGCAGGCCGAAGATCAGGACGCCGCAGAACGTCCCGGCAAGGCTCCCGCGCCCTCCCATCAGGCTCGTCCCGCCGATGACCACTGCCGCGATCGCATCCAGTTCGAGGCCCGCGCCGGCGTCCGGCTTGCCCTGCCGGTACTGCGCCACATAGAGGACCGCGGCGATGCCCGCGAGAAGACCCGATACCGCATAGGTGACGATCTTCACCCGGCCCGCATTGATGCCGGAAAGGCGCGCCGCCTCCTCGTTTCCGCCGATCGCATAGACATAGCGGCCGAAGGGGGTGAACCGCAGCACCGCGCCATAGAGAAGAATCGCGACGATGAAGAATATGCCGGGCATCGGCACGATGCCGAAGACGAGCTGCCGCAGCATATCGAAATCGGCGGTCGCATTGCTGCCGGTATAGACCGGCAGAACGGCGTTGTTCTGCCCGGCGGTGAGCCGGGCGATGCCGAGCGCCGTGACCATCATGGCAAGCGTGACGATGAAGGGCTGCAATCGTCCCACCACGATGATCGCGCCGTTGACCGCGCCGAACATGAGTCCGACCGCCGGCGCCACGAGCAGAACGCCGAGCACGCCGAATTTCGTCTGCATCTGAGGCAAGAGGAAACTTAGAACCAGGGCACAGAGAACGGCGCCGGCTGCGGCGGGCAGAACGGTACCGCGGGTCCGGTCAAGCCGGATGTCGCGGACATGTGTCACGCCCGCACGTGATTTCTCGATATTCAGGAAGACGAAGCGTACTGCCGCCGCACCGCCGACCAGAACGGCAAGCCCGACGGACGGCAGCCCCAGATAGAGGGCGGCCGTGTCCCCCGGAACGGTCAGGAGCATTGCGCAGACGACGGTACAGATCGCCATCAGCGAGCCGACCGAAAGGTCTATGCCGCCGGTCAGAATGACGGCCGTCATGCCGGTGGCGATCAGCCCGGTGGTCGATACCTGCCGCAACACGTCGAGGAGATTGCCGGAGGAGAGAAAGATGTTTCTGCCCGACGACGTTACCGGCGAGGACAGGACTCCGATCAGGAAGATGGCGATCAGCCCCCAATAGAGTTTCGTACGGGAGAGAGCCCTCAGGAAATTCATGCAACCGCCCTTCCGCGTGCGCTCCGCGGGGCGGCGAGCTGCATGATGCGCTCCTCGCTCGCCTCCTCCCGGGAGACGAGCCCGGTCTGCCGTCCCTCGGCCATCACCAGAATGCGGTCGGCGAGGAGCAAAAGCTCCGGCAGTTCGGAACTGACCACCACGATCGCCAGCCCGTCGCCGGCGAGCTTGAAGATGAGATCGTAGATCTCGCGCTTCGCACCGACGTCGATGCCGCGCGTCGGCTCGTCGAGAAGAAGGACACGCGGACCGGTCGCCAGCCACTTGCCGATGACGACCTTCTGCTGGTTGCCGCCGGACAGGGTTCCGGCCGCCTGGTCGGTGCTCGCGCAGCGCACGCCGAGCGCATCGACTGCCCCTTTTGCGAGCGCACGCTCGCCTTCGAAGGAGCGCAGCCCGAATCGGGCGAGCCTTCCAACAAGCGGCAGGGCCACATTGTCTCTGATCGATTCGTGAAGATGCAGCCCCTTCGCCTTGCGGTCCTCCGTCACCAGAGCAAAACCGAGGCGGCGAGCATCGCGTGGCGAGCGGATATCGACGGCGATGCCGTCCAGCCGGATATCACCGCCGCGAAGGCCTTCATTCGATGCAAAAATTGTCTCCAGGATTTCCGTGCGCCCCGCGCCGAGCAAGCCGCCGATGCCGAGGATCTCGCCGGCGCGAACGTCGAAGCTCACGCCCTTCAGCACGTCGCGCCAGCCATGGCGTCCGGGCACGGCAAGCGACAGGTCCCTTACCGAAAGGACGGGCTCGCCCTCGCCGTTGCCCCGGTCGGCCGGGTGCGCGTCGAGGAGGTTGCGGCCCACCATTGCGGCGATGATCGTATTCTCGTCCAGTCCGGCCATCGGCCGGGTCCAGACATGCCGGCCGTCGCGGAAGACGGTGACCCGATCGCTGAGCTGCATGACCTCGTCGATCCGGTGCGAAATATAGATGATGCCGACGCCGTCGGCCGCGAGTTGCCGCATGATCTTGAAGAGGCGCCGACACTCGCCGGGCGAAAGCGCCGAGGTCGGTTCGTCCATGATCAGAATGCGCGCTTCGACGGAAAGGGCCTTCGCGATCTCGACGAGCTGTTGTTCGCCCACCCGCAACTGCCCGACGCGCGCCTCCGGGTCGAGTTCGATGCCGAGACGGTTCAACAGCCCTCGTGCGGCCTCCAGGCTCGCCTTGCGATCCACGAAAAGACCGGCGATCACCCGTTCGCGGCCGAGAAAGATGTTGTCGGCGACGCCGAGTTCGGGGACGAGGTTGAGTTCCTGATGGATGATGGCGATTCCGGCCGCCTCGGCATCGCGCACATTGGAGAAGCGGGCGGTTTCTCCATCGACGCGGAAGGTGCCCTCGTAGTCCGGGTAGACGCCGGACAAGACCTTCATCAGCGTCGACTTGCCGGCGCCATTCTCGCCCATGAGCGCATGGATTTCGCCCGCGCGCAGTTCGAAGCGCACATCCTTGAGCGCCGCGACGCCGCCGAACGATTTCGAAACCGCTTCGGCCGCCAGAACTGGCCGGCCGGATTCTTTGGTGACCGAATCACGGGGGATAGCATCGCGCATGATATTGGCAGCCTCCCTACCGCCGACATCTGACGCTCTATTCGCCTATTTCCTGCAGCCTATTCTAAACGTTTCGACACTGTCAAGCAGGCGGTTCCGGACTTGATTGCCTAATTCCAGCAATTCAAATACAGTTTCGCGAGCAAATCATCTAAACGTTTCAGAAGAAATGCAGCAGCGACGAAATTCTCGGAAATCCGGTGCACCGACCATGCTCGACGTCGCCAAGGCGGCGCATGTCTCTGTGGCGACGGTCTCGGCCGTGATCAACGGCTCGGCCCCGGTCAGTCCGGAATTGCGCAGCCGCATAGAGCAGGCGATCGGCCTCATAGGCTACAAGCGCAACGCGATCGCCCGCAGCCTCAAGCTCGGCACGACCCGCACCGTAGGCCTGATGGTTGCCGATATCACCAATCCCTTCTTCACCGATGTCGTGGCAGTGATCCAGGACGTGCTGCATCGGGCCGGCTACGCCGTGATGCTCTGCTGCAATGACGAGGACGTTGCCTTGCAGGACGAGCAGATCGCCCTGTTGATCGACCGGAGCGTGGACGGCCTGATCATCGCGCCGGCCGGAGACGACGAGACGCTGAAGCGCATGATCGCTAGCGCCAATCTTCCAACCGTGCTGATCGACAGGCTTTGCGACGGCATCGACACCGATGCGGTCGTGCTCGACAATCGTCGCGCGGTTCAGGATGCAACGGTCTATATGCTCGGCCTCGGCCATCGGCGCATCGGCTATATTTCGGGCTCGCTCGACACTTCGACCGGACGGGAGCGTCTTGCCGGCTATCGGGCAGCGTTGGAGGCGGCGGGCCTCCCCTGCGAGGAGGACCTGATCCGGATCGGCAATTTTCGGGAGAAGGACGCCTACACCGCGGCGATCCAGCTGCTGACAAGTCCCGAGCGGCCAACGGCGATTTTCTCCGCCAACAACCTGATGGTCATCGGGGTGATGAAGGCGATCCGGGATATCGGCCTTCGCTGCCCGGACGACGTTTCGGTCGCAAGCTTCGACGATTTTCCCTGGGCCGACGTCTTCCAGCCGCATCTGACGACGATCGCCCAGCCAGTCCAGGCGATCGGCGAACAGGCCGCGCAGCTCGTGCTCGACCGCCTTTCCGGC
Organism: Sinorhizobium meliloti; assembly: GCF_035610345.1. Next base: position 865,990 of record NZ_CP141213.1, on the reverse strand, counting down.
GCTAGCCCGGAAGCGCCACGCCGGCTCGTGCTTCAGGGAAGACTGGTGATTCGCGACTCCTGCCGGCCGGCCGGCAGCCTGACGCCGCGCGCGATCGCCTGACCCATTTTCGCACAAGGATCGCGTTATCGGGGCGTCAGTCGTCGTGCAAGGCGCGAGCGATCGGCGGGCCGAAATTCAAATCGCGGAACCTTGCCGCAAAGCCCGCGCGCTCCGGCGAACAGGCCGTGACGCCGGCCTCGGCATCAGCGGCGGAAAAGGGACAGAGCCGCGCCATCTGCCACCGTTCCTCGCCAAAGCGGAATTGCACCCGCACCGCATCGCCATGCCGCGTCAGCCGCACCTCCAGTGGGTCCGAAGGCGCCCTTGCGTGCAACGGAATGACCGACCAGTCCGATACGCCGCGTGTCACGACCACGCTGAAATGCATCAGCCCGTCAGTATATTCGATACCGCATTTGATCCAGTTCTGTTCGTCGAGCCGCAGCATCAGACCGGCCTGGTCGTAAAGCTGCTCATACTGGCCGACGATCGTCGCCGAGGCGGTGAAATCGCCTGAAACCGGACGAAGATAGGCATGTCCGCTGTCGCGCACGAAGCCGTAGAAGGTTTCGCGCCAGAAATCCGTCTTGGCGTCGGTCTTGAGCGACAGATCGCGTTCGTCGCCCTCCCAGCTTGCCGGCTCGTTCAGCCAGCGATACGCGCTTGCCATTCTGTCCCTCCATCCGTCCGTGTTTAATTGCTCGGCAGCTGTCGCGCGGCCCACTCGCTCTTCGGGATCGCCTTGCCGATCGCGAAGCTGAAGGAAGTGACCGATGTCGTCTCGGGGCTCACTTCGCATTCGAAGTCGATGGCGTACCATGTCGACCGGCTGCGGAAGGCGCCGCCATCGGCGTTCAGGCCTGTCGGCGAGATGAAGCCCCCCGAAGGGCCGAAGGGAACGAGCATATCCGGAAAGGCGCCGGGCATTTCGCGCCGCACCTGCTCGAGCGCTTCGATGCTGCAGAGCTGCACGATCCGCTTCTTCGGCGGCAACCTGCCGATCGCCTGTTTCACACGGGGGTCCGACAGGGCGTTTTCAGAATAGAGTTCCTTCGCCTGGACGAGCTGGTTCGACTGGTGTTCGGCCATGGCCTCGGCCGGCTTTTGCGCCGGGTCCGCCCTTGCTTCCTCCAGAACCGGTTTCTCCTGGGGAACAGCTGCAGCCTGCGGCGTGGCTGCGGCATCGGCCGCCTCTTTCGCTGCGCTCGGGGCATCGACGCGCAATTCCGCAAGCGCGGTCCTGCTTTCCGCCGGCTTTTCGCTGGCGGTGTTTTCCGTTTTTGCCGGGGCGGGACGCGAGGCCTCCGGCTTCTCGCTCGGCGTTTCGGACTTCTTCGGCGCGGCCGGAGGCAATTCGGGCCGAGGCGGCTTTTCCGTTTCGACCGGCGCTGCGGCCGACTCGAATGCCTCAGGCTGAGGACGCGTTTGCTCGCTGTTGGCCACGTTCGGCTTTTGCTCGGGCTTTTCCGCACTCTTCGGCTGCGCAACGAGCTCGACGCTGACGCTTTGCTCCTTTGCCGGCGCAGACAATTCCGGCAGCCGAACCAGCAGCAAGAAGGCGAGCGCCAGGTGCAGGGCGAGCGAGGTCGGCATGCCCCAACCGGTTTCTCCCCACATTTTCCTGGCGAAGTGCTGCATTGCTCAAAGATCACGGACTCGGAAGCACCGAACCTAAGAGTTCGAGCGCCCCGCAACAAGTGCGGGGCACGCGTCGGTCAAGCGTATTCGACCTGATAAGGCTTTTCGAAGAAATGCTCCTCGAGATTGCACCCGCTGCCGCCGCGGTCGATGACGACGAATTCGGAGGTCGAACGAAGCGGCGTCAGAATTCCGTGCCAGACATTTTGCGCGATGTTGACCCCCTGGCCCGGCGCGGTCTCGAAGGCTATCGGCTCTCCGGGTTCCCCGCCTTCGTCGGGCGCGACGACCACGAGAAAGGGATTTCCCGTCAGCGGGATGAAGGCCTGGCTTCCGAGCGGGTGCCGTTCCACCATCTTCAGCGTCAGGGGGATCTCGTAGGGCTCGCCCTTCAAGAGGCTGACCAGCGTTCGGGCTTCCGGGCCGCTCGTCTCCACCTTCGCAAGGTCGTGATAGCGGATGCATTTGCCGGCGTTGATCGGAAAGCTCTTCGCATCGTCAGGCTCGATGACGTCGCCGAAGGGCGCGAACTCGCCGTGCGAAAGCGGGCGGATCGGTAGAGGTATCATGGTCTTTCCTCCCTGGTTGACCAATTGCCTTTGGGTGCCGGCACCGATCACTGGATCAGCACCGCCCTGAAATCATTGACGTTCGTGCCCGTCGGCCCCGGCTTGAAAAGGTCTCCAAGCGCATCGAAGGCCACCCAGCTGTCGTTCTTCTGAAGCAGCGCGGCGGCATCCAGGCGCCGCGCCAGCAGGCGCGCGATCGTCGTATGATCGGCGAAGGCGCCGGCATTGTCCTCGGATCCGTCGATGCCGTCGGTATCCGCGGCGAGCGCCGAGATCCCGCCGATACCGTCGATGCCGAGCGCCAGCGACAGCAGGAACTCGCTGTTGCGCCCGCCGCGACCTTCGCCCCGGACCGTCACCGTCGTTTCGCCGCCGGAAAGGATGAGGGCGGGCTTCGGAAAGGGGCGGCCGCGCAGCGCCGTCTCGCGCGCGATGGCCGCATGAACGAGCCCGACATCGCGTGCCTCCCCTTCGATCGCATCGGAAAGAATGACGGCCTCTATGCCCGCGGCCCGGGCCTTGGACGCCGCGGCCTCCAGTGAGACGCCTGCCGAAGCGATCAGTCGCACCTCGTTGCGGGCAAAGCGCGGATCGGAAGGTCTCGGTGCATCCGCCGCAGCGCTCGCCAGCCGGCGCATGACCTTTTCCGGCAAAGCCAGGCGATAGCGCTCGACGATCTTCAGGGCGTCGTCACGGCTGGCTGCGTCGGCGACCGTCGGGCCGGATGCGACCAGCGCCGCGTCGTCGCCGGGAATATCGGAGACGACGAGAGAGACGACCCTGGCCGGATGGGCCGCAGCGGCAAGGCGGCCACCCTTGATCAAGGAAACATGTTTCCGCACCGCGTTCATCGCTCTGATCGGCGCGCCTGACGCAAGAAGCGCCCGATTGACGGCGATTTCATCCTCGAGCGAAAGCCCCGGTGGTGGTGCCGGCAGGAGCGCCGAACCGCCGCCGCAGATCAGCGCCACGACCAAGTCATCCCCGGTCAGGCCACTGACCGCCGCGAGGAGCCGCTTCGATGCCTTCAGCCCGCCCTCGTCCGGCAAGGGATGGGAGGCTTCGAGCACCTCGACCTGCCTGCAGCGCGCGCCGAAACCGTAGCGTGTGACGACCACGCCGCTGAGCGGCCCCTCCCAGGCGCATTCGAACGCCCGGGCCATCTGAGCGGCGCCTTTGCCGGCTCCGATGACGACCGTTCGCCCCTTCGGCGGCTCCGGCAGATTTGCGGCGATGACGCGTTCCGGATCAGCGGCGGACACCGCAGAGGCGAACAGGCTCTCCAGGAATTGACGCGGGTTGGCGATGGCGGCCATTGTTCCTCCCGTTGGAAATACGCGGGCGGCGGCTCCTCCTTCCGCCGCCCGGATGCATGATCTCCCCGACGGATGAGGCCGCCGGCCGATCATGCGCGTCCTCGATCGCGACTTATGCGACCTCGTGGTTCGCCATCCGCTCGAGCGCCCGCACGAGCCCGGAGTGGTCAAGCCCGCTGTCGCCATTGGCGGCGCAATTGTTGAAGAGCTCCTGGGTCGCCGCCGTGTTCGGCAGCGAGATGCCGAGGCTTTTCGCTCCCTGCAGCGCGAGGTTCAGGTCCTTCTGGTGCAGCGAGATGCGGAAGCCCGGCTCGAAGGTACGCTTGATCATCCGATCGCCATGGACCTCGAGAATGCGCGACGATGCGAAGCCGCCCATCAGCGCCTCGCGGACACGGGCCGGATCGGCTCCTGCCTTGGACGCGAAGACCAGCGCCTCGGAGACTGCCTCGATGGTCAGCGCCACGATGATCTGGTTTGCGACCTTGGTGACCTGACCGTCGCCGCAATCGCCGACCAGCGTGATGTTCTTGCCCATCAGCTTGAAGAGCGGCAGGGCGCGTTCGAACGAGCTCGGCTTGCCGCCGGCCATGATGCTGAGGGAGGCGTTCTTGGCGCCGACCTCGCCTCCGGAAACCGGGGCGTCGATATATTCGGCACCGGTTTCGCGTACCTTCTTGGCGAACTCCTTCGTCTCGATCGGCGAGATGGAGCTCATGTCGATGACGAGCTTGCCCTCGCCCAGGCCGTAATAGACGCCATTCTCACCGAACAGGACATCCTTCACTTCCGGCGTATCCGGCAGCATCAGGATGATCGTGTCGACCGTTTCCGCGAGCGCCTTCGGCGTTTCGACGATTTCCAGTCCGTTGTCGACGAGCTCCTGACGCGGCGGGATGGCGAATTTGGACGTGATGATCTTGTGACCGGCATCCTGAAGGTGGCGCGCCATCGGCGTGCCCATGATACCCAGTCCAATGAAACCGATAGATGCCATCGTGCTTAGCTCCTGATTTGGATGATGTCTGCGGATTGTTTGCGCCGGTGCTCGGTGCCGAGCCACCCAAGTCCTTCCGCGGTGGTCGTCAGCGGCTTGTATTCGCACCCGATCCAGCCGTCGTAGCCGGCGGCTTCCAGCGCGTCGAAGACGAAGGGGTGGTTGATCTCGCCGGTCCCCGGCTCGTTGCGTCCGGGATTGTCCGCAAGCTGTATGTGCGCGATCTTTTCGCGGTAGCGCCTGTAGGTACCGACGAGTTCGCCTTCGGTGCGCTGCTGGTGGTAGAGGTCGTACTGGACGAAGAGGTTGTCGCTCCCCACCTCCTCGATGATCGACGCCGCCTGCCCGACCGTGTTGAGATAGAAGCCGGGAATATCGAAGCGGTTGATCGGTTCGATCAGGAGGCGGATGCCGCACTTGCCGAGTTCGGCCGCCGCAAGCCTCAGATTGGCGACGAGTGTCGTGCGCAGCACGCTGTCGGGCACACCGTCCGGCGCAATCCCCACGAGGCAATTGACCTGACGGCAGCCGAGCGCGGTCGCATAGTCGATGGCCGTGGCGATCCCCTTGCGGAATTCGTCGATCCGATCCGGCAGGATTGCGATGCCCCGTTCGCCGCCAGCCCAGTCGCCGGCCGGCAGGTTGTGCAGCACTTGCGTCAGGCCGTGGCGGTCGAGTTCGCCGCGCAGCGCCACCTTCTCGAATTCGTAGGGGAAGAGATATTCCACGCCTTCGAACCCGGCATTGGCGGCCAGTGCGAAACGGTCGAGGAACGGCGCCTCGTTGAACAGCATCGTCAGGTTCGCAGCAAATCTCGGCATGCGATCACTCCTCTGTGGTAAGCGGGATGCGGGCGGAACCGCGCAGGACGTTCTTCAATCGAGAACGGCGGAAATCGCGGTCGGGGCATCCTCGCCGCGCTCGGCGAGTTCCTCGAACTCGACGACCGCGTTGATGTCCGCCCCCATGGCGATGTTGGTGACGCGCTCCAGGATGAATTCGATGACGACGGGCACCTGGTGCTCTTCCATCAGCGCCTGCGCCCGATCGAAGGCGTCGGCGAATTCATTCGGGCTCCTGACGCGGATTGCCTTGCAGCCGAGCCCCTCGGCAACCGCCACATGGTCGACCCCGTAACCCTTCTCCGCGTCACCGTCGGCATTGATGTTGTCGAAGGCCAGACTGACCTCGAAATCCATGTTGAAGCCGCGTTGGGCCTGACGGATCAGCCCGAGATAGGAATTGTTCACGACCACATGCAGGTAAGGCAGCTTGTGCTGGGCGCCGACCGCCAGCTCCTCGATCAGGAACTGGAAATCGTAATCGCCGGAAAGCGCAACGATTTTCCGGTTCGGATCGGCTGCCCGCACGCCGAGTGCTGCCGGCAGCGTCCAACCGAGCGGACCGGCCTGGCCGCAATTGATCCAGTTGCGCGGCTTGTAGACGTGCAGGAATTGCGCGCCGGCAATCTGGCTCAAGCCGATGGTCGAGACGTAGCAGGTGTCGCGGCCGAAAGTCTTGTTCATCTCCTCGTAGACGCGCTGGGGTTTCAGCGGGGTCTGATCGAAATGGGTCTTGCGCAGCATCGTCCGCTTGCGCTCGCGGCACTCCTCGGCCCAGGCCGACCAGTCGCGCAGCTTGCCGGCAGTCTTCCATTCGGTCGCGACGTCGAGGAAGAGCTTGAGCGCGGCGCCTGCGTCGGAGACGATGCCGAAATCGGGCGCGAAGACGCGGCCGATCTGCGTCGGCTCGATATCGACATGGATGAACTTGCGGCCCTCCGTATAGGTCGGGACGTTGCCGGTGTGGCGGTTTGCCCAGCGATTGCCGATGCCGAAGACGAAATCGGAGGCGAGCAGCGTCGCATTGCCGTAACGGTGCGAGGTCTGCAGGCCGCACATGCCGGCCATCAGCGGATGGTCGTCCGGGATGACGCCCCAGCCCATCAGTGTCGGAACGACCGGAACGCCGGTGATCTCGGCGAATTCGGTCAGGAGATCCGAAGCGTCCGCATTGATGATGCCGCCGCCGGCGACGATCAGCGGCCGCTCTGCCTCATTGAGCATGGCGAGCGCCTTTTCGGCCTGCGCACGGGTGGCGGCGGGCTTGTAGGCGGAAAGCGGCTCGTAGGTCTCGGGATCGAATTCGATCTCGGCAAGCTGGACGTCGACCGGCAGGTCGATGAGGACCGGTCCCGGCCGACCCGAGCGCATCAGATGGAATGCCTTCTGGAAGACGAAGGGGACCAGCGCCGGCTCCATGACGGTGACCGCCCATTTGGTGACCGGCGCCGCGATTTTCGCGATGTCGACCGCCTGGAAATCCTCCTTGTCGAGACGCGCACGCGGCGCCTGCCCGGTGATGCAGAGGATCGGGATCGAATCCGCGGATGCCGAGTAGAGGCCGGTGATCATGTCCGTGCCGGCCGGGCCCGAGGTGCCTATGCAGACACCGATATTGCCGTGCTTGGCGCGGGTATAGCCCTCCGCCATGTGCGAAGCCCCCTCGACGTGGCGAGCGAGGATGTGACGGACCGATCCGCGCGCCCTGAGGGCCGAGTAGAATGGATTGATCGCCGCGCCGGGTACGCCGAAGGCGCAATCAATCCCTTCTTTTTCCAGAACATAAACCGCTGCATCGACTGCGCGCATCTTGGCCATGGGAACTCCTCCTGTTTGATTGGAAGGTAAATCCATGCCGCACCTGTTTCAACAAATTTATGGAAATCATTCCCATCATATGGAAATAAAGATTTTCAACAAATAGGAGAAAATCGGATGCAATGGCTGTAGAGCATGATCTCAGGCGGCAACTGATTTGGAGATTGGCATGGAGGCGAACGGCAGGGGAAAGAGAGGGCGCAAGGCGGGAGAGAACGCCGCCCCGGCTTCCGTTCAGGTGCTGGATAGGAGCCTGGCCCTGCTGGCGATCATCGCCGAAGGGGACGGCTCGACCTTGACCGCGCTTTCGGAGCGCTCAGGCATGGCGCCTTCGACCGTGCACCGGCTGCTGACGTCGCTCGCCCAGCACGGGATGGTGGCCAACGACGCCGAGGCCGGCACGTGGACCGTCGGCGTCAAGGCTTTCGAGATAGGCAACGCCTTCCTGCGCTTCCGCAAGCTCGGCACGATCAGCCGTCCTTTCCTGAAGCGGCTCATGGACGAAAGCGGCGAGACGGCGAATATCGGCATTGAGGAAGACGGCGACGTCGTTTTCATTTCCCAGGTCGAAAGCCACGCTCCGATGCGCGCCTTCTTCCGTCCCGGGCGGCGGGGCCCGATCCACGCTTCCGGCATCGGCAAGGCCATTCTGTCGACTTGGTCCGATACGGAGATCGCCAAGACTTTGAGTGGCAGAACGCTGCCCTGCTTTACCGGTCGGACGCTCGCCACGCTGCAGGACCTGATCCGCAATGTTCAGGAGATCCGCTTCCGCGGCTGGTCGGTCGATGACGAAGAGCACACGCTCGGCATGCGCTGCATCGCAGCCCCGCTCTTCAACGAGTACGGCGAGGCGATCGGCGGCATCTCGATCTCCGGCCCCACCGTCCGTATCGACGACGAGAGGCTCGGCATCCTCGGCCCTGCCGTGCGCCGCACGGCGGACGAATTGACGCGCGCGATCGGCGGGCATAGGCCGGAGGAAGGCTGAAGGCGCTCCGCATCCAGCTGGTCTGGTGTGTCATGCTTCGAAGGCCCTATCCGCGGCGGATGCCGCAGGCAGAACGCAGAAGCGTGAGCGAGGGCGAGCGGCTCGACCTCGACCTATCTCACCCCGGCATCGATCCTTTTGCCCGGCGAGCCTTGCGCTGCTTCCAGAAAGGCTGCGATGACGGGTCCGGGGTTCGGCCGGCTGATGACGTACACGTCGGCTTCCGGCGCGGGGTCGGCGAGCGGCCGGTAGACGACCCCCGGTCGCGAAAGAGTCCTGATGCATTCCGGGACGAGTGCGACGCCGAGCCCCGCGGCAACGAGGCTGGTGAGGGAATAGGATTCCACGACCTCGTTCGTGATATCAGGTACGAATCCCGCCGCCACGCAGCAATCATGCAGGTAGCGGGCAAAGCGGGAGTCCGCGAGCCGCAGGAAGACGAAACTTTCCTGCCGCAGGTCGCCGAGCGCGATTTTCCCGAAATCCGCCAGGCGATGGTGCTCGGGCAAGGCGATACCCACCTTCTCATGCCAGGCGACATTCGCGACGAGATCCGGATGGTTCCGAGGCCTGCGCACGAAACTGAGGTCGGTGCGATGGGAGAGCAAAGCCGCCTCCTGCGCCTCGGGGTCCATTTCATGGATACGGACGAACACGCCGGGCCACGCATCCCGGAACCGCGCGATCAGGTTGGACAACGGCCCCAGCAGCACCGAGCCTGTCGTCGCAATGTTCAGCGCTCCTACCTGCCCGGAACCGATGGCGCGCGCCTGGCGGGTCGCATGCTCCACCTGGCCAAGAATCATCCGGGCGTGTTCGAGAAAGTCGGCGCCCGCCTCGGTCAGCTCGACATTGCGGCTGGAACGCTCGAACAGCCGCGTGCCGACTTCCGCCTCCAGATCCCTGATCTGCTGGCTCAATGGCGGCTGGGAGATGTTGAGGCTCCTCGCCGCCGCCGTGAAGCTTTCGGCCTCGGCGACAGCAACGAAATAGCGCAGGTGACGTAGCTCCATCGCGAAGTCCTATCGATACATCATTCCTCTGGATCGAGTGGAACAATATATTGGACGTATCGCGGATCAAGCCTGTAAAGTCCTGGTAGAGAGGCGGAAGAACCCGTTTCACTTGGCATTCGATGGGATTCACATGCAGAAGAACTACTATTTTCCGGAAGGCGGCCACCCGCCTCAGACCAGCCTGCTTTCCGACCGCGCCATCTTCACCGAGGCCTATGCGGTCATTCCGAAGGGCGTCATGCGCGACATCGTGACGAGCTATCTGCCCTTCTGGACGAATACACGGCTCTGGGTGCTGTCGCGCCCGCTTTCCGGCTTCGCCGAGACCTTCTCGCAATATATCATGGAAGTTGGCCCTTCCGGCGGCAGCAATCGGCCGGAGACGGATCCCCGCGCCGAGGCCGTGTTGTTCGTGGTGGACGGCGAGTTCCATCTGACGCTCGGAGATGAGACGCATCTGATGCAGTCCGGCGGCTATGCCTTCATTCCGCCGGGCACCAAATGGAGCCTCAGAAACGAATCCGGTGCGCCGACGCGATTCCACTGGATCCGCAAGGCCTATGAGGAAGTCGACGGGGTTCCCCTTCCCGAACCGTTCGTCACCAACGAGCGCGACATCCCCCCCTCGCCCATGCCGGAAACGGACGGGCGCTGGGCCACCACCCGCTTCGTCGATCCTTCCGACATGCGCCACGACATGCATGTCACGATCGTGACCTTCGAGCCCGGCGGCGCCATCCCGTTCATGGAAACCCATGTGATGGAACACGGACTCTACGTGCTCGAAGGTAAGGCCGTGTACCGCCTCAACAACGACTGGGTGGAGGTGGAAGCCGGCGACTATATGTGGCTCAGGGCCTTCTGCCCGCAGGCCTGCTATGCCGGCGGACCGGGCAAATTCCGCTATCTGCTCTACAAGGACGTGAACCGCCATATGACGCTCGGCAATCCGGGCAGGCTCGCCTGATATTGCAGCCCGCCGTGATCCGCCATAGCTTGGGTGCATGGCGACGCCGAAGCTGGAGGCCTACCGCAAGAAGCGGAATTTTTCGAAGACGCCGGAGCCGGTCGGAAATCTGACCGGCGGCGGCAACCGATTTGTCGTGCACAAGCACCATGCGACCGCCGACCACTACGATTTGCGGCTCGAGGTCGACGGCGTGCTGAAAAGCTGGGCGGTGCCGAAGGGTCCGTCGCTAAACCCGGCCGACAAGCGGCTGGCGGTGGAGACGGAGGACCATCCCCTCGACTATATCGACTTCGAGGGCGTGATCCCCGAAGGCGAATATGGCGGCGGTCCGATGATCGTCTGGGACAAGGGCGTCTGGGCGCCGATGGGCGATGTCGAAGACGACCTGCGCAAGGGCGCCTTCAAGTTCCGCCTGGCAGGGGAGAAGCTCAACGGCGGGTGGATGCTGGCCCGTCTGAAGCCTCGACCGGGCGAAGAGGATCAGCGCAACTGGCTCCTTTTCAAGGAGCGCGATCCGGCCGCCGACACTTCGATCGACATCCTTGCCGCCCGGCCGGAAAGTGTCAAATCCGGCCGCCGGATCGAGGAACTGGTGGAGAAGCCGAAGGCACCGCCAAAGCCGGTCAAGCTCAATCCCGGCGCGCTGGCCGGTGCGGCCAAGGGCGCACCACCCGAACGCATCGAACCTCAACTCGCAACACAGACGATTCTCCCCCCGGAAGCCGAAAAGAACGCGAAAAAGCCCGAGCTCTGGCTGCACGAGATCAAGTTCGACGGCTATCGCACCATGGCCCACATTGCGGAAGGAAAGGTGCGCCTCGTCACTCGCGGCGGGCTCGACTGGACGAAGCGCTACGGAGACCTGCCGGAGGCTTTCCGGCGGCTGCCGTGCCGCGATGCCGTCATCGACGGCGAGATCGTCGTGCTGGACGAGACGGGTGTCAGCCGCTTCGCGCTGCTGCAGGATGCGCTTTCCACCGGCGCCGGCAACAGCCTCGTCTTCTACGCCTTCGACCTCCTGCATCTCAACGGCTGGAATCTTTTCGACGTCCCGCTCGAAAAGCGCAAGGCACTGCTGAAGAAATTGCTTGCAGGGCAGATCCCAAGCCGCTCGGCGATCCAGTTCAGCGATCATGTGGTGGGCGAAGGGCGCGCGCTTTACGACCGGGCCTCCGAGATGGGTCTGGAAGGGATCGTCTCCAAACGCATCTCCGCCCCCTACCGAAGCGGCCGGTCGAAGACCTGGACCAAGACGAAGGCGCTGAAGGCGGAGGATTTCGTGATCGTCGGCTACACCGTTTCGGAGGCGGCCGAGGGCATTGCGTCGCTTGCCCTCGGAGAGTGGGCCGACGGCGAGCTGGAATATCGCGGCAAGGTCGGAACCGGCTTCGACGCGCAGATGCTGAGGGAGTTGCTGGTGCGGCTCGAGCCCTTGCGGGCCGGCGCCGCAACGCTCGAAGGAGCGCCCCGGGAGATCATCTGGGTGCGGCCCTTGCTCCGGGCGCATATCCACTATGGCAACCGGACAACCGGCAACGTCCTGCGGCACGCCGTCTTCAAGGGGCTGCGCGACGTCGAGCTGTCGACGCCGGTTTCCATGTCGAGAAAGCGCCTGATCTCGGACGCGGACCTCGCAGGCATATCGATCACCAACCCGACCCGTCGGCTCTTCGGCAAGTCCGGCCCGACCAAGCTCGACCTCGCCGTCTACTACGCGATGATCGGCGATTTCATGCTGCCGCATATTCTCGGCCGTCCCGTTTCGCTGGTACGCTGCCCTACCGGCCGGACGCAGGATTGCTTCTTCCAGCGGCATCCCTTTACCGGCATGCCGCCTTCGGTCGCGACGTTCCAGGCAACCAACTCGGAAGGCGAGGCGAAAACATACCTGTCGGTCGAGGACGCGAGAGGATACCTGGCGCTGGCGCAGTTCGGCGTCGTCGAATTCCACAACTGGGGAACGACACGCAAGCTGCTCGGCAAGCCGGATCGCATCGTCTTCGATCTCGATCCCGGCGAGGGCATCGCCTGGCGCGAAGTGGTCGAGGCCGCGATCCACATCAAGGCCGAACTCGAGGCGCTTGCCCTCGTGCCCTTCGTAAAGACATCGGGCGGCAGGGGAGTGCACGTCGTCGTACCGGTCGTGCCGAAGCTCGACTGGAAAAAATTCCATCAGGCGGCGAGCGCGCTCGCGACCCGTCTCGCGGCCACCGCTCCGGACACCTTCACCACCACCATGGGCAAGGACAACCGCGTAAGGCGCATTTTCATCGACTTCCATCGCAACGCCCGCAGCCATACCTGGGCGGCCCCCTATTCGCTGCGCGCCCGCACCAATCTGCCCGCTTCGACCCCGCTCAGCTGGGCGGACCTGGAGACTATCGACGCTCCGGCGGATTTGAACTATTCTTCGCTGCCGGGCCTTCTGGCCACGTCCGGCGATCCCTGGGTCGATATCGACGACTTCGCGAGGGATCTGTCTATACTGTAGTCGTTGAGCGCGGGATGCAGGCGGAGACCGCATGCATTTTCCTCATCCCGCTCTGGCAGATGTGATCGTAGTGCCGCGTAGGAGACAACCATGGCACCCAGGGCAAGTTGGAAGGGCTATATCAGACTGAGTCTCGTGAGCTGTCCGGTGAGGCTTTACCCCGCCACCAGCGCAAGCGAGCGCATTTCCTTCAATCAGCTTCACAAGGACACCCATAACCGGATCAACATGAAGCCCGTCGATCCGGAGCTCGGCCTCGTCGAGCGTTCGGACCTCGTGAAGGGCTACGAATACGAAGACAAGAAATACATCATCATCGAAGACTCGGATCTGGAAAGCGTCCGGATCGAATCCAATCACACCATGAACATCGAGGCTTTCGTTGATGCCGATTCTGTCGACGTCATCTACCAGGACGCCCCTTATTATCTGGCGCCGGACGGGGCCATGGCCGAGGAAACCTTCGTCGTCCTGCGTGAAGCTCTGCGCCGAAGCGGGAAGCTCGCGATCGCCCGCCTCGTGCTGTCCAGCCGCGAAAGGGTAGTGACCATCGGTCCGCGCGAGACCGGAATGTTCGTCTGCACCTTGCGCAATCCCAACGAGGTGCGCGGCACGGCGGATTATTTCGGCAACATTCCGGTGGGCAAACCGGATCCCGAGATGCTGCAGCTTGCCGAAGCGCTCATCGAGCAGAAGACGACGACCTTCGATCCGAAGCAGTACGAAGACCGCTACGAGGTCGCGCTGATGCAGATGATCCGCGAGAAGCTCAAGGGTCACAAGCCGATCATCGCGCAGGCGCCCGAACGCGGCAACGTCGTCAATCTCATGGATGCCCTCAAGGCGAGCCTTTCGCAGGCCAAACCGCCGGCCAGGAGCAAGCCCAAGGCGGAGCCCGCAGCAAAGGAGCCCGCTGCCAAAGCCGCGGCGGCGAAACGCGTGACGGCAAAACCCGCGGCCAAGAAGAAAGCCTGATGGCGGTTGCCGGTAGGACATTCGGTATCGTGGGCGCGCTCGCCGCCTTTCCGCGGCGGCTGGCGGCGCGCGAGGTCGAGCGCCAGGGCGGACACCTCAGGCGCGGTGTCAACAGGCAGACGAAGTTCGTGGTCTTCGGGCGCGGGCTGCTCGCAAAGGCGTCCGAAGCGGAGATCGAGGCCCGCTTCGACAGCGAAAGCGGGCAGCGTCGGTGCGTGCTCAGCGAGAACGGCTTCCTCCGCCTGCTCGGACTTGCGAGCGCCCCGGAAACATCGGCGCTGACGCGGCAATCGCTCGTCGACCAGTCCGGCATCTCCCCGCGCTACCTCGATCTTCTGTCATTGTTCGACGCTTTCGAGCATGACGGCGAGCCCTATTCCTTCCGCGATCTGATCCTCGCCAGAAAATATGCCGGCCTGATGGCTAGCGGCGCCGGCTGGAGCGCGATCGCGCGCTCGGTCCACCGCTCCGGAAACGTTGCCTCCCTCACGGCGCTCTCGCTGCACCATGAACGCAAGGATGCGATCTATGCGCGACGCGCCGAAGGCCTGAGCGAGCTCGACGGTCAATTGCTGCTCGACATCGGCTCTCCCGACGAGGAGGCGCTCGAAGATCTGTTCGCTCAGGCCGAAGCGGCCGAAGAAGCGGGGGAATACGACCAGGCGGCCGCGTTCTACCAGCGCTATCTCGGCATCGACCGCACCGACGAGGTTGCAGCCTTCAACCGAGCCAACTGCCTCAGGGCCGCGGGGCGGGAGGCCGAAGCGGCCCAGGACTATGTCCGCGCCATCAAGCTCGATCCTTGCTTCGTCGAGGCCTGGTTCAACCTGGCCGGGCTGATGGGCGAACGCGGCCGCACGGACACGGCCAGGCGGCATCTGAGGAGAGCGATCGAAATCGATGGCGATTACGCCGATGCCATCTTCAATCTGGCGAAGCTGGAGTTCGATGCCGGCAATCTCGCTGAGGCCCGCCGCTGGTGGACGCGTTACCTCGAGCTCGATCAGCATTCCGAATGGGCACGCGCCGCAGAACGCGGCGTGCAGTTCGTGAACCTGCATCTCCTCTCCAGAACGGCTGGCTGACATGCACGGAAAATTCCTGTTCGATGGGCCGGGCGATGCGGCCGTCACCATTCTCCTCGCGCACGGAGCCGGCGCGCCGATGGATTCGACCTCGATGACCGCGGCCGCCCTGGCGCTTGCAGGGGTGGGCTTTCGCGTCGCCCGCTTCGAGTTCGGCTATATGGCAGCGCGGCGCACTGCCGACGGACGCAAGCCCCCGCCGCGTGCGGAAACCCTCAATCCGGAGTATCGCGCGGCCATTGCCGAACTCGGCGCCCAAGGCACTCTCGTGATCGGCGGCAAGTCCATGGGCGGTCGCGTCGCCAGCATGGTCGCCGACGACCTTCATGCCGAAGGGAAGATCGCCGGGCTCCTTTGCCTCGGCTATCCCTTCCATCCCCCCGGAAAACCGGAGCAGTTGCGCACCCGGCATCTCGCCGATCTCAAGACGCCTGCACTGATCTGCCAAGGGACCCGCGACGAATTCGGCACCCGCGACGAGGTTTCGCGATACGCGCTCTCCGACAGGATCGAACTTCTCTGGCTGGAGGACGGCGACCACGACCTGAAGCCACGCAAGAAGGTCTCGGGCTTCTCGACCGCGGATCACCTGAAGACGCTGGCCGAGGCGGTTGCGAGATGGGCGGATCGCCTCGCCCCTTGAGCTCCTCATGAAGATCGCGACCTTCAACATCAACGGGGTGAACAAGCGGCTCGACATCCTCTTGACCTGGCTCGCTGCGGCCGAGCCGGACGTGGTCTGCCTGCAGGAGCTCAAGGCGACGGACGGACAGTTTCCGAAGGCCGCGATCGAAGAAGCCGGCTACGGCGCCGTCTGGCGGGGCCAAGCCGCCTGGAACGGTGTCGCCATTCTCGCCCGCGGTTGCGAGCCGGTGCTCACGCGAACCGGATTGCCCGGGGACCCCTCGGATACGCAGAGCCGCTACATCGAGGCGGCGGTGAACGGCATCCTCATCGCGTCGCTCTATGCGCCCAACGGAAATCCGCAGCCCGGGCCGAAATTCGACTACAAGCTCGCCTGGCACTTGCGCTTCAACCAGCACGCCGCCGCGCTGCTCGAGACGGGGGTGCCGGTGGTGTTCGCCGGCGACTACAACATCGTTCCGGAACCGCGCGACATCTATCCGACCCGCTCCTATGACGACAACGCCCTCGTCCAGCCGGAAAGCCGCGCAGCCTTCCGGAGCCTTATCGATCAGGGCTGGCTCGACGCGCTGCGCAAGATCCACCCGAAAGATCAGCTCTTCACTTTCTGGGACTACCGCCGCAACCGCTGGCAGCGCGACGCCGGCCTTCGCCTCGACCACATTCTCTTGAGCCGCAAGCTCCGGCGCCGCCTGACCGGCGCCGGCATCGACCGGGAGATCCGTGCGCTTGAAGGAGCGAGCGACCACGCGCCGGTATGGGTGTCGCTGCGGGATTAGATGTTCAGTCCCGGCATCACTGACGGATCAAGGATGATCGGCATACGATTTTGAAGAAAACCATTCTCAGCCACCACTTCAACGGCCAAGGTGAGCTTTGAACGCAGCGACGAGCCAGGCACAACAGATAAAACGTCCGCCAATCAGTCCGGAACAGCCTCAAGGGTGCCTATATACCGAAGTGAGGCTGTCAGCTCTCTTCGTATCGTGGCAAGGTCCAGCGGCCTTGGATACCTCTGCGGATCAGCTCGCCGTGGCCGGCCAAGGCGAAGTGGGAGCTCGATGGTGACGGGGAGACCTACGGGCATCGCCGACCAGTAGTTCGCAAGATCAACGTCGCCATCGCCGAGTGCGCAAAACACCCAGCCCTCATTCGTAGACTTCACGTCCTTCAGATGAACATGCGCCACCAAATTCGGCGCCGCGGCGAGATCCTCCGCAGGCTGGCGTGCTTCGCTGCTGTAGGTGAAGACATTTCCCGTGTCATGATTGAGACGGACGCGCGGTGACCCGATTTCGCCCAGGAAAATGGCCGCATCAGAGACGATACCCGTGAGATTGCCGCTTCCGTGTCCCGGGTTCTCGAGAGCGAGGGTGAGGCCGCTTGCCTCCAGTTGGGGGATCACTGCCTCTACCGTCGCTCTGATGGCATCGCGCTTGCCTGCCGGTCCGGAATTGGTGATCAGGAATGAAGCACCGAGATCGGCGGCGAAATCGAGCCGCCGGATCAGGGCCGCCGCAGCATCCGGCTCCGATAGGTCCAGATGTGCCGAGGCCGCGTGGATGCGCACCCCTCTGGCAACCGCAAGGTTGCTGAGGCGCGCGGCCGCCGAAGGCGAGAACGCTGTTTCATCGAAATCGACGTAGCCCTTGATGAAGGCTGGTTCTACGTGGAGGCAACCGGCGTCGGCGATCTCCTCGACTGCCATCTCCATGGGGTAGCCGTCGAAGAGCGCCGTCGAAACCGAAACGATGCGAGAGTTGGAAACCAGCGTCAGGCCCCCTTGCCGTAAACGATGAGTTCAGATGCTTCTTTGACCCTCGCAGGCGAAAGCGCGTCGCGCCAGGTGTCCTTCACCACGACGCCCTTGGCGAAACGCATCAGGCGTAGCGCTGCATCGGAAGGCACCTTCGGTGAATATCCAAACCACATGGCGATCTCGACATTCAGGTGGCCGATCAGGAAATCGAGCGCGGCCTCGCGCGGGATACCGTACTTCTTCTCGCATTCTTCGACCGCCTCGACCATCGTGTCGACGAACGGCATGGCAACCATTTCCGACAGTCCCGGTTCCAGGATGGCGAGTTGCTCCACGCTGACGCGGTAGCTGTTGATGATCGGCGACCACATGGCCTTGCAGATTTCCTCGCCGAGCGCGTAGTGCTCCTCCGGTCCTTGCATCAGCGCACATACGATCGACTGCTTGGCGATGCCGCCGTGATAGTCCCGCCGCGCGTCCCATTCCGTCTCGTCGTTGAATAGCGGCGGATGACAAGGATGGCCGACGAAGTAGGTGAGGTCGGGACGATCCTTCGGAAGGTCCTCCGCGTAGGGTGCCGCGGCATCGAGGATAAGCAGCATCGCGCCGGATTGCAGCATCGGCGAAATCTGCCGCGCGACCTCCCCGATCATGTTGTCGGGCAGCGCCATGACCACGACCTTCGCGCCGGGAATGCCCTCTTCCGACGTAACCGGCTTAATGTTCGCCTCCAACAGGCGGTCGCGGCCGGCATCGCCGATCTCGACGGCACGAAGGTCATATCCCGCTTCGACAAGCTTGCGGGTGACGCGGAATCCCATCTTGCCGCCTGCACCGAGCACTGCCACAGAAATCGTCATCGTTTCTCTCCCATGTTGCTCCGGCGCTTCGATGTTGCGCGCCGGTATCTTCGTGAACTGTCATCGTCCGGCACCCGCGCCGAAGGTCTCGAGCGCTGCGGCGAGGTCTTGATGCGTTGCCGCGTAGTCGCGGGCGGGAACACCCCTGGCGGCCGCCTCCCATGCCTCCTGAAGACTGCGCACGCCTGCCGCGATCCCGCCCGGATGGGCCATGATGCCTCCGCCGCAGCAATAGATGAGATCGTTGGTTCCAAGCGCGGCATAGGTCGCCTCCGCCTGCACCGCCGACTGACCGGAGGAGAAGACGGGCATCACCGTGTCCGGGCGGTCGGGACGGGAAAACATCGGGGTCAGGCAACAGCGGGCGGAGTCGATGACGGAGGCGTCGGTTTCGCAGAACTTGTTCGACAGGCCGTTGACATGCATGTGGTCGACTCCCGCCAGGCGCCAGAACTTCTGGTATGCGGTGTAGCTGAGGCCGAGATCGGGGGAGCGGCTGAAGAGACCCCAGCCGGCGCGATGTCCATGGATTGCAACTGAAGAGTGGCGCCGGACGTCGATGACGCCCGGCAGGCCGACCGAGTTGAGGACGAGCATGGCGCAGGTGCCGCCACGCTTTTCAATCAGGTCCAGCTGACGGCGCATCTGGTCCATGTCACCGGAAATATTCGCGGCGAACATGACCTTGCGGCCGGTGCGGTCCGCATGGCGGTCGATAACGTCCATGACGGCACCGAAACGCTCGGCGAACGGTGAGTGCGGCGGATCACCCATGAGTTCATCGTCCTTGATGAAATCGAGTCCCGCGGAGATGAGCGTGTCTGCAAGCGCAGCCGTCGCCTCGACCGTCAGCCCGACGCTCGGCTTGATGATCGTGCCGATGATCGGTCGGCCGGTGACACCGGTCAGCCGCCGCGTCCCCTCGATGCCGAAGGCAGGCCCAGGATAGGCATCGGCGAAGGCGTCCGGCAGCACGAGATCGAGAAGCTTCATCGCCGAGAAGTGGTGGAGCTCGAAGAGATTACCGAGCACCGTGGACCAGACGGAAGAAAGGATCGTGCCCGTATTGTCGAGGCTCCAGGACAGGGTGACCCTGGCGCGCCGCGGCCGGGCAGAAGAATGACCCTTGGGCGGACGGGAATGAGGCAGGGACGGGACATCCGCCTCGCCAAGATCGTCGATCGCCTCGACTCGCGCCCCGTACCGGCTCAGGAGCTCCGGGGTCTCGCCCGGAAGGGGACGGAAGGTTCCGCTCGACTGCTCACCGGCCATGGCGGCCGCGGCAACCTCCAGCGGATAGCGCGTTTCAATGAGGTAGGTGGCGACAATTCGAGATTCCACGGGCACTTCCTGGCGCTGACCGCATGACTATACGGAGGAAGTAGCACCAAAAAGAGTTTATGTCATCATATGAGTTTGCCGGCCACGAATTTTGTTGAGGCCGGCTTGAGCGCTTAAGGCTGTGCGGAGGTCTTCAGTTTCGAATAGAGCTCGTTTGCCCGATCGATGTGCTCGGCCATCGCCGCAGCGGCGGCCTCCGCGTCGCCGCCGGCGATTGCCTTGTAGATGCGCTCATGCTCTTCGATCGTCAGGCGCTCCGCGCCTTTCATGGCGACGAGATCGCGCTTGAAGCGCGAAAGCCAGTCGAGCATGCCTTTCGAAACGGCAGCGATCATCGAATTTCCGCTCATCTCGGCGATGATCACGTGGAACTGCATATCGACAGCGACGAAGCGCGCCTGGTCGCCCCGAGCCTCCTGAAGCTGACGGATGGAGTCAGCGAGACGATCGAGGTCGCGCGCCGTCGCACGCCGTGTCGCGACGCGCACCAGACCGGTTTCGAGCAGGAGCCGCACCTCCTTCAACTCCTGCAAGCCCCTGGGATTGGTGGCCAGCATCATGATCATCGCCGCCGAGATCTGAGCAACGATGACGTCCGGCGTGGGGTTGATGACGCGCGCCCTTTCCCCGTGGGAGATCTTTATCAGGCCCATTTGCTGCATTGCCAGCATGGCCTCGCGAATCGAGGGGCGCCCGACGCCGATCATGTTCATCAGCTCTTTTTCCGAAGGGAGCTGCGAACCAGGCGGAAACTCAGAGGTCGAGATCGCCTCCATCAGCCGGTCGAGCACCTCGACGTAAAGCTTCTTTTTTTGAACTGGCTCCATTCGACTCTCCAAAGACGGCGCAACCACCTTGCCGCGTTCTTCATAGCAATCCGAATCTCCGCGGCAAACAGGCGTGGAGCAAGATTGACATTACATATATGATGACCTAACGTCCAGCCGTACACGATTGAGGAGAACCCGATCGGTAGATGGCGGTGCCATCTGAACAAGTTCTTTGGGAGGAGAGCGCAATGACACTGACAAGACGTGAATTCACCGTCGCCACACTGGCAGGGCTTGCGGCGACGAGCGGCATGACCCTTGCTGTCCGGGCGCAGGGCAAGAAGACGATTGCCGTCCTTTTCGACGGGCTCTACTCGGAATTCTGGGTGGCGGGCATTCAGATCATTCGCGACGATCTCAAGAAGCGCGGCTTCGAGATCATGGAAGCGATCTCCGACCAGGACGACAACAAGCAGTTCGAGCAGGTTCGTGCAGCAATCGCCCGCAAGGTAGACGGCATCATCATTGTACAGACGGATTCCAACGCGGTCATCCCGGCGATCAAGGCTGCAAACGAGGCCAAGATCCCGATGGTGCACTTCAACCGCCCGCCGGCCAAGACGGAGGCTTTCTCGGTCGCCATTCAGGCGGACAACCAGAAGATCGCGCGCGATGCCGTGACTTACGCATGCGAGGTGGCGAAGAAATCCGGTCAGAAGCACAAGGCCGCAATCCTGATCGGCGATCTCGGCGATCCCAACGCCATCCAGCGCCGCGACGGTTTCGAAGAAGCGGTCGCCCAGTTCGCCGACACGATCGAGGTGGTCGCCAAGATCCCGACGGAATGGAACGCCGATACCGCGTTTGCGGGCCTGACCAATGCCCTGCAGGCCAATCCAGACATTTCGTTCCTGTTCACATCATCGGATTTCCTGATCCCGCAGATCCAGCAGGCGCTGAAATCTGCGGACAAGTGGCACAAGGTCGGCGAAGAAGGCCACGTCATCTTCACCGGCTTCGACGGTTTCCCGGATGCCTATGCCTTGATGAAGGACGGCTACATGGATGCCTGCGGCGTTCAGAACCTGTTCTTCGAAACCGAACTCGCCATCCAGGCCATTCTGGACCTGCAGGAGGGCAAGACGGTCGATCGATTGCTCCTCGATCCCGGTTTCGCGATCACCCAGGCCAACATGAGCGAGAAGGCGGCCGAGATGTGGGGCTACGTTCTCTGGAAGGAAAAGAACCCCGGCTGATTTCCGGGCTTCCGGCACGCGGACGCGCGTTCCGCCGATCTCCGGTCCGCCACAATTCTCCCGGGCGGCGCGGCTCCTCCTGCTGCAGTCCATAGCAGACAGGTGGAGCCGCGTGTCCGCCCACCATTCGATGAGTTCGACAACGAGGCCGAAATGCCACTTTCAGCGTCAAGCGACACGCTTGCGGCACCTACTGAGCGACCGAGAGCACTGCGTTGGGCGAAAATCCTTCTCTCGGAATATTTCGTCCTCGTCCTCTGCGTCGTCTACGTAGCGGCAATCTACCCTTTCGTGCCCGAGATCCTTTCCTGGGAGGTGGCGTCTAACATTCTGGGCGACATGATGCCGTTGCTGGTCGTCGGCATCGGGCAGACCTTCGTCCTCATCATTGCCGGCATCGACCTCTCCATCACCGCGATCATTTCCATGGCCGCCGTCGTCGGCGCCTCGGTGATGACGGGCACGGACGGCTATCTGTCGGGCTCCGCCCTCGCCGTTCCCGCCGCAATTGTCGCCATGCTGGCCGTCGGGGTGCTGGTCGGCGCCGTCAACGGGCTCTCCGTCGTGAAGCTCAACATGCCCTCCTTCATCGTCACGCTTGCCACGCGAATGTTCTTCGCAGGTCTCGCAATCTGGTACGTGACCTTCCATTCGACATCGTCCTCCATCGCAAATCTTCCGGAGGGCTTCACGTCCTTTGCGACCGGGGCCGTCCTCGGCGTTCCCTACACGGTGGCACTCGCCGTATTTATCGGCCTTTCTGCCCATGTCCTGCTGTCGCACACACAGTTCGGGCGGTGGGTCTATGCGGTCGGCGCAAATTCCAGCGCCGCCCGGATTTCCGGCGTGCCGGTCAGCCGCACCATCCTGTTGACCTTCCTCATCAGCGGCGCCTGCGCCTCCGTCGCAGCGATGATGTACGCCTCGCGCATGCAGACCGGCTCCCCGATCGCCGGCGAGAACATCCTGCTCGACGTCATTGGCGCGGTGGTCATCGGTGGCACGAGCCTTTTCGGCGGCAAGGGCAAGATCGTCTGGACGGTATTCGGCGTGCTCTTCCTGCTGCTCATCGACACGTCGATGAAGCTGCTCGGGTCGTCGCTCTTCATGATCTACATCATAAAGGGCGGCGTCATCCTGCTTGCAGCGACGGTCGACACGTTTCGCCATCACCTCCTGGTAAACCGATAGGACGGGCGATGACGAAACTTCTGGAAGTCGAAGGCCTGACCAAATCGTTCTTCGGGGTAACCGTCTTGCACGGCGTCGGCTTCTCGGTCGAAAAGGGCAAGGCACTGGGGCTTGTCGGTGAAAACGGGTCCGGCAAGTCGACCAGCATGAACATCCTCGGCGCGGTCCACAAGCCGAACGCCGGGAGTATGCGGCTCGATGGCGCTATCTATGCCCCGGCCGATCCGAAGGATGCTTCGGCGGCCGGAATCGCGTTCATTCACCAGGAGCTCAACCTCTTCCCGAACCTGACGATCGAGGAAAACCTCTTCATCGACAGGTTCCCCCGGCGAAATATCCTGCCCTTCATCAACCGTGCGCAGATCCGGCGGCAGACGGAAGAGTACCTGGCGCAGGTCGATATTTCGCACCAGCCATCGACGCCGGTGTCGAAACTCAGCCAGGGTGAGCGACAACTCGTCGAGATTGCCAAGGCGTTGTCGCGCAATGCCAGGCTCATCATTTTCGACGAGCCGACCACCTCTCTGACGCGCCCGGAAGTCGAACGCCTGTTCGCTATCATCGGCCGGCTGAAGAGCCGTGGCATCGGCATCATTTACATCAGTCATGCGCTGGAAGACGTGATGGCGGTCTGCGACAGCATCGCAGTCCTTCGTGACGGGCATGTCGCAGGCACCGCGGAAACAACTGCGATCGACGTGCAGCGCATCATCTCCCTGATGGTAGGGCGGTCGATCGACGCCATCTACCCGGAGCGCTCCGTCAAACCGACGAGCGACATCGTTCTTTCCGTCTCGGGCCTCAGCCAGCCTGGCGTGGCGGAAAACATCACCTTCGAGATTCGCGCCGGGGAGGTCGTGGGCCTCGCAGGGCTTATGGGTTCCGGTCGATCGGAACTCGCTCGAATGCTGTTCGGCCTCGATCGATTTGCGCGCGGGGAAATCCGCATCGACGGCAGGCTGCTTGCCGATCCGACGCCTGCAACGGCGATGGCCGCCGGCGTCGCGTTCCTGACCGAGGACCGCCGTGGCGAGGGCCTCGTCATGGATTTCACGATCGCCGAGAACATGGTGCTCGCTTCGCTGCCGACAGTCGCCGGCGCATTCGGCCTGGTCGATCGAAGGCGGATCAGCACTGTCGCGGCCGAGATGGGCCGTGCGATGCATCTTTCGACGGCCAAGGTCGACGACACGATGGTCAAGCACCTGTCGGGCGGCAACCAGCAGAAGGTCGTCATCGGCAAATGGCTTCTCCGCCAGCCTCGCCTGTTCATCCTCGACGAGCCGACGCGTGGCATCGACGTCGGGGCGAAGCAGGAAGTCTACCGCATCATCAACAGCCTCGTTGAGAGCGGAAGCGCCGTTCTGCTCATCTCGTCCGAGATCGAGGAACTCATCGGCCTTTCGGACCGCATCCTCACCATCAACCGCGGCGAACTGACCGGCAGCTTCGCGCGCCGTGACTTCGACCGGGAGGCCATAATGACCTCTGCCACGGGCCTTTCCGGGCCAAGAGAGGTGCAGGCATGAAAACAGGCAACCGACTTGTCCTGCTGCTCCTGCAGAACGCGCCCTATATTCTCTTCATCGTTCTCCTGATCCTGTTCGGGCTCGTCTCCGACCGCTTCCTCGCCTTCGCCAACTTCCGGAACATCGTCATACAGGCGACCCCGATCGCGATCCTGGCCATCGGGATGACGTTCGTGCTGCTTACGGGCCAGATCGACCTGTCGGTCGGCGCGAGCATGTATCTCACGGCGAGCGTTCTGGCGATCTACCTGCCCGGCATTCCGTGGCCGCTCGGGCTTCTGGCGGTCATGGCGATGGCGGGCGTCATCGGCGCGGTCAATGGTAGCGTGGTAACCCGGCTCGGCGTGGCTTCTTTTATCGTGACACTCGCCACGCTCTTCATCCTGCGCGGCATCGCGATGTGGCTGTCCAACACACGGACGCTCATGTTTCCCGACCAGATAACCGACCTGAACCGCGCCTCCGTGCTCGGCATTCCGTCCGCCATCGTTGCCTTCGTCGCCGTATTTGCGGCCGCCTGGCTGATCCTGCATCAGACAGCCTTCGGCCGTCAGGTCTATGCGGTCGGTGGCGACACCGAAGCGGCGCGAAAGGCCGGGCTCCCGGTTCGCCGTATCGTCCTCTTCTGCTTCATCATCGCAGGGCTTTGCGCCGGCATTGGCGGCTTCGTCTCGATCACGCAGATCGGTGCAGTCGGCCCGAAATATGGAGACCAGATCGAGTTTTCGGCAATCGCGGCGGCCGTCCTCGGGGGCGTCTCGCTCTTTGGCGGACGGGGCAGCGTGATTGGCACCGTGTTCGGGGCGATCCTCATCAAGACCGTGCAGAACGGCCTGAACATCATCAATGCCGACCCGTACATCTACCCGCTGGTAACCGCGGCCATCATCTTCATCGCCGTTGCGATCGACGGCCTGCGCACACGGATCATCGACAAGCTGGAGCGGCGGACCGTCCGTCCGCTGACAGACAGGTGAACGGAATAACGAAAGGACATCTCCCAATGACTTCGATTGCCCTGTTCGGCGCCGGCGGCAAGATGGGTTGCCGTCTTGCAAAGAATCTCCAAGGCTCGCGTTTCGACGTGCGCCATGTGGAAGTGAGCGAGGCGGGGAAGGCTCGCCTCCAAACCGAACTGGGGCTCTCCACACTTCCTGCGGACGCCGCGCTGGAGGGCGCCGACGCTGTCATTCTCGCCGTGCCGGACACCGCCATAGGCAAGGTCGCTGCCGGGATCGCGGACAAGCTCGCCGCCGGCACGATGCTTGTCATTCTCGACGCCGCCGCTCCCTTTGCCGGCCATCTGCCGAACCGCGACGACCTGACCTATTTCGTCACCCATCCCTGCCATCCACCGATCTTCAACGACGAGACCGATCCCGCCGCCAAGCGAGACTTCTTCGGCGGCGTGGCTGCAAAGCAGCACATCGTCTCGGCGCTGATGCAGGGACCGGAGGCGCATTATGCGCTTGGCGAGGAGATCGCCAAAGTCATTTGGGCGCCCGTCATGCGGTCGCACCGCATCACCGTCGATCAGATGGCGATGCTGGAGCCGGGCCTTTCGGAAACATTGTGCGCCAGCCTGCTCATGGTGATGCGCCAGGCGATGGACGAGTGCGTTTCGCGAGGGGTTCCAAAGGAGGCGGCTCGCGACTTCCTGCTCGGCCACATGAACGTGCTCGGCGCCGTGATCTTCGAGGAAACGCCGGGCGTTTTTTCCGATGCCTGCAACAAGGCGATCGAATTCGGCATCCCCGTTCTCATGAAGGATGACTGGAAGCGCATCTTCAACCGGGATGAGCTGACCGAAAGCATTCGGCGGATCACGTGAGGACGAACGGCATGTTGCATGGCGCCCTCATCGGCTGCGGGTTTTTCGCGATCAATCAGTTGAATGCCTGGCGCGACATCGCTGCGCGTGATGGCAGTGCCGACATCGTCGCTCTTTGCGATACCAATGCCGAGCGGCTTGCGGAGGTCGCCGCTGCGTTCGGAATTTCCCGCACCTATACCGACGCGGCCGAAATGCTGGAGCGGGAAACCCTGGACTTCGTCGATATCTGCACGACCGCTCCCAGCCACCGCGCGCTCGTTGAACTGGCCGCATCGAGGAAGCTGCCGGCCATTTGCCAGAAGCCCCTCGCTCCGACCATCGAGGATGCGCGCGCGATCGTCGATGCCTGCGAAAAGGCCGGGATTACGCTGATGGTTCACGAGAACTTCCGCTGGCAGTCGCCCCTCATGGCCGTGAGAGATATTCTTGCAAGTGGGCGCATCGGCCGCCCCTTCTGGGGCCGGGTCTCCTTCCGGTCGGCGTTCGACGTCTATGCAGGCCAGCCCTATCTTGCGACGGGCAAGCGGTTCATCGTCGAAGATCTTGGCGTCCATGTCCTTGATGTGGCCCGCTTCCTGTTCGGCGACGTTCTGGGCCTCACGGCCCGGCTCGCCCGCGTCAACCCGGACATCGCCGGCGAGGACGTCGCGACCATGATGCTGGCCCACGAAAACGGCGTAACGTCCGTTGTGGACTGCAGCTACGCGACCAGGCTGGAAGAGGAGCTCTTTCCGCAAACGCTCGTCGAGATCGATGCAAGCGAAGGATCGCTGCGCCTGTCTGCCGGCTACCAGCTCACGCTCACCAGCCGTACGGGAGGTGTCGAAAGACACGATCTCTCCCCGCCGCTGCTCCCCTGGGCGAGCAAGCCCTGGCACAATGTGCAGGAGAGCGTCCTGCTGATCCAGAAACACTGGGTAGAGTGCCTGCTTGCGGGAACGAGACCCAGCACGTCGGGTGACGACAATCTGAAGACCTTCGCGCTCGTGAATGCCGCCTATGAAAGTGCCGCAACGGGCGCGACCATCCAGTTGAGGGATGTCTGACATGGTCGAAGCCTATCCGACCCCGCAGGCGGGCAACAACGAGGCGGGCACCGTCCAGCGCCTGACAGCCGGACCACTGTCCGTGGAGCTGGAGGACGGCAACCTTCGTGCCGTTCGGTGGCATGGCAAGGAAGCGATTCGGGCCATCTCCTATCTCGTTCGCGATGCCAACTGGGGCAATCATGCGCTCGCCATTTCCGGGCTAAGCATCAAGGAAACCAGGGCCGACTTTTCTGTTCGCTACAGGGCCGAGTGCAAGAGCGATAGCGCCGGCCTCGCCATCGACGTCCATATCTCCGGAAGCGCCGGCGGCAAGCTGGTCTTCGATGCCGAGGCCGTTCCGAACGGCGACTTCGTGACCAACCGCTGCGGCTTCTGCATCCTCCACCCCATCGTGGGCGTGGCAGGGCAGCCGGTCGTTGTCGAACACACGGACGGCCGTAGGGAAGAGGCACATTTTCCCGATGTCATCGCGCCAGCGCAGCCGTTCTTCGATCTGCGTGCGATCACCCATGAGATTGCGCCGGGCATGACGGCGCAGTGCCGGATGGATGGCGACACGTTCGAGATGGAGGACCAGCGCAACTGGTCGGATGCCTCCTACAAGACCTATGTCCGCCCCCTCGCCCTGCCCTGGCCCTACACGCTCCCCGAAGGTGTGCCAGTGCGCCAGACAATCACCGTGATCTTCAGCGGGGAGCCGGACATCGTTCAGACCCACGCGCAACGGGACGAGGCCGTCAACCTCTCGACCGTCGCCAGAGCCGGCCGCAACCCGGACTTTGGCCTTGGCGTCCGTCCGGAGGACCTGGCGGATACGCTGGACAATATCGATCAACTGAGGGCGATTGCGCCGCAGCACCTCATCCTTGCCTTCAACCCGCTGGCCGGGCACAGCGTCTCCGCCCTTGAAGGATATGCCCGCCTCCTCTCGGCCTATCCCGCGGCAGCGACGCTGGAATATGTGCTGGCCTGCGAGCAGTCACCGCGGGTTGAACTGACCCATCTCGCGCGACGGGTTCGCGACGCGGGGCTCGGCCTTTCGGCGATCGCTGTCAGCCCGGCGCCAGACCTGAGATCGACGCCACCCGGTAGCGCATGGCCGGACTGCCCGGCGCTGGACGAGGTCTATGCGGCTGCAAGAGAGGCCTTCCCGGACCTACCGCTCGGCGGTGGTATGTTCAGCTATTTCACCGAACTCAACAGGAAGCGCCCACCCCTTGATCGGCTTGACTTCATCACTCACACGACGTCGCCGCTAGTGCATGCCGCAGACGATCGCAGCGTGATGGAGACGCTGGAGGCCCTGCCCTTCATCACCGCGTCCGTCCGCGCTTTCGCCGGTGACATGCCCTACCGGATCGGGCCGTCGTCCATCGGCATGCGCAGCAACCCCTATGGCGCATCGCTCAGCGCCAACCCGGATCGCCGGCGCATGACGATGACGGCCGACGACCCGCGGCAGCCGACGGATTTCGCGGCCGCCTGGGTGGTCGGATATGCCGCGGCGACGGCCGACGCATCATTGGACGTGCTTTCGCTCGGCAGTCTGACGGGTCCTTTCGGCGTTCTCGAAGCGGGAAGCCCGACTCCGGCCTTCAAGGCGGCACAATGGATCAGCTCCCTTGCCGGACGTGACGCCGTGCACGTCGAAAGCTCGGACCCGAGCAGAGTTCTCGCCGTCGGCGGCGGCGATACGGTGCTCGTCGCCAATATCACCCCTGAAAAGGTGCGTGTCATCGTCGACGGTGCGACAGCCATCGAACTCGGCCCCTACGGCCTTGCGAAACACCGGCTGGAGGGCGTCTCGTGAGCGGTGATCTCCTGCTCTGCTACTACGGCGACGATCTGACCGGGTCCACCGATGTGATGGAGGCGCTGGCGACACGTGGCACGCCCACGATCCTCTTCACCGCTATACCCACGGCCGACGAGATGAAACGCTTCCCTGGCCGAAGGGTCATCGGCATTGCCGGCACCAGCCGCAGCGAAACGCCGGAGTGGATGGACGAGAACCTGCCGCCGGTCTTCGAATGGATGAAGCATTCCAGCGCGGCCCTCTGCCATTACAAGGTCTGCTCGACCTTCGATTCCAGCCCCTCCGTCGGCAGTATCGGCAGGGCGATGGACATCGCGGCTTCCGTCTTCCGGCAGACCTGCATGCCGCTCGTCGTCGGCGCGCCGGAACTCAAGCGCTATACCGCCTTCGGCAATCTCTACGCGCATTTCGGGCCGGACGTGTTTCGTATCGATCGGCATCCCGTGATGAGCCGTCATCCCGTGACGCCGATGGATGAGGCCGACCTGCGCGTCCATCTCGGCCGCCAGACGGACAAGTCCATAGGCCTCATCGACTTCCTGCGTCTGAAGAACGGTCTGGCACCGGAAGAGCTGTCGCAACGTGCCAGACAGGAAGACATCCTGCTTTTCGACGTGCTCGACGAGGAAACCAAGGCCGCAACGGGCCGCCATCTGTGGTCGCTCAGAGAAGAGTGCCGGTTCGTCACCGGTTCCTCGGGCGTCGAGTACGCGCTCGTGGCTAAGGACGCCGGAACGCCACTCAGCGGCGAGGCTCGATCCGTTGCGGGCCCGGGCGGCCGGGGGCCGATTGCCGTCGTCTCCGGCAGTTGCTCACCGACCACGGAACGGCAGATCCGGCACGCGATCGACAACGGCTTCGATGGCATCCATGTCGATGCTTCCGCCCTGACGACGCAGACCGAGGCGACCGTTCAAGCCGCCATCGAGGCGGCGAGCACCGTGCTCCGCAGCGGCCGAAGCCCCCTTCTCTACACCGCGCTCGGCATTGCAGACATGCGGGTCGCCGGGCTCGAGGGACACCTGATCGGACAGGGGCTGGGACTGATCCTTGCCGGGCTCGTGCGTGGCCACGGCCTCAAGCGAGCCGTCGTCGCGGGTGGCGACACGTCAAGCCACGCGATCAAGCAGCTATCCATACTCGCACTCGAATTGCTCGCGCCACTGCCGGCATGCCCCGGCTCGCCGCTTTGCACCGGATTCCTGAAGACGGAGGGAGAACAACTAGAGATCGCATTCAAGGGCGGCCAGGTAGGCACGGATGCCTATTTTACGGTCGTTCGCGACATCTGATCCGCCAAGGGAAGCTTAGCAGAAACCCAGGCAGTCTTTCGATCGCGGAAAGACGGCCTGACACACGGAACGGGAGGTCTCCATGTCCACATTGCGTCGCAGCTTCACATTCGCCTGCCTGGCATCGATTTCGATGCTGGCGATAGCACCTCAGGTCGCCGTCGCCTCGCCAGACAAGCCGGTAATCGCCTTGTCCAACTCGTTCTACGGCAACACCTGGCGCCGCCAGATGGTCGACGCCTTCACAGCTGAGGCTGAAAAAGCCAAGGCGGACGGCAAGATCGCCGAATTCGTCGTGCTGAACGGCGATGGCAGCGTCAACCAGCAGAACAGCCAGATGGCGGAGCTCATCCTGCGCGGCGTGGATGCGATCGCCATCAACGCCGCCTCGGAAACCGCGCTGAACGGCCTTGCCGAGAAGGCATGCGCCGCCGGCATCAAGATCATCGCGTTCGATTCGCTCCTGACGGCAGACTGCGCTTACAAGCTCTCCTTCGACTTCACGGGCTACAAGACCGAACAGGCCAAGAAGACGCTCGAACTGATCGGCAACAAAGGCAACGTCATCGTTGTGCGCGGCGTGAAGGGTTCCGGTCCCGACAACCTGATGTACAGCGCCCAGAAAGCCGTTCTCGACGCCAATCCGGACGTCAAGGTCGTTGCCGAAGTTTTCGGGCAAGCCACGGCATCCGTCGCGCAGTCGGCAATCGCCAACGTGCTGCCGAGCCTCGGCCAGGTGGACGCGGTTCTCGGCCAGGGCGGCAGCGACGACTATGGCATCGCGCAGGCCTTCGTTCAGGCCGGCGGTCCTTATGCTGAAAAGCTCCCGGTCATCGAGGGCGGCGGCTCCAGCGATTTCGTGATCTGGTGGGCCGAACAGGCAGCCAAGGGCTACAAGACGACATCCATGAACACGACGCCCGGCATCGGCGGCGCCGCATTCTGGCTTGCCTACGAGATCGTCAAGGGCGCGACGCCCGCCAAGGAGATGACCATGCCGGTTGCCACCGTTGACGAAAGCAACCTCGCAGAGACCGCGAAAGACCTGAAGCCCGGCCTCATCATCAGCCCGAGCTTCAGCCAGGAATGGGTGAACGAGAACCTGATCAAGACAGCAAAGTAAAAAGCGCAGGAAGAGATGTTCCGCCCTCGCAACGCGGCGGGACATCTCGCGACATAAGAGGACCTAGCATGCAGCCGACTGCCGCCATATCCCCAGCTGAGGACTATCGACCGTCAGAGGGTGACCGACCCGCATTGCTTTCGCTTCGGGGCATCGGCAAGGCCTATGGCAGCACCCGTGCCAATGACAATCTCACGCTGGACGTCCACCCCGGCGAGGTCATCGGCCTGATCGGCGCCAACGGTGCAGGCAAGAGCACCCTGATGCGCATCGTCTGCGGTGTGACGCGGCCGGACGAGGGCTCGGTGCACTGGAACGGCACTGCCCTCGATCCCCACAGGTTCTCGGCGCGCGTTGCGCAGAGCCAGGGCGTCCGGATCGTCTGGCAGGAACTGTCGCTTTGCGGCAATCTCAGCGTCGCTGACAATTTCTACGTTGAACGCCCGGAGCTTGCCGGCCGCCGTCCGCTATGGCGCCGCGTCTATCACAACCTCGCCCGCGCCAGCATCGAGGCGATCTTTCCCGGCGCACAAGTTTCCACCAGCGCGCTCGTCGCCGATCTCAGCCTTGCCGAACGGCAGATGGTCGAAATTGCCCGCGTTGCCGCCGACCCTTCGCTGCGCCTCCTCATCCTCGATGAGCCGACGTCCTCGCTTGGCGCCGAGCGCAGCGCGCAGCTTCGCCGCTACGTCCGGCAGCGAGCGTCGGAAGGCCTGGCCACCATCTTCATCAGCCACAAACTGGCGGAGGTGCTGGACGTATCGGACCGCGTCATCGCGATGCGGAACGGGCAGATCGTCTGGCGCGCGATTTCGGCAGAAGCCTCCGTTCCGCAAATGGTGGAGGCGATGGGCGGCCCCGGCGCGCACGACACACCGCAGCGCGAAGCGCGGAGCGGAGCGGCCGCCACGGGCGACGCTCTCGTAACGCTCGATCGCTCCCGCACAACGGAACAGGTGGGGGCTCTCCTACTCCGGAGTGGTGAAGTTGTCGGCCTCGCCGGCCTCGAAGGCAGCGGCCAGCGAGCTCTGCTCCAGGCTCTCTTCTCGCAGCCCCGGACGAGCGGCCTCAAACCCGGAAGCCGCGTCCGCTACATATCCGGCGATCGGGCCAATGAGGGCGTCTTTCCGCTCTGGACGGTGCTGCAGAATATTTCCATCGGCAGCATTGCGGCACGCGGTCCTTTCGCTGCGGTTCGCGATGCAGTCGAACGCCCCGCCGCTGCCTCGCTTGCCGCAAGGCTTCGGCTCGATGAAAATCGCCTCGGCTCGAAAATTCTGGAACTCAGCGGGGGCAACCAGCAGAAGGCGCTCGTTGCCCGGGCACTCGCTGATGATTTCGACGTCCTTCTGCTCGACGACCCCACTCGCGGCGTCGATATAGGGGCGAAGCGTGACTTCTATCGCCTGGTGCGAGAGATCGCGAAGGCCGGCCGCCTCGTGATCTGGTATTCGACCGAAGATCTCGAATTCCTGGAATGCGACCGCGTCTTCGTCTTTTCCAAGAACCGCATCATCCGGGAACTGCACGGAACGGACATTGACGAGGACACCATCGTCGCATCGTCTTTTGCCGAGCACGGAAAGACGAGCGAAGAACCGGGACAGGACGGAAACGCGCCGCGACGTCTCGGCCCCACGATCATGAAGGCCATCCCGTTTGCCAGCCTGATCCTCGTCTTCGCCGCGATGTCGATGAAGAACCCGCTGGTCGCATCCTCCTTCGGCCTGGAACTTCTTCTGGCACCTGCCGTGCCGCTCGTGCTCATCGCCCTTGCCCAGATGTTCGTGGTGGGCGGCAGTGAGATCGATCTTGGCGCGGGCGCCTTTACCGGCCTCGTCAACGTCATCAGCGCTACGCTGCTGGTGGCCAGCCCCTTCCTCGGCGCAGCGGCGCTAATGGCCGGCCTTGCCGGCTATGCCCTCATGGGCATCCTAATCCAGGCGCGCGCCATCCCTGCCATCGTCGTGACGCTCGGCGCATCCTTCATCTGGATCGGGACGGGGCAGACGCTGCAAGCGTCTCCCGGAGGCAGCAGTCCGGAATGGCTGACGGCGCTGTTTTCGTGGAGCATTCCGGGATTGCCGACCCCCCTCGCTCTCATCCTCCTCGCGGCCGCGGCCGCGCTCTTCGTCGACGGATCGGCACTCGGCACCATCCTGCGCGGGTTCGGCGCCAATGCTTCGGCGCTTACACGTGCGGGCTGGTCGCCCGTCCGCTACGCCGTCTATCGCTATGCAATCGCCTGCATCTTCGCAATGGTGGCCGGGCTCTATGTCACCGCCACCAACAATGCCAGCGATATCAATGCGAGCTCATCCTTCACGCTTCTGAGCATTGCTGCGGTCGTCATGGGGGGATGCCAGCTGCTCGGCGGCATGATCGCGCCGGCTGGCGTCGTAGCAGGGGCCGTGACGCTCTCCCTGATCGGCGCGCTTCTCGCCTCCCTCGGGGTCAGCACAGATGTAAACGCCGCCGTCCAGGGAGGATTGCTGATCCTGATCCTCGGGTTCCAGGCGCTTCTCGTCAGGAGGCACAGAAATGCTTGATCAGATCGCGGAGCGCCGCTGGGTCCTGCCGCTTGCCGGCATCCTGCTGTTATGGGCAGCCCTTGTCATGCTGACGGAGCGCTTGAGCATCTACAGCCTGACGGGCGTGGCGACCTCAGCGTCCTTTCTGCTGTTTCCGGCCCTTGGCCAGATGCTCGTCATCACGACGGGCCGCGGCAACATCGATCTTTCGATCCCGAGCACCGTGACCTTGAGCGCCTACATCTCGGTCGTGATGTCAGGCGGCACCGATGCCGGCCTTCCGGCGGCCACCGGCGCCGTTCTTGGCACCGCGCTGGCGATAGGCCTCGTCAACGCGGGTCTTGTCGTCCTGATGCGCATCCCGGCCATGATCGCGACGCTTGCAACCGGCTACATCCTTGCATCCCTGACCCTCGTCGTGAATGCGATGGTGACGCGCATGGGGACGCCGCCCCTTCTGGCATGGCTTGCTACCGCCAAGATCGGCGGCTTCCCGCTGATCTTCCTCATCGTACTGGCCCTGACCATCCTCATCGGCCTGATGCTTGGTTTTTCCGCCCATGGTCGAAAGCTGCTCGCGGTCGGCCAGAGCGTCCAGGCCGCACGCCTCACCGGCATCCGCACCGGCCGCATCGTCTGCTCGACATTCGTGACAAGCGCACTTCTCTCCGCACTGACCGGCATGCTGCTTTCCGGCTACGCCGCAGGTGCATTTCTCGAGATGGGCACCCCGTATCTGTTGCAATCCGTCGGCGCCGTCGTGCTCGGCGGAACCTTGATCGCCGGCGGCAGTGCAACTGCAATGGGCACGCTCTTCGGGGCGGTTCTTCTCGTGATGATCGTTACCACCCTGCAGATTGCGGGGTTGCCCCCCGGTATCCAGGATATTCTTCAGGGCGTCGTCATCATCGCCGTTCTCGCCGTGGCCGGCACGGGAGGGAGGATGCGATAGAAGTCTTCACCGCCTCCCTATCTCGGACCGGGAGGCAAGTAACGCCCGAACTTCCGGCCCGGAAATGGGGCGTCCTGACGCCAAAGATCATCGAGAGCACAGTACACTCGTATGATAAGCCTATAAGCATACATCTTCGCGGGGAGTCCGAGGAGGACCCCCGCCCAACTGGGAGGAATCTTCATGTTCAGACG
Organism: Sinorhizobium meliloti; assembly: GCF_035610345.1. The sequence goes on along the minus strand of NZ_CP141213.1, from coordinate 831,098 downwards.
TCTGTTGTGCGCCGCCGCACTTGCAACCACACTGGCGCTTCCTGCCGCTGCCGAAACCGTCATCAAGGCAGGGCACGGCACAACGACGGGCCACCCGACGCATTTCGCGCTCGTTCGCTTTGCCGAACTCGTGAGCGAAAAGACGAATGGTGACGTGAAAGTCGAAGTCTACCCCGACCGCCAGCTCGGCGAAGAACGCGAAATGGTCGAGGGGCTGCAGTTCGGCTCCGTCGACATGGCGGTCGTCTCGACCGGCCCGCTTCTGGCCTTTGCGCCGGAGATCGGCATTGTCGACCTGCCTTTCCTTTTCCGAGATTCCCCGCACGTCTATGCAACGCTCGACGGCGATGTGGGCAAGGACCTGCTTGGAAAGTTTGACACCAGGGGCATTCACGGTCTGGCCTGGTGGGAGAACGGCTGGCGCCACCTAACGGCGAAGAAGGAAATCTCCAAGCCGGAAGACCTGACGGGCCTCAAGCTGCGGACCATGCAGAACCCGGTGCACATGGCCGCCTTCGAGAAACTTGGCGCATCTCCCGTGCCTATGGTCTGGGGTGAGGTTTTCACCAGCCTTGGCCAAGGCGTCATTGATGCGCAGGAGAACCCGATTACGGTCATCTACGTCAATTCGCTCTGGGAAGTTCAAAGCCATCTCATGCTGACCGGACACGTCTATGGCCCGCATGTTGCGCTTTTCAGCAAGATGAAATGGGACAGCCTGACGCCGGAACAGCAGGCGGCCGTCTCCGAAGCAGCCGCCGAGGCAACCGGATTTCAGCGCGAGAAGGCTGCCGAGCTTGAGAAGGATTATCTCGCCAAGCTGAAGGAAAAGGGCATGACGGTGGTCGAAATCGACACGACGTCGTTCCGGGATGCGCTTCGCGATCTTGCGGCGTCGCAACAGAACATAGACCCGGCCCTTCTGGAAAAGATCCAGTCGGTTCAATAGCGCAAGGCCCAACCCGACCTTCTCGGGCGGTGGCGCAGGCTTGCGTCATCGCCCCATTCAAACGATGGGACGCTTATGCTCATAATTGGCTGGAAATGGATCGAACGCCTGATGCAGGCTCTGCTGATCATCGGGGTCGCCATCATGGTCGTCGCCTGCCTCGGGCAGGTGGTTGCCCGGTATTTCTTCCATCACCCGCTGAACTGGACCGAGGAACTGGCACGGTTCATCTTCGTCTGGGTGAGCTATCTCGCCGCATGGCTCGCCTGGAAATACCGGCTGCATATCGCGGTCGACGCCGTCATTTACATCGACAGCCCGGCGCTTCATCGCTGGTCCAGAATGCTGGTCGAGGGCCTCGTGCTGGCGCTCTGCGTCTACACGTTCTGGACCAACATTTCCCTGATCCGCCTCGCGCTGACCCAGCCCTCGCCGATCCTGCAGATACCAATGGGGTGGATCTATGCCGGCTACAGCGTGATGACCCTGTTGATCGCCTGCGACATTGTCAGTGCCTGGATCACGGGCAAGCGCGACAGCGTGCTCGATCTTTCGGAGAAAACACAGTGACGGCAATCCTCGGCCTCGGGTTCATCGCCCTTCTTCTCATTAACGTCCCGGTTTCCTTTGCCTTGATCCTGGCCTCGCTCGCCGCCATCCTCTACGGCGGCATCCCACCGGCGCTGGTAGGGCAGCGCATGACGGCCGCAATCGACAGCTTTATCCTGCTGTCCATTCCCTTCTTCCTGCTGGCAGGTCATCTCATGTCCAAGAGCGGGATTGCGCGAGACATCATGAATCTCGCCAACGCGACCCTGGGCTGGATGCGCGGCGGCCTCGCCCATGCGAGCATTGGCGGCGGCACGATTATGGGCGGCATGACTGGCTCGGCCGTCGCCGAGGCATCCTCCATCGGTGGCGTCATGATCCCCGAAATGGTCAACAAGGGCTTCGCACGCAGCTTCTCGGCTGCCGTCGTGGCGTCCGGTTCGCTCATCTCGGTTCTCATTCCCCCTTCGGTACCGCTGATCATATTCGGCGTGGTGACCGGTGCATCGGTCAGCAGGCTCTTCGTCGGGGGGCTCGTACCGGGTCTGCTCATGGCCGCGACGCTGATCGCTGTGGCTTGGCTCTGCTCGGTCGGTGCCGGATATCCCCGTGGGCCGAAGCCGCAGTTCGCCTCGTTCCTCAAGGCCTTCCGCGCCAGCTTGTGGGGCCTCGTCATGCCGGTCATCATCATCGGCTCCATTCGTTATGGCATCGCCACCCCGACGGAAGCGTCCGTCATCGCCGTCGCATATGCACTCGTTGTTGGCATGGTGGTGTACCGTACAATCCACGTCCGGGACCTGCCGCGCATCGTGCTCGACGCGGCAATAACGACCGGGATCGTGATGCTGCTGATCGCCGGCGCAACACTCTATGGGCTGATCATTACCCGTGAGCAGATACCGCAGCAGGCGGCCGAGATGATCCTGCAGATCACCACGAATCCGCAGATCCTCCTCCTGCTCATCCTTGCGCTCTATCTGGTTGCCGGTGCCGTTCTGGATCTCGGAGCCGCAATCATCATTCTCGTACCGGTCCTCTGGCCCCTTACGCAGAAGGTAGGCATCGACCCGGTCCATTTCGGCATCATAACGGTCATGGGGCTCGCAATCGGCCTAATAACTCCCCCGGTCGGCGCCAGCCTCTTCATCAGTTGCGGCATTGCAAGAGTGAATTTGCTGGAAGGCTCCAAAGCTGTCTTGCCGTTCGTTGTGGCGCTCGCCGCTCTGACTGTACTCGTTATTTTCGTCCCTGCGATCGCGACGTGGTTGCCATCTCGAATGTGAACGTCGCCCCTCATATCTCCCCCAGTCATCAAAGAAGGCTGTCGATGCGGATCGGCAGCTCCCGGATGCGCTTCCCGGTCGCCGGACCCTCGGACCGGTTGGAAGGTCCTCGACCGGCTTGCCATAGCGCTTGGTGCGCGTCCTCACAGCCTTCTTTCGGTTGCCATGGAAAAATGCCCGTTTCAAAGGCAGCTGGTGATGCCACCGTCGACATAGAGTATGTGACCGGTGACGAAGCTCGATGCGGCCGATGCCAGGAACACGGCGGCCCCTGCCAGCTCGCCGGTATCGCCCCAGCGGCCAAGCGGCGTTCTCTGCTCGAGCCATGTCGAGAACTTCTCGTCCGAAACCAGCGCACTGTTCAGTTCCGTCTTGAAGTAGCCCGGCGCAAGCCCGTTGACGCGGATGCCGTATCGGCCCCAGTCGAGCGCCATGCCTTTGGTCAGCATTTTCAGCCCGCCTTTAGACGCAGCATAGGGCGCGATCGAGGGACGCGCGAGTTCGCTCTGCACCGAACAGATATTGATTATCGTCCCCTCGCGGCGTTCGATCATCCCCTGAACGACCGCCTGGCCGACGAGAAAGGCACTCGTCAAATTGGTTTCGATGACGCGCCTGAAGGCGTCTTCCGGGAATTCGTGAAGCGGCGTGCGGTGCTGTATTCCGGCATTGTTGACCAGAATGTCGATACGGCCTCGCTCGGCGAGAATACCGGCCACCGCTTGGCCGATCTCGGCCGACTTGGTGACGTCGAAGGCCGAGGCTCCCACGGTGAAGCCGTGCTCTTCGAGTTCCGCCCGTGCACCGGCAAGGCGCGTCTCGTCGCGCCCGTTGAGGATGACTGACGCCCCCGCCTCGCAAAGAGCGCGCGCCATGGTGAGGCCGAGCCCGCCGCTCGATCCGGTAATAAGGGCAATCCGGCCGCTCAGATCGAAAAGCGCGGGAAGGCCGTTTATCCGCGGCGCGGCGTTTGAGGCACCATCTATCATGTATCGGGCTCCTTGGGCGGGCGTACCACTCTCGGCACGGGGGCACGGCGCAGCTTTGGCTCCGATGCCACCCGGAACATAGGAGCAAACAGGGCGGCGGTACAGTTCCTGACCGGCGGGCCGGCAAAGTCCTCGGGTCGGCCCCAGGGGCCGGTGGAGATCCGCGCGAGAAAGCAGAACATTCCCAAAGGCTTGCTGTCGCGCGGCGGGAATCCTCGCGAGGGTTGGCTGACGATTTCCTGCCGGTCTGCGTGCAGCGTCAGTTTCGGTGAGCGGGGTCGCCGAGAAAGGTCCTGGCGATTTCGGAGACGATATCCGGGAGAACCCCGAAGGCATAGGGTTCATGGACGCGCTCGAACTTCTGGTGGAACTCTCGTCCCCAAGGCCCGAGATTGACTGTCGGGAACCGCAGCGCGTTCTCGGGTGGCCGATCGACCAGACGCGCGATCGGGGTGTTGTCCGAAACGACCTGGCTGCCGCTTGCGGCAAGCCCAAGGAAACTCATGTCCGAGATTCCGTAGAAATGCGGCTTCCAGACGAGGCTTCGCTCGGGATCGTTGCCAAGGCCGGCACGGGCTTTCTCGATCGCCTGATGAAGGGAGCGGTCGTTCCCTTCGGTCAGGCGCAGATGGCTGGGCGGATACTGCAGGCCGGAGAAGCCGACGACGATGGCGGGGCCGGAAAGGCGCGCGAGACCGACCAGCCACTCCGTCAGTTGCCGCGTAGCGACGAGCGGATTGTCGCTCTGAGAGAATTCTCGTTCCTTCTCGGCATAGAGGGCTTCAAAGCCGTCTCCGAAGACGCGTGCTGCCGCCGCCCGCAATTCCTTGAACGACAGGAGGCGCGGCCTGGCCGGTATGGCGCCCGCACTTCCGCCGACGAGCTTGCCGTATTCCGCCGACTGTGCCGCAAACTTCTCGACGGCCTCGTTCGCCCCGGTCAGCACTTCCTCTCGGAAGCGCGCAAAGAGTGCGTCCGCCGTCATCGAATGGTAGAGCCAGTTGAAAGCTATCCAGAAACGCTCTGGCGTCGTCACTTCGTAGCCGTCGCGCAGATCCTTCGCCTCGAGGCAGATCGGCGGCGGCGAGATATCGTTGTCGTCTCGATCCGCCAGAGAGGCGTTCCCTTCCAGGCGTGCCAGGATCCCGGCCGCGATGGCCTGTGCGCTCACCCCTTCGAACGGATAGCTCGCATGAGAACTGCAGCCGATCACCAGGGCAAAGGGTAGAAGCTTGCCGATCGTGCCGGCGTAGACGGCCCGTCCTTCGCTGCCGTCGCCCTGATCCGAGGTCACGTCGAGGTTGATGCCCCCGGCGATTTCGATGTCGAGATCCCTGACCAAACCGGGCAACGCATCCCGGAGCGATCGCATTCCCCGGCTTTCGCGTTCCTCGTCGGGGGTGGCGACCAGCATGAGATTGCCCTGTCGGTCCGTGTCGGCCGCGAATTCTTCAAGACAGGCGATGGCCACGGCGAGTCCGCTCTTCATGTCGAGCAGACCGCGGCCGGGGAGGAAGTCGCCACTCGCCAGATCCGCCAAGGCCCGCTCTTCCTGTTCGGATCGGTCGGTGCGCGCCGACAGGCTTTCGATGAGTGCATCCTTGAGCGCCAGGCTGTCGCATGCGAGGGCCTTGAGCTCGTGATAGTTGTCGGTCGAAACCGTGTCGAAGTGGCCGGCCATGACCAGCGTTCGCTTACCCGTGCCGCGAACGAGCGCAACGACATTGCGGGTCAGCGGTTCGCCGTGACTTGCGACGAGGCGTAGGTCCTGCGGATGCGCCCGAAAATAGGGGAGTTCGCCGAGAAGACCATGGAGGCGATCCGCGAAGGATGCTTCACCCGGCGTGCCGGTTTCGCTCGGCCAGGACGTCATGCGCAGAGCGAATTGCCGGACGCGCTTGCTGTCGATCCGGCTTCCAGCCCGAGAGGCAGTCTCTTCTTGTGCACTCGTCATTGGCAATTCTCCGTCTTCAGTTCGACAGGTACCTTCGAAAGAGCCCACGCGTTCGGTCTTCACCAACGGTGCGGGGGACATGATTGCGTTGGAACTGAACGAGCTGATCTCGACGGTACGGGTAACTGACGGTGTTTCGAAAAGCGAGACCTTTATGATGCCGACACGCGCTTGGACGGAAAGGTCCGGTGACCCGATGGCCTGGCCGCCACACCGGCGCGGCCTTTTTCAGCACGCGCTTTCGCATAGCGTGAGAGGCCGATCTTGATGCCGACCAGCACGGGGGCGGCGATGACGAAGAGGAGGGCGATCGCGTTGAAGGCGGTGTCGAAGGCGATCACGGTAGACTGACCTGCCACGGCCCGGCCGAGGAGGTTCGCCGCTCCGCGGCTTGCGGCAGCCGCGTCCATCCCTTTTGCCGTCAGCATGGCAGCGGTGGTCGTCAGCCGCTCGGCGACCCTGGGGGCTCCTGCGGTGACACTGGCGCCGAGGACTGCGAGGTTGTGGGAGACGTTGTGCTCGATAAGCGTCTGGAGTGCGCCGACCCCTATGAGACCGCCGAGCTGGCGGCCCGTATTGAAGAGGCCGATGCCGGAGGCGAGATTGCGGCTGTTGAGATTGCTGAAGGCGATCAGGGTGATGGACAGGAAAAGGAAGCCAAGGCCGGCACCGCGCAAAAGGAGGGCAGCCATCATGTCGCCCGCGCCGCTTTCGCTGGTCGATCCGGACAGCATCCACATCGCCGCCATGATCATCAGGATGCCGAAGGGCACGGTGGCGACCGGAGGAACACGGCGGAGCTGCATGAGAAAGGCGGCGATGAGGAGCGCGCCGATGAAGAGCGCACCGCTCGGCAACAGGAGCTGCCCGGCGTCTGTCGGCGTGAAGGCAAGGACGGCCACGGCAAAGGACGGGATCAGGAACGCGCTCCCGAACAATGCGGCGCCGGCGACGAAACTGACGATGAAGGCGAAGCAGAAATCCTCCGTTTCGAACAGGGTAAAGTCCAACAGGCCCTGTCCCTTGGCGAGCACCTGCTGACCGAGAAAGGCCAGAAGCGTGGCTGTACCGATCACGGCCAGCCACAGGATCCGGGGCTCTTCCAACCAGTCCCACCGGCTGCCCTGGCTGAACACGTAGGTGAAGCAGAAGAGCGCAATGGAAATCAGGCAGAAGCCGATCCAGTCGAACGGCCGCCGCTCGCCTCGTGCGGGCATCGGGGCTTGCGCGATCAGCAGAAGCCCGGCAGCCGCCAGCGCCAGCGGAACGATGCTGAAGAAGATCCATGTCCAGGACTGGCTATCGAGCAGCCAGCCCTGGAGCGCCGGGGCGATCGTTGCGGGAGCGACGACGGACCCCATCGCGAACAGGGCCTGGAGGACCGGCTGGCGGGACCGCGGAAAAGCGAGAAAGATGATCGCCTGGCCTCCAACGAGCAGGGTGCCGCCGGAAAAGCCCTGAATCATTCGAAGGGCGACGAGAAGGTCCAGCCGGGCCGTCATGGCGGCGATGCCGCACGCCATGCCCATTACCAGGGTCGAGCCGACGATCAGACTGCGCGGATCGAAGCGGTTCATCAGCCACGAGGCAGCCATGAACCCGATAAGCTTGAAAGCCGTGTAGCCGACATCCAACCAGGCGAACTCGTCGGGCGTCGCATATGTGTCGCCGATGATATCGCCGCGCCCGAGCGAGAGCACGGTGCTGGCGATCGCCTCGGTCAGCGTCGCAAGGACTATGCCGGCGACGAGAAGGCCCCCTGCCACGGATGTGTCGCGGCCCGTCGTGGCGGTGGCGACGGTCATGAACCGCTCTCCAGATCGATCTCGACGCGCGCCGACAGGCCCGGCACGAGGCGGCCCGACAGCGGATTGCCGGCAAACCGGATCTTCACCGGAACGCGCTGGACGACGCGGACGAAGTTGCCCGTGGCGTTGTCTGCGGGCAGCAGGCTGAAGGCAGAGCCGCTGCCGGGCGCAAAACTGTCGACCACGCCTTCAAGCGTCCCGCTCGGGTAACCATCGATGGTGATGCTGGCGCGCTGACCGGGCCGGATATTTTCGAGCTGGGTTTCCTTGAAATTCGCGACGATCCATACATTGTCGAGCGGAACGATGTCGAGCAGCGAAGCGCCCGGCGCGACGAGCCGGCCGACACGGACCTGCCGGTTGCCGATGACGCCGCCGACGGGCGCGCGCACCACGGTGCTCTCGAGATCGATCTGGGCGAGGTCGCGCGCGGCCTCCGCCTGCGCCACCGCAGCAACCGCGGCTTCACGTTGTGCGGCAAGCACGGCGATGCGCTGCTGCTGAGCCTCCACCGTTGCGGAAGCCGCCAACAGGTTCGCCTCGGCCCTCGATTTCGCCGCGTCGCTTTCGTCGACATGTGCCTGGCTGATAGTGTTGCTGCGGATAAGCTCGCGGCGGCGGTCGGAGGCCTTGGTCGCCAGGTTCAACTCGGCCACGACCGAACGTCGCTGCGCTTCGGCCTGGCGGATCAGGGAATGCTGAAGCGCCATCTCCGCGTCGACGTTGGCCAGCCGCGCCTTGGCCGCTTCGACATTGGCCACCGCTTGCGCGAGCTTTGCGCGGTAGTCCCGATCGTCGATCCGGAAGAGCACCTCACCCGCCCGGACCGCCTGGTTGTCCTCGACTTCGACCGCCGTGACGTAGCCCGCGACCTTTGGGGCAAGCGCGGTAACATCCCCCCGGACATAGGCGTTGTCGGTCGACGCCGCTCCGCTCTCGCGGGCCCAGGCCCATCCGGCAACCACGACGACGGCCGCCCCCAGGCACAGCGCCAGGCCGATCATCTTTTTCCTGTCGGGTCGCGCCACGGCGACACCGTTCCCGGACCTTGCGCCGGTGATGATCGCGACCTTGTCCTCGAGCGATTTCATCTTCTCAATTCCTGTTGGTGCCGGTTGCCGCAGCCCCGGCGCAGGGGTCTGCGCCAGAGCTGCAGCGTTGATGAGCGCTCTTCCCGTTCACTCCTTGAGGGGTGTCGTCAGCTCCGTTTCCTCGGTGTCGAGAACGAACACCGCCAGCAGCCGTGCAGGTTCCCTATCGCTGGCATTCGCGCTGACTTGATGTCGGGAGCCTGGATCTTCGTAGAAGTTTTCGCCGGCCTGATAGACCTTTTCCGGGGAGCCATTGACGCTGCTGCGGATCGCACCTTCGAGCACCGTCGCATAGATGAAGGCCGACTTCGGATGCGTGTGGGCGGGCGACCCGCCGCCCGGTCCGTATTCGACAAGGACACCCCGCATGCTTTTGCCGGGGACGTTCGGAAGGGCGTGATCGAATACGACGGTCACCTTGCCGGCAGGCCGGTCGCCTGCCGAGGCTGCAGTGAACGAGAGCGCTGCAAGAGCAACGGCCGAGAGAAATCGCGTGAACATTTCAGTTCTCCTTTGAGAGCGCTTGTGGTGTCGGCGCGGCCCCGTGCCGCGTCGGCTTTTCGATTGTTCGCGGGAGCTTCAGCCCGCGGCCTGGCGGCCGAGCCAATCCTCGAAGCGGATCGCGCCGAGGCGCGGGTTCTTGCCGGGGGTCAGCGATTGATCGTCAAGCACGGCGCCGAAGTAGCGCGCGTGGACATCGGGCAGGACCTTGCGCGGGTCCTCGGTCTGCCTCAGGAAGCGCCTGACCAGTTCATCGAGCGGTATCGCCTCGGGCCCGGCGACTTCGAGCGTGCCGTTGACCGGCGGCGCGACCGCAACCTCGGCGAGCGCTGCCACCACGTCGTCGGAGGCGATCGGCTGGATCAGCGCCGGCGACAGGCGTATCTCGTCGCCGACGGCGGCCGACTGGGCAATGCCGCCGACGAACTCGAAGAACTGCGTGGCACGCAGGATGGTGTAGGGAATGCCGGATGCCTTGATGAGGTTTTCCTGCGCGACCTTCGCACGGAAATATCCGTTGTCGGGAAGACGTTCGCTGCCGACGATCGACAGGGCAATGTGGTGGCGGACGCCGGCGGCAGCTTCCGCAGCCAGCAGGTTGCGGCCCGACGTCTCGAAGAATTCGAGGACCGCCTTGTCCTCCCACACCGGCGCATTCGCCACATCGACGACGACATCCGCACCGTCCAGCGCCCCCGCGAGGCCCTCGCGGGTAATGGTGTTCACGCCCGTGTTGGGGGCGGCTGCGAGCACATCGTGGCCGCGCTCGCGAAGGTTCTTCACAAGTTTCGATCCGATGAGGCCGGTGCCTCCGATAACGACGATCTTCATCGCTTGTCTCCGCTTCTCTCGACTGCAACCATTGCCGTCGGTCTGAAGGGAGAGTGCCTGCGCGCGTCGGGGAAGTCCCTGTGGCGGGCTTGAATTGCCCTTCAAGGAAGCTTGGATTTTCGTCCAAAGAACGGTTGTTCGACCGGCATGCCTTGCTGCCGGCGGAGCAGCCAGTTACGCGATGGCGTGCTATCAGATATTATTCGCCGGTTGCCCGGATAGCGAACCGAGGGCGGTCGGCCAGGGGATGCCGAAGTGCAATTCATGTTTGGAGACTACGTGCTCGACCAGGAGCGCCGGGAACTCACCCGGCGCGGCGAGGTCGTGTCCGTCGGACCGCAGGTCTTCGACCTCCTGCTGCATCTCGTCGGCACCCGCGACCGCGTCGTCAGCAAGGACGAGTTGCTCCAAGCGGTGTGGGGCGGCCGCATCGTCTCGGAGTCGACGATCACCAGCCACATCAATGCGGTTCGCAAAGCCGTGGGCGACACCGGCGGGGAGCAGCGCCTGATCCGGACGGTCGCCCGCAAGGGCTTCCGCTTTGTCGGCGACATCAGGGTCGGAGGGACCGCAGAAGTCCGACAGCCCGTCGGTGCCGGCGTCGCTTTAGAGGCCTCCGGCGGATCGGGAGAAGCACCCTCCGCGCTCGTCCTTCCGGACAAACCCTCCATCACCGTCCTGCCCTTTCAGAATCTCAGCGGCGATCCGGAGCAGGAATATTTCGCCGACGGCATCGTGGAGGACATCATCACCGCCCTTTCGCGCATCCGCTGGCTGTTCGTCATCGCGCGCAATTCGAGCTTTCGGTATAAAGGCCGGGCGGTGGAGGTGAAGGACGTCGGCAGGGAGCTTGGCGTGCGCTACGTGCTGGAAGGCAGCGTGCGCAAATCCGGAAACAGGGTGCGCATAACCGGGCAGCTCATCGACGCGACAACCGGGACGCATCTCTGGGCGGAGCGCTTCGAGGGCACCCTGGACGACATTTTCGAGCTGCAGGACCGGATGGCGGAAAGCGTCGTCGGCGCTATCGCACCGCAGGTCGAGCGGGCGGAAATGGAGCGCGCCAAGCGCAAGCCGACGGAAAGCCTCGACGCCCACGACTATTATCTGCGCGGAATGGCAAAACTGCATAGCGGAACCCATGAAGCCATCGAGGCCGCACTGCCCTTGTTCTATCGGGCGATCGAGCTCGATCAGGAATTTGCGTCTGCCTATGCCGGGGCAGCCTGGTGTTACTTCTGGCGCAAACTGAATGGCTGGATGGTCGATCGGGGCGAAGAAATAGCCGAGGGAGCGCGCCTGGCGCGGCGGGCGGTCGAACTCGGCCGGGACGATGCCGTAGCGCTGACGAGAAGCGGGCACGCGCTCGGACATCTCGTCGGAGACCTGGACGGCGGCATCGCGCTCATCGACAGGGCACGGCTGCTCAACCCCAACTTCGCCCCCGCCTGGTTTCTAGGCGGTTTCCTGCGCGTTTTCCGCGGTGAACCGGAGAGTGCGATCGAGCATATCGAGCACGCAGCCCGTCTGAGCCCGTTGGACCAGGAAATGTTCCGGATGCAGGCCGGAACGGCACTCGCGCATTTCTTCGCCGGCCGTTTCGATTCCGCTCTGGTCTGGGCGGAAAGGGCGCTGGGGAACCTGCCCAGCCTTTTGGTCGCGGTCGCCCTGGTGGCGGCGAGCCATGCCCTTGCCGGACGCACGGAGGAAGCGCAACGGGCGATGCAGCGCCTGCGCCGGCTCGACCCGTCGCTGCGCCTTTCCGACCTCCAGGACTGGCTGCCGATCCATCGCCCGGAGGATCTCGCGCGCTTCGCGGACGGACTGCGGTTGGCCGGGTTGCCCGAGTGACCGGATGCGGCGGAAAGCCGCTGGACACACCGTTTCTGGAAGTGCTTAGATCTAGGGTCAGGACCTATTAATCATGTGTAGATTCCGCTCTGGCACCCAGCCGTTTTTCCCGTTCTCGTCTGAACACCACGCCCAACCGTGCAGAACCCTTAGCGCTTTTAAGCTTTGTCCTTTTCGGCAAGTGAGTTCCATAGCGCTATAGCTTTCCGTTGCCTTGAAGGGAGCTTCATTTGATACGATACAGTCGGGTATCCAGCCCTCTTTTCCTTCGAGATTTTTCGCCCAAAGCCAAGTGTGCCCATCCCATACATCTACTCGCCCATCCAATTCTATTGTCTCGCCATTGGCGACCTGAATAGGGTCCGAGTACGTTGCTACCCAGTTCTCGACAACCGAACAGTTATGACCTTCTATACTACCGTATTTAGGCATTTTAACCCTCGGCTTATCGTGATTCATAATGGCAAGGAGGATCGCCCATGTCACTCTGTTTTGGCTCACAGAAGAACAGGTTGAACGGATCAGTCCGTTATTCCCCAAAGAGCGGGGGATCCTGCCCTCCCGTGTAGAGCCTGGCCCATGGTGATTCCCTCCGTTACACGGAAAATAATGCACCATCAAAACGCGGGATCAAACACCCTAGCCTTCGTATGTGCCGACGATCTCCGCTTCTCCAACGAGATGTTTGCAGGCCCTCTCCCAGGCTTCCGCCGCGCCCACGTCGTCGGGGATCGAAAGATTGACCGCGTCGAGGGCGGCGAGCCTGAATCGGTAACGGTGCACGCCTGTTCCGGAAGGCGGCTGCGGCCCGTCGTAACGGGCGTTACCGAAATCGTTCTTCATGAACTTGATCCCACGTTCGGGGCCGGTATCGACGGCCTGCGGGAGCTCGGTCCAATTGCCGGGAATGTTGATAATTCCGCAATGGCGGAACAAACCGCTCACCGCATCCGGATCCTCCACGATCAACGCGAAACTCTCAGTTCCCTCGGGCGTGCCCGTCCATTTCAGCGGGGGAAACAGGTTCTCGCCGAAACGGGTGTATTTCTGCGGTATCGGCTGGCCGTCGGCGAATACGGGACTGATCAGACTGAAGGTCATCAGTTGCCTCCTTCCATGTACAAGCAAATGCCGCAGCAATCTTTGCAGGTCCGGCGGGACGCACGGCGCGGCTGCTACGGAAACGAGAGCGCGGGGCATTGCCCCATCGGCGCCTCCTCGCGCGAATAGGAGAACCAAGAGCCGCGACTTGTGTTCCCGAAGGCGGCAGGCGCCGCAAATCCGAGCCGCACGAACAGCTCCCGATTAGGCGGATAAAATTTCGCCGGACGACCGGAACTTTGATCCTCGTGATTGTGTTGATGGAGGGCACATCGGCGGCGAGTGGGCCGGTTGCAGTCAACACGTTTCCCGGAACATGAGCGATGCAGATACTGTCTGTCACGGCCGAAATTTTTCCGCTCGTCAAGACCGGCGGCCTGGCAGATGTAGCGGGATCGCTCCCCAAAGCACTCAGGGCTCACGGCATCCACACGCGCAGCTTCGTTCCGGGCTACCCCGGCGTCATGCGCGCGCTCAGCGACGCGACCCCCGTCGCCGCGTTCGAAAACCTGTTCGGCGAACGCGCCACCCTTATCGCGGCCAGGGCTCAGGGGCTGGATCTCTTCGTGCTCGATGCGCCGGCCTTCTATGACCGGGAAGGGGCTCTCTACGTGGACAGGCATGGCCGGGAATATGCGGACAACTGGAAGCGCTTCGCCGCCTTTTCGCTGGTCGCATCGCAAATCGCGGGCGGGCTCGTTCCCAACTGGCGGCCGCATATCATTCACGCACATGACTGGCACGCGGCGATGAGCCTCGTCTATCTGAAATACGCAGGCGACGACATCATTCCTCGCGTCCTGACCGTGCACAACCTCGCGTTCCAGGGGCAATTCCCGGCCCACTACTTCCCCGAGCTCGGCCTGCCGGCGGACGCCTATTCGATCGACGGCGTCGAATATTACGGCGATATCGGGTTCCTCAAGGGCGGCCTGCAGGCAGCCGATGCGATCACGGTCGTCAGCCCCACCTATGCGCGGGAAATCATGTCTCCGGCCTTCGGCATGGGGCTCGAAGGCGTGATGAACGAGCGGCATGCGGATGTCGTGGGCATCGTCAACGGCATAGACCTGGAAGTGTGGGATCCAACCTCGGATCCCTGCATCGAGCATCACTATTCGGCACGCGTGCCGCTTCGCCGCCTGCCCAACCGGCAGGTGCTGCTCCGGCATTTCGGCCTGCCGGACACCTGCGGTCCGGTCTTCGCCAGCGTCAACCGACTGACATGGCAGAAGGGCATGGATATGCTCGCTGCGACCGCCGGCGAGATCGTCAAGAATGGCGGCACCCTGATTATCCATGGGCAAGGCGAGGAGAAGCTGGAGGCCGCATTCATGGATCTCATGCGACGGTACCCGCAAAACATAAGCGTAAGCATCGGTTATGACGAGCAGCTTGCCCACAGGATCCATGCCGGCGCGGATGCGATGCTCGTTCCGTCCCGGTTCGAGCCCTGCGGCCTCACGCAGCTTTACGCTCTGCGCTACGGCTGCGTACCGGTCGTCGCCCGCACGGGCGGCCTGTCTGAGACCATCATCGATGCCAACGATGCCGCGCTCCATGCCCATGTCGCGACGGGCATACAGTTTGCGCCCATCGACGAGGACGGGCTACGCCATGCACTGCGCCGCACCTTCCGGCTCTACCGGCTGCGACGCGTCTGGGAGGGACTTCGGCGGCAGGGCATGAAAACCGACTGCTCGTGGCATCGCAGTGCGGCCCGCTATGCGGAGCTTTACAGCGAACTCCTCAATCCCGACATGCGCCTGGTCGGCAGCGCCTGACCTGGAAATTCCAGGAAAACTGCGCAGCGGTCTTCCGTCCGGAGCTTCGAAAGCAAAGGGCTGAGCATTCGGAGGAAAGCGGAAATGCGCCAGCGCAATAGCGGGTGCGTGCCCCGCCTTCCGCAATTTCGCGGAATGCTATCATTCGCAAAGGTGATGAATTGATAAGCAGTGCGGCATGGATTGCGCCGCCCGAATATGCGAATGGCTGCGGCAGGCCAGAACGCCGGATTCGCTTAAGCCCGAGCTCCTGTCCGCAAATGTTCCGCGGAAAACGCGGTCCCGCTCTGAAGGAATTCGCACCCATGGCCGTCGACAGCGTCCCCGGCAACCTTACCCGTGAAAACGGCGCCGCCCGCGCCGGCGTGGTCGTCATGCTCCTCGGCATGTTGATGTTCTCGGTGAACGACGTCATGGGCAAGTGGCTCGTCGCCACCTACTCGGTCGGGCAGGTGGTCCTGATCCGCAGCATCGCCGCTGCCCTTCTGCTGGCGCCCTTTCTGTGGGTGAGCGGCCCGAGAAAGCTCTTCACCCTCGAGCGGCCCGGCCTTCAGTTTGCCCGCGTCGTCGCCTCGACGGCCGAGGTGGTCGCGTTCTATTTCGCTGTCGTCTATCTGCCGCTGGCCGACGTCATGACCTATTGGCTGGCGGCGCCGATCTATGTCGCGGCCGTTTCGCCGCTGGTGCTGAAAGAACCTGTCGGCTGGCGGCGCTGGACGGCGATCGGCATCGGATTTGTCGGCGTCGTCGTCGCGCTCGAACCGTCGTCACAGGCCTTCACGCTGCCGGCCGTCATCTCGATTCTCGGCAGCATGACCTTCGCCTTCATGATGATTTCCGGGCGGTCGTTGCGCGGCACTCCGGATACGACGCTTGCCTTCTGGCAGATCGTCGGTGCCGCGGTCGCCGGCCTCGTCTGGGCACCCTTCGACTGGACACCTCTCAAACCGGTCGACACGGCGCTCATCTGCCTGCTGGGCGCCGTCGCAATGATCGCCCATGTGCTCGTCAACCGGGCGCTGAAGCTCGCCGACGCCGCAACGGTCGCCCCGCTGCAGTACACGCTGCTCTTCTGGGCAATCTTCTTCGGCTGGCTGATCTTCGGCGATACGCCGCGGTTGTCGATGGTGATCGGCGCCGCCCTCATCGTCGCTTCGGGCCTCTTCATTTTCTTCCGCGAACAGCAGCTGAAAAGGCAGGGGCGGCTGAAAGGCTGAGTGCCCGTCGCCGTTCCCCGCCTGCATCAACGCGAAGAATATCGGTTATCGCGCCTATCGATTTCGCTTATGTAACATCTGTCCCTAAAGTTCTTTGGAAGCGCCGAACAAAGGCGCAACCGAGGGAACGAACATGCGAAAACTCATTCTGGCACTGGCACTCGCCGGCACTGCACTGTCTTCTTCCGCCATTGCTGCGGAAAAGCTGAAGATCGGAACCGAGGGCGCCTATCCGCCCTTCAACTTCGTCGATTCCAGCGGCAAGATCGGCGGTTTCGACGTGGAGATCGGCCTCGCGCTCTGCGAGCGCATGAAGGTCGAGTGCGAAGTCGTCGCCCAGGATTGGGACGGCATCATTCCGGGCCTGCTTGCCAAGAAGTACGATATGATCATCGCCTCGATGTTCATCACCGAGGAGCGCAAGAAGCAGGTGGCTTTCAGCAATCCCTATTACCTCGCCGCGATGACCCATGCCGCACCTAAGGGTGCCGGCATCAACGACTTCAGCAACGAGGCGCTCAAGGGCAAGGTGATCGGCGCCCAGGCCGGCACGACCCAGGCTGACTATATCGCCGCCGTCTACCCGGATGCCGAGATCAAGCTCTATCCCACCCAGGACGAAGCCAATCTCGACATGGTCAACGGCAGGCTCGACCTGCAGGTCGGCGACATGCTGCCGCTGCTCGATTGGGTCACCAAGAATGACGACGGCAAGGGTTGCTGCGAGCTTATCGGCGAGCCGATCACCGACAAAAAATTCGTCGGCGACGGCGTCGGCATTGCTGTCCGTCAGGAGGACGATGAACTGCGCGAGAGGGTGAACAAGGCACTCGACGAGATCCGCGCCGACGGGACCTACAAGAAAATCAACGACAAGTATTTCACCATCGACGTCTATACGATGAAGTGACGGCGCATGCCTCTCATCCGGCCTGCCGGCCGGATGAGAGGCACAATCTATTTTCTCCCCGAAAACGCGAACACATCGACCGGCTCGTCGAGCCCCCGCAAGACATAGGAACCCAGATTTTCCATCTGGCCTTTACAGCCTGCCTTTTCGACGAAGGCTCTTGAGAGCAGCACCGGACGCTTCAGCTCCTTCGTAAGGGTTTCGAGCCGCGAGGCGATGTTGACCGCCGGTCCGATCACCGTGAAATCGAGACGCCTGCGCGAACCGATATTGCCATACATCACATCGCCGACATGGACGCCGATGCCGTAGCCGAGCGGATCGTGGCCCTTGCGCAGGTTCTCCTCGTTGAGAACGGCAAGAGCGGCCTGCGCCTCGCCGATGGCTCCGAGAAGCTGACTGCAGGCACACGGATTGCTGAGCGGAAAGATCGCCAGAAGCCCGTCGCCCATGAATTTCAGGATCTCCCCGCCGTGCCGTTCGATCGGTTCCGACATGGCATCGAAATAGCCGTTGAGGAGTTCGATGACGTCGTCGCGGGGCCACAGGTCCGACAGCTTCGTGAAGTCGCGCAGATCGCAGATGAGGATCGCGGCACCCACCGTCACGCCGCTGCCGCGCGTGGTCGCTCCGGCAAGGATCTGCTCGCTCGCATGCGGCCCGACATAGGTCTCGAGAAGCGTGCGGGCGAAGCGGTTTTTCAGCCGGATCTCGCTGACGAGCGCCAGGGCCGGCAGAATGTCCTTCAGGAAGGCGAGATCATCGGGGCTAAATCCGCCCGGCCTGTCGCTCGCAAAGGTCACCGCGTGCCGCTTGCCGAGCGTATGGAGCAGCGGCCAGATGATGTATTCGGTCAGTCCCTCCGCGCGCAGTTCGTCATAGAGCGGGTAATCCGGACCCGCGGCCATCGGGTCGTCAAGGCGTCTGCGCACCTCTTCCGCCCCCTCGTTGAAATCGCGCAAGGGGCTGCTCAGATATTGGGTGGTGTCCTCGACGCCATAGGCATAGGTATCGAGCTCCGCATCCGCCAGGCCCTTTCGCCACAGAATCCGTGCACCGATCCACTGCGGGTGGTGAATTCTGAAATGAAGCGTGGCGCGGGCGACGGGCACGCCCGCCTCCACCAGCCTGTCGCACATCTCCACGAAGATGTTGTCGATGAAGCGTTCATCGCGCGTCTCGATGACGAGCCAGTCGATGATCCGGCGCCGCCGCGCCGGCCATGTTCCCTCGCTTTCGCCGGGCAAAGGCGGGTGTGGCTCCGTCGGAGACTGAACCGCGACGTTCGCCTCGCTCGGATTCGTGATGGCCATTTCAAAACCCCAGGGATTGCTGCGCGGGCTCCGGCGGAGCGACCTTGACGCCTTCCATTTCGAGCATTCCGAGCTTCGTGGATGAACCGCCCGGCGCCGAGAAGCCGCCGATCTTGCCGCCGGCCGCGAGAACCCGATGGCACGGGATGATCAGTGCCACGGGATTCTTCGCCATCGCCTGGCCGACATCCCGGGCCGCCTCCGGGCCTGCGCCGAGCTCCTTTGCAAGCGCGCCGTAGGTCGTCGTGCTTCCCCACGGGATCTTTCGCGCGGCCTGATAGACCTTATCGAAGAAGGCGTCCTGTCCCTGCAGATCGAGATCGAAGCGGGAAAAATCGGTCTCCCTTCCCTCGAAATAGGCCTTCACCGCCGCAACCGCTTCGGCAACCCTCGGCGGTGGCTCTTGCGGGGCTCCGTCCGGCAAACGCCGCAGAAGCAGTCGCTCGGTGGATTCGGCGCTTCGCGTCGGCAGCTGGAAGCGCGTGATGCCCGCATCGCTCCAGGCGATGCCGCAGAAACCGCGCACGGTTTCGAAAATATGGTAGTGGTTCATGAGTTCGCTCTCCTCCAGCACCGCATGGCCGATCGAGGCACACCGGGTCGCTGTAGCGCTTCGAATTCCTTCATGGAGAATCGTGCGCCCGGGCCTTCAATTCAACCCGTTTTCCCTAGGGGGCGGCTAAAAAAGACCATCTGATTTTCGTCATTCATGCCTTGGCGCTCGCCGGATCTCTTGCGAGGATGCGGATAACTCGAACCGACCGGTGCATCGCTTGACCTCAAAAGTCGACTTCTTCGCGCGCAGCGCAGTCCAGGTGGCGGCTGATTTGATCGGCGCCGATTTCACCGTTTCCGGTGTCGGCGGAGTTATCGTCGAAACGGAGGCCTATCTTCCGGACGACGCGGCGTCGCACAGTTTTGCAGGCGCCACGGCGCGCAATCGCGCCATGTTCGGTCCGCCGGCGCATGCCTACATCTATCTCTCCTACGGCCTGCACTGGTGCCTGAATTTCGTCTGCCTGCCCGGCAGCGCCGTCCTGATCCGCGCGATCGAACCGAAATGGGGCATAGAGACGATGCGGGCGAGACGTGGCGTCCGTGAAGAGAGGCTGCTGTGTTCCGGGCCGGGACGTGTCGGACAGGCGCTGGCGATCAGCCGGGAGCTGGACGGATTGCCCCTCGGAGAGGAGCCGTTCCGCCTCACCCCGCCCTCCACGAAGCCACCGGTCGCCACCGGCATCCGCGTCGGCATAACCAAGGCGGCAGAACAGCCCTGGCGGTTCGGGCTGGCCGGCTCATCCTTCGTGAGCCGCAAATTCTGAAGCAGCTTCGCCGGTCCGGTGAAGCCGTTCCCCGATACCCGTTCAAGTTGACACGGAGACCCGCTTCTGTCCTTAAGCTACACCCCGGCGCGTCTTATCGGACGCGAAATATCGCTGTAGCACTTTGATCTTCTGCATGTCGTTGTCCTCCGATCGGATAGATTAAAGGACAAATGTATCGACGGTTCGATCAGAGCTGATCGTAAGTGGACGAGTTTGATGACATCGCGATGGACATGGTTGTTTTCGCAGATCACGCGGCGGATCTGGTTTCGAGCCACGCTTTTCTCCATTCTTGCGATTATAACCGCACTCATCGCAATTTTCCTTGGCCCGTTCATTCCGCGAGACCTTCCGAACCGAATAGGGGCGCACGCAGTCGACAACGTGCTGGGGATCATCGCTTCCAGCATGCTGACGGTCTCGACATTTTCGCTAAGCACGATGGTATCGGCCTACTCGGCGGCAACCAATAGCGTTACGCCACGGGCAACGAAGCTTCTCATGGAAGACAGCACGACACAGAACGTGCTCGCGACCTTCATCGGGTCGTTCCTGTTCAGCCTCGTCGGCATCATCGCTCTCAGCACCGGCGCCTACGGCGACCAGGGCCGCCTTATTCTGTTCGTGGTGACGATCGGCGTCATCGTCCTGATCATCGTGACGCTGCTGCGCTGGATCGATCATCTATCGCGCCTCGGACGCGTTACCGAGACGACGGAACAGGTCGAGGCGGTCACGATCGAGGCAATGCGATCGCGGCGGCTACGACCTTACCTCGGCGGAAACCGGTTGGACGATGCCGCACGCATCCCCGCATCCGCCACGCCGGTCTTTATCGACAGGATCGGCTACATCCAGCATCTCGACGTAAGCGGGCTTTCCGCCATCGCGAGCGATAGGAAGACCTGCATATTCGTCCGGTTGATACCGGGCCAGCTTGTCGATCCAAACCGGCCCGTCGCTTCCGTCGATGGCGCACAGGACGAGCATGTCCTTGCCGAGATCGCCAGGTGCTTCTCGGTGGGAGATACGCGTTCGTTCGATCAGGATCCGAGGTTCGGAGCGGCGGTGCTGGCTGAAATAGCGTCGCGCGCCCTGTCGCCGGCCGTCAACGACCCCGGGACCGCCATCGACGTCATCAGCCGTGCGTTGCGCGTGTTGGCCGTCTGGACCGAGCCCGTGGAGAAGGCGCTGCAGGACGAGGTGCTGTATCCAAAGGTCTACGTGCCGGCGATCGAGCTCGACGAAGTGTTCGACGATCTGTTCACGCCGATCGCGCGGGACGGCGCTGCTATCGTCGAAATAGGAGTCCGCCTCCAGAAGGCGTTCGGCACGCTCGCCAAATTCAACCAGGACCGGTTTCGCGATGCAGCCATGCGGCATTCGAAAGAAGCGCTCGAGCGAGCGGAAGCGGCACTTGGCATTGCCAGCGATCTGCAGAGGCTGAGGCGGGAGGCTGACAAGGTCGGGAATGGCTGACAACTACCGGTGTCCCAGAACATGAACACGCTATGGCCGCATGGAAAAGTCCCGCTAGACGAATTCCGGAAAAAGGCGCCCGCAGTTTTCCGCCCGCATCCCGCTCGAATTCTCTAAGATCGCGGATACAGTCGTTCAACGTCCGGAACATGAAGGTAGAGGAGGCGATTAGATGACGAAATCGAACATAGGCTTCATCGGGCTCGGATTGATGGGCCAAGGGATGGCGGCAAATATTCTGAAAAAGGGTTGGCCGCTCCAGGTGATGGCGCATCGCAATCGGGCGCCGGTGGAGACGCTCGTTGCCGAGGGCGCACGCGAAGTCAGGACGCCGCGCGAGATGGCGGAGCAATGCGACGTCATCGTCCTCTGCGTTACCGGCTCGCCTGAGGTCCTTTCGGTCATCGGTGGCCCGGAGGGCATTGCGAGCGCGGGCAGGCCGGTCACCATCGTCGATTGTTCCACATCCGATCCCTCCGTCACGACGAAGCTTGCAGCAGATCTCGCGGCAAGCGGCCTTACGCTGATCGACGCGCCGCTCAGCCGTACGCCGGCCGATGCCGCCGCGGGCACGCTCGATGTGATGGTTGGCGGCGCGGAATCAGACGTACAGCGCGTGTGGCCGGTACTCGAATGTTTCGCCGGTCGGATCATTCACACGGGGCCGACCGGCTCCGGTCACACGATGAAGCTGCTCAACAACTTCCTGTCGATGGGCTACGCGGCGCTCTATTCCGAAGCGCTGATGCTCGGACGCAAGGCCGGGCTGACGCCCGAGGTCTTCGACAGCGTCATTCGCGGCGGCCGGATGGATTGCCCCTTCTATCAGACCTTCTTCCGCTGGGTCCTGGAACGCGACCCGAACGCCCATAAATTCGCGATCCGCAACGGCTTCAAGGACATGAGCTATCTTGCCGGCTACGCCATTGCCGCCGGCGCCGCCAATCCGGTGGGGGCGGCCGTCCGGAACTCATTTGCACAGGCGGTCGGCGCGGGCCGCGGCGAGGACTATGTGCCGATGCTGTCGGATTTCATCGCCGAGGCGAACGGTCTCGAGTGAAAGCGCGGGCGAGCGCCCCTCGCCGGGCGCCATGACAGAATTCCATCAGCGGTGAAATGCAATCTTGCAGGGATGCAACATTGCCGCTGATCTGCGCCTTTGACTGCGTCTCGCGGAATGGTGAATGTGGCTGCGCCGGCAAATGGAACAAACGTTCCGGCATCACCGCATCACTATTCCCCCAGGAGACTTCCGGCATGACCGCCCTCCCCTTCGCCCTCAACCATATGGCCGCTCCCGGCCTCCCGGTCGACGCGTTCTTCTCGCTTGCGAGATCGCTCGGCATTTCCCTGGTCGAAATCCGCAACGACCTGACCGCCAACGCCATTGCCGACGGGACGCCTCCGGAGGAGGTGAAAGCCCTTGCGGAGAAGCACGGTCTGACGATCGTCTCGATCAATGCCTTGCAGCGCTTCAACGAATGGAATGAGCAACGGGCAGCCGAAGCGCGCGAACTCATCTCCTATGCACGCGACTGCGGTGTGAAGGCTCTGGTGCTGGTGCCCGTCAATGACGGCAGCGGCAAGGAGGACGGCCTGCGGCAAACCAACCTTCGGCAGGCGCTTGCGGCGCTGAAGCCGATGCTCGACGCGGCCGGCGTCACCGGTCTCGTGGAGCCGCTCGGCTTCGAGGTCTGTTCGCTGCGCTCCAAGGCGGAGGCCGCCGAAGCGATCCGGGCAGTCTCGGGTCAATCGAGCTTCCGCCTGGTGCACGACACGTTCCACCATCACCTTGCTGGCGAAGACCAGTTTTTTGCGGATCTCACCGGCCTCGTACACATCTCCGGCGTCATCGACGAAAACCTGGCCGTCTCGGATATGCGCGATCCGCATCGCGTTCTCGTCGACGCCGCCGACAGGCTGGACAATCAAGGCCAGATTCGCCGGCTGCGGGACGAGGGCTATGCTGGCCCCTTTTCCTTCGAGCCCTTTGCCCCTTCGGTGCACGGACTTGCGGACCCGGCGGACGCCCTGCGAGAGAGCATGGACTACCTTCGGTCGCGGAGCTGATCGCCACCGGCAGTGGAAAGAGCTGGATTCCAAACCGGCGCGCCCGGGCGCTCTTGACGGCATCCCGATAAAATGGAATACATATTCCGTAATGTCAAAACACTGGTTTTTTTATTCCGTTTTGATCGGAAGCGTAGCGGGAGTGCCGCTTCCGGTCGAAGTCTGAACGCGATCTCGGGAAGAAGGTCGCGTTCCCGGCCGAAGAAGGTGTGGCCGGCACCAAGTGGAGGAGAAGAACAATGAAGAAATTTTTCATAGGCACTGCGATGGCCGTCGTGATGTCGACGGCCGCGCATGCGGAGACCATCGGCGTGTCGATGGCGCTCTTCGACGACAACTTCCTGACGGTGCTGCGCACCGGCATGCAGGATTACGCCAAGACGCTCGACGGCGTCGAGCTGCAGGTCGAAGACGCGCAGAACGACGTCGCCAAACAGCAGAGCCAGATCCAGAATTTCATCGCCGCCGGGGTCGATGCCATCATCGTCAACCCGGTCGACACCGATGCGACCGCCGCAATGTCGAAGATCGCCGCGGATGCCGGCATTCCGCTGGTCTATGTCAACCGCGAGCCGGTGAACGTCGATACGCTTCCGGACAAGCAGGCCTTCGTCGCGTCGAACGAACAGGAATCCGGCACGCTGCAGACAAAGGAAATCTGCAAGATGCTGGGCGGCAAGGGCAAAGCCGTGGTCATGATGGGCGAACTCTCCAACCAGGCTGCCCGCATGCGCACCAAGGACATCCACGACGTGATCGCGACCGACGAATGCAAGGGCATCGAGATCGTCGAGGAGCAGACCGCGAACTGGTCGCGCACCCAGGGCTCGGACCTCATGACGAACTGGCTTTCCGCCGGCCTCGAATTCGACGCCGTCATCTCCAACAACGACGAAATGGCGATCGGCGCGATCCAGGCGCTGAAGGCGGCCGGCCGCTCGATGGATTCCGTCGTCATCGGCGGCATCGACGCAACCCAGGACGCGCTCGCGGCCATGGCGGCCGGCGACCTCGACGTAACCGTTTTCCAGAATGCAGCCGGCCAGGGCAAGGGCTCGGTAGACGCCGCGCTGAAGCTCGCCAAGGGCGAGCCAGTGGAGAAAAAGGTCTATATTCCCTTCGAACTCGTCACGAAGGAGAACCTGGAGCAATATCAGGCGAAGAACTGACCGGCGCTGCCGGGGGCGCGCGCAATGCCGCGCTCCCGAACGCCACGCCTGCTTCGGGTTCGCACCGAAGAAGGCATGCTCCGCCACCGCGTGGACATTCCGGTTGAACCGGAACATGGGAGGCAACGAGAATGACACTCAGTCCCACGACAATGGCAGCCGTGCGCGCCAGCGGCGCCGTTCCGAAATCCGAATACCTTCTGACTGCAGAAGGCGTTCGCAAGGAGTTTCCGGGTGTCGTCGCACTCGACGACGTGGAGTTCAAGCTGAAGCGCGGCACCGTGCATGCGCTCATGGGCGAGAACGGAGCCGGCAAGTCGACCTTGATGAAGATCCTCGCCGGGATCTATCATCCCGACCAGGGCGAGGTGAAACTCAGGGGCGCCGGCATCCGGCTGAAGTCGCCGCTCGACGCGCTCGAGAACGGCATCGCCATGATCCATCAGGAACTGAACCTGATGCCTTTCATGACCGTCGCCGAGAATATCTGGATCCGCCGGGAACCCAAGAACCGCTTCGGCTTCGTCGACCATGGCGAGATGCGCCGCATGACGGCAAAGCTTTTCGAGCGGCTCAAGATCGATCTTGATCCCGAGATCGAGGTCCGTCACCTCTCGGTCGCCAACCGCCAGATGGTCGAGATCGCCAAGGCGGTCTCCTACGAGTCCGACGTGTTGATCATGGACGAGCCCACCTCGGCGCTCACCGAACGCGAGGTGGCCCATCTGTTCGAGATCATCCGTGACCTGCGCTCGCAGGGTATCGGCATCGTCTACATCACCCACAAGATGAACGAGCTGTTCGAGATCGCCGACGAGTTCTCGGTTTTCCGCGACGGCAAATATATCGGCACCCACCTCTCGAACGAGGTCACCCGCGACGACATCATCCGCATGATGGTTGGACGTGAAATCACCCAGATGTTCCCGAAGGAGGAGGTGCCGATCGGCGACGTGGTGCTGTCGGTGAAGAACCTGACCCTCGACGGCGTCTTCCGCGACGTCTCCTTCGATGTGCGCGCCGGCGAGATCCTCGGCGTCGCAGGCCTCGTCGGATCCGGTCGCTCCAACGTCGCCGAGACGCTCTTCGGGGTCACGCCGGCCAGCTCGGGCACGATCGCGATCGACGGGAAAGAGGTCGTGATCGACAGCGCCAACAAGGCGATCCGCCACCGGATGGCGTTTCTGACCGAGGATCGCAAGGACACCGGCTGTCTGCTCATCCTCGACATTCTCGAAAACATGCAGATCGCCGTGCTGCAGGACAAATTCGTCAAGCGCGGCTTCGTCAGCGAGAGGGAGGTCACCGCCGCCTGCGAGGAGATGAGCCGCAAGCTTCGGGTCAAGACGCCGAACCTGCAGGAGCGCGTCGAGAATCTCTCGGGCGGCAACCAGCAGAAAGTGCTGATCGGCCGCTGGCTGCTCACCAATCCGCGCATCCTGATCCTCGACGAGCCGACGCGCGGCATCGATGTCGGCGCCAAGGCGGAGATCCACCGGCTGGTGACCGAGCTCGCCCGCAACGGCGTCGCGGTCATCATGATCTCGTCGGAAATGCCGGAAGTGCTCGGCATGAGCGACCGGATCATGGTGATGCACGAGGGCCGGGTCACCGGATTTCTCGACAGGGCGGAAGCCACCCAAATCAAGGTCATGGAGCTTGCGGCGCGATAGAGCGGGATGAGTGCGTGCGGCCTTCCGCACGCATTCCGCTCCGACCTTTGGAACCGATCAAGGCGAACTGCCGACCGCAGGGAGGAAAGAAGATGAATACCAATGTCGCAGCACAGGGCACGAGCTCATCCCTCGCCCGCTCGAGACGGCGCGTGCCGCCCGAGCTCAACATCTTCCTGGTGCTGATCGGTATCGCGCTCGTCTACGAGGTTCTCGGCTGGCTCTTCGTCGGCCAGAGCTTCCTGATGAATTCGCAGCGCCTGACGATCATGATCCTGCAGGTATCGGTGATCGGCATCATCGCCG
Organism: Sinorhizobium meliloti; assembly: GCF_035610345.1. The sequence continues at coordinate 804,942 of NZ_CP141213.1, read as the reverse complement.
TCGGCGTCACGCAGGTTATCATCACGGGCGGCATCGACCTCTCGTCAGGTTCGGTCGTCGGCATGACCGCGATGATCTCGGCGAGCGTTGCGCAGGCCTCCACCTGGCCGCGGGCGCTTTATCCGTCCCTGACCGACCTGCCGGCCATCGTGCCGATCTGCCTTGGCGTCGGGATCGGTCTTCTTGCCGGCTTCATCAACGGCCAGCTCATCGCCAGGACCAAGATCCCGCCCTTCATCGCCACGCTCGGCATGATGGTTTCGGCCCGCGGCGTCTCCAAGTGGTACACGAAGGGCCAGCCGGTCTCGGGCCTCACCGAGCAGTTCAACTTCATCGGCACGGGCATCTGGCCGGTGATCGTGTTCCTCGTCGTGGCGCTGATATTCCACATCGCGCTGCGCTACACCCGCTACGGCAAGTTCACTTACGCGATCGGCGCCAATGTCCAGGCCGCGCGCGTCTCCGGCATCAATGTCGAAGCGCACCTGGTGAAGGTCTATGCGATCGCCGGCATGCTTGCGGGCCTCGCAGGCGTGGTCACCGCCGCCCGCGCCCAGACGGCACAGGCCGGCATGGGCGTCATGTACGAACTCGACGCGATCGCCGCGACCGTCATCGGCGGCACGTCGCTCACCGGCGGCGTCGGCCGCATCACCGGCACGGTGATCGGCACGGTGATCCTCGGCGTGATGACGTCCGGCTTCACCTTCCTCCGGGTCGACGCCTACTACCAGGAGATCGTCAAGGGCATCATCATCGTCGCCGCGGTTGTCGTCGACGTTTATCGCCAGAAAGGCCGCAAAAAAGCATAAAAATACTGCTCCTCCTCGAAAGAACTGGCCGGGACGAAGACATTCATCCCGGCCCTTTTCTTTTCTCGTCATGGTACTGGGCCGCTATATTGTCGCGAATGACATATGCTCGTCTTGCAAGGCAGCCCCTTTGGCTGCCCTATGGCTTCCGCTGCGCCGATAGACTATATCGCCGAAATGAAAAACTATCGGAGAATTACCATGTCCTCGCAGCGCCAGCTTGCGAAACACGCCCGGTCCAGCTTCCTCCTCCAGCTCTGGAGCGCGATGATGCGGGTCCAGACCCGCGAAACGGCGGCCCTCTTCAGCTCCCGCCAACGTTAGGACAGGTACTGCGCTGCCGGCCATGTCTCAGCGGTCGAGGGCGATTGATGGTGTGCCGCTCACTGCCTCGCAGTCATTGGCAAAATCAAGCCCCACTGCGTCTCTTGAGGTGGTCCGAACGGCTCGAAACCCAGTTTCCTGTAGACGGCAATCGCCCGTTCATTGGCCGGGTGCGGATCGGTGCCGATAACCGGTACCCCCGCATCGAAGAGAGCCTTCATTCTCGCCCCGATAAATGCTGTCCCGTGCCCGACCCCGATCATTTCGGGGTCTCCTATGTATTGATCGATCCCCCGCGATCCCTTGGGAAGCTTGGCGAAATGGTGATTTTCCCAGCCGTGGACGGTATAGTCCTGCATGAACGCAAAGGGGCGTTCGGCGGTTGAAACAATCCAACGCGCCACGCGAGGGTCAGCCAGGTCTGCTGCATCGTGCGACCCGTCCGAGCCCCACCATGCGCGGACATGCGGGTTCGATCGCCATGCTGCGAGCAAAGGGAGATCATTCACCGTCGCTTTGCGAAAACTGTATCGGTCGGCCGCCGTCATTCAACGAACTTAGCACGTCGCTGGCCGGTAGAAACAGGCCCTACCTCGCTTCAGCCAGGCTCGCTGCCATGCGACTCTGGCTGAGCGCTTATGAGCCACCACCTAGCTCGCCAGGACGAGCCCTCCGTAACGACTGATTTCCTTCTCGATTTCGGCGACGAGCGTTTCGAGCGCGGAATTTCTCGCCTTCCTGGCGCGGCGCACGACATAGGCCAAGGCAGGCGGCGCCGGCAGGTGCTCGGAGACGATCTGCATCTCGGGGCGCAGGTGGCGGCCGCTCAGAAGCGCTACGCCCATGGCCGAATTTACCGCGGCCACGATGCCGGCCGCGCTTGCACATTCGAACACGGTTTCAAGAACCACCCCTCCATCCTGTCCGATATCGAGCGCCCATCTTCGGTAGAAGCATTCGTCATCGAAGGACAGGAAGGGTATCGGGCCTTGCTGCGGCAGCGACAATTCCGGATGCTTGACCCAGTGAAGCTCCTCGCGGAACAGGACGACGTCGGTCGGTCGGACCTCATGAGCGAAGACCTGCAGGATCGCAGCCTCCAATTCGCCCCGATCCAGCATTGCCCGCAGGACCAGACTCATGCGGACCTTGGTGCGGACGGCGACGTGAGGATGCAGGCGGCGAAATCTCGCTAATATGCGCGCAAGATCGCTGCAGGCGGTGTCTTCGGTCAGGCCGAGAGCGATGCGCCCCTTGAGCGACGTTTTCGACAAACTCAGAAGCGCCTCGTCATGCAGCCCGAGGATTCGCCCGGCATAGTCCAGCAAATCCTCCCCGGCCGCGGTGAACATCGCTCCCCCCGGCTTGCGGCCGAGCAGGTCGCAATCGAGGCTCGTCTCGAGCCGTTTGACCTTGTGGCTGACGGCTGACTGCGACAAACCCAGGGCCTCGGCCGCGCGCGTGATCCCCCCGTGATGGCGGATCGCCCACAAGGCGCGCAGCGCATCGATTTCCAAACGTCGGCCGTTGAGCTCTTTCATCGCGATCCCCGTCATGAATATTGCGTGAATTATGCGGACCAAGTGCCAATTTGGCAATTTCACATTGCCGATCCGGCTGCGATGTCATGTTGTTATCGAAATTTGTCATGTGCAAAAGGGATCACCGCCACCTAAGGCTGGAAAACGAACGACACGCCCGAGAGCGCCATGACCCACCAGCCCATCTCGCTGCCCGCAGCGAAACAGCATCGTCTCCTCTGGCCCCTCATGGCGACGCTACTGGTCGTCGGCTGGAGTTCCGGCTTCGTCGGCATTCGCTATGCAAGCGAAGAGGCGAGCGTAATGCTGGTTCTGTTCTGGCGCACGCTTTTGTCGGGGGTGATCCTGCTGCCCTTCGCGCTGATCATCGGTCCGCGGCTGCGGATGCGCGGCGTCGTGGAACAGATGCTGTTCGGCGTCATGTCGGTCTTCCTTTATCTCGGTGGCTTCGCACTGGCCATCGAACAGCGGGTTCCGACAGGACTGGTCGCACTCATCTCGGACCTCTTGCCGTTGGCGATTGCCGCGCTGTCGCAACCCGTTTTGGGCGAACGCCTGAGCGCGCGGCAATGGTTCGGAACGGCAATCGCCGTTCTCGGTGTGCTGATCGTCTCGTTCGACAGCCTCAGCATCGGCACGGCCCCGTTGTGGGCTTATGGATTGACGGTGGGCTCCATGCTTGTTTTTGCGCTCGCCTCGGTTCTGCACAAGCGACAGCGCACCCGGCACATGCCCGTGCACCAGAGCCTTTGCATCCATACCCTCACCGGTTCGGTGCTGTTCGGGCTGTGCGCTATGATGCAAGGGAACCTCGCCCCGCCGTTGACGCCCGCTTTCGGCGTGGGGATGGTCTGGCTGGTTCTGTTCGCAACCTTTGCCGCCTATTCGGTCTACTACACGAGCTTGCGTCTCTTCCCGGTGGCCCAGGTCAGCGCTGCGATCTATCTCAGTCCGCCTGTCACCATGCTGTGGGCCTGGGCGCTGTTTTCCGAGCCGCTGACCCCGGCTGTCTTGGTGGGGCTGACGGTGACGCTGGTCGGCGTTTGGATGACTTCGCGCGGCTGAGCGTGGCTGAGCCCTCAAGAATCTTTGATGGGGAACTGCGTGTTTCCACAGGCTGAAGCGGGGCAGCGGCAGTGAAGCCTTCTCAACCCCATCGTGCAGACGGCGAAGATACGGAGTTTCGCACCACGAGATCGGGCCTGAGGAATATCTCGGTCTCGGCCGGGCTGCGGTCGGAGAGAAGCTCCAAGAGAAGCGCCATGGCGTGTTTGCCGATCAGCGTGCGCGGCTGGCGGATCGTCGTCAAAGCCGGCGTCATGAATGTCGCCTGCGGCACGTCGTCGAAGCCTGTGACCGAGAAATCGCGCGGTATGTCATAGCCGCGTGTCTTCAGCCCGATCATCACGCCGAGTGCCGTCTGATCGTTGACGCACATGAATGCCGTCGGCAGCGTGTCGCGCACGAAGAGCCGCTCGACGGCAGCCCTGCCGCTCTCGAGCGTGCCGTCGCCCTCCTGGACCAGCCGAAGTTCCGCCGGCACCCCCGCCGCATCGAGGCCCGCATCATAGCCGGCGCGCCGCCGCTTATAGGCAAGGCGGGTCCGCGAATCGCCGATGAAAGCGATCTTGCGATGACCTTCGGCGATGAGGAGGTCGACCACCTTGCGGGCGCCCTCGACATCGTCGACACCCACATAGGGTATGCCGCCGTTGAAGACGGGCTCGAATATGCCGACGCTCGGCGGCAGCCGCGCCGCTATCGTCTCGTGGCCGAAGGGCAGGATGCCGGTAAAGAGGATCAGACCCGCCGCCTGGTTGGAGTTGAGAAACTTCAGATATTCGACCGCGCGCTGGGCGTCGTTCTGGGTATGGCCGATCAGCACGCCGTATCCGTGCGACCGTGCCTCGTTTTCCAGGCCGACCAGGATGCTCGAAAAGTTCGGATCGCCGATATCCGGGGCGACGACCAGGATCATGTTCGAGCGGCCGAGGCGCAGGCTGCGAGCCATGGCATTGGTCGTATAACCGGTGATCGCGATCGCCTGGTTGACCTTCAGCCGCGTGGATTTGGCGACCTTCTCCGGGTTGTGGATTGCCCGCGATACCGTCGCGATCGAAACTTCAGCGATCCTGGCGACGTCTTCGATGGTTGCGGGCGTGGAATCCGACACTGCGCTCTGCCTTGCGTCTCCCTACTGCGTGTTTCCCTAAATCCCGATTTAGAGATAAAAACAAGCAGCTAATCAATCTGCTACGGCGGACTTTGCGTGTCTGACAAGAACGCGCGGCGCTGTACACGGCGGGACACTACACACACCGCGGGCAACGTCAAAGGCGGTCCGGCAAATTCCTGTGCATGCCGTTATGTAAACCTTTACATCGGTAGTGTAAAGGTTTACATAACGTCCATGGGCGGTCGGGAGCCGCAATGGGGGAAATCGATGAATCCGGAGACGGTAGACGCCGCGCGCGTCGTGCTGGAGGCGCGGCGGATCAGCAAGTCATTCAGCGGCGTGCAGGTGCTCTTCAGTGTCAATTTCGAGCTTCGCGCCGGCGAGATCCATGCCCTGATGGGCGAGAACGGCGCCGGCAAGTCGACCCTCGTCAAGATTCTTTCAGGGTTCGAGCAGCCGTCTTCGGGCGAGGTCCTGCTCGATGGCCAGCCGGTAACGCTTCCCGCAAACGGCGCGGCCGAAGCGCTGGGCATCGTCATCATTCATCAGGAATTCAATCTCGCCGAACATCTGACTGTTGCCGAAAGCCTGTTTCTCGGTCGCGAGGTGACCCGTTTCGGCGTGCTCGACCGAAAGTATATGCGCGCGGAGGCGCGCCGGGTTCTCGATCTGCTCGGCTGCCACGTAGACGCCAACGCGCTGATCGGCAGTCTTTCAATCGCCGAAAAACAGATGGTCGAGATCGCCAAGGCCATCAGCCGCGACGCGCGGATCGTCTTCATGGACGAACCGACGGCCGTTCTCTCCCGCGAGGAGACCAACTTCCTTTTCCGGCAGGTGCGCAAGCTGCGCGATAGAGGCACGAGCTTCGTCTTCGTGTCGCACAAGCTCGACGAAGTCATCGAACTGACCGACCGGGTGACGGTGCTGCGCGACGGGCAGTGGGTGAAGACCGCCGCGACATCGATGCTCGACGGCGAGTCGATTGCGCAGCTCATGGTCGGCCGCGAAATGTCGAGTCTCTATCCCGCCAAGAATGAGCCGAACGTCGACGAAGAGGTCGTGCTGCGAGTCGACGCCGTCTCGACCGACTATGTGAAGGACGCCAGCTTCGAGGTGCGCAAAGGCGAAATACTGGGCTTTTCGGGCATGATCGGCTCCGGCCGCACCGAACTCATGGAAGCGGTCGCCGGCCTCAGGCCCCGCCTGTCGGGCGAGGTGACGATCCGTGGAGAGACCGCGCCTTCAGGCGACGTGCACGCGGCCAACCGGCGCGGTCTTGCCTACATGACCAAGGACCGCAAGGCGAAAGGCCTGTTGCTCAACTCCGGCATGACGACGAACCTGACCTTGCAGTCGCTCGGCCGGCATGCCCGCATCGGCTATCTCAGCCCGGCAAGCGAGGCGGCTGCGCTCGAAAGGGCCCGCCGCCGCTTCGACATCCGCGTGCGCGACGGCAATGTCGTCGCCAGGCGCATGTCCGGCGGCAATCAGCAGAAGCTGCTGCTCGCCAAGGTGATGGAAACGGAACCGGACATCATCATCATCGACGAGCCGACACGCGGCATCGACGTCGGCACCAAGCAGCAGATCTATCATTTCATCTCGGCGCTCGCGCGCGACGGCCGCTCGATCATCGTCGTCTCTTCGGAAATGCCCGAGGTCATCGGGCTTTGCACCAGGGTCGCGGTGATGCGCGAGGGACGCATCGTCGGCATGCTCGAAGGAGACGAGATCTCCGAGCAGGAGATCATGCGCTACGCAGCCGGACTGAAGAAAATGGCTGCCGCCTGACCGCTTGGACGCGCGGCGAAGGCAGGCACAGGAAAAGGATTTCCCCCGGCTCGGGGGCGGGAGAGGTTGATCTGGACATGAGCGTGAACGAGGAAAGCATCCAAAGCACAACGCACCGCCGGACGTGGCGGGACGTCGATCTCAGGGCCGTGGCGCCGTTTGCCGCCCTTGCACTGCTGTTGATCGTCGGTGCCATGGTCAACCCCAACTTCATCAGTCTCAACAACCTCGCCAACGTTGCCACCCGCAGCGCCTTCATCGCCATCATCGCTGTTGGCGCCACCTTCGTCATTTCCGCGGGCGACCTCGACCTTTCCGTCGGCTCGATGGTCGCCTTCGTGGCGAGCCTGATGATCCTGTTCATGAATTCCGGCGTGATTGCCGATCCGGCACTGATGCTCACGGCCGCGGTTCTCTTTGCGGTCGTCGCCGGTAGCGCCTGCGGCCTCGCCAACGGGCTGATCACCACGGTCGGCAGGATCGAGCCCTTCATCGCGACGCTCGGCACGATGGGCATCTATCGCGGCCTTACCACCTGGCTTTCGCAAGGCGGCGCGATCACCCTGCGCGAGCCGGAAATACAGGAGCTCTATCGCCCGGCCTATTTCGGCAGCATCTTCGGCATGCCGGTGCCGATCGCGATCATCCTCGCGGTCACTGCCGTCGCCGCCTTCATCCTTTATCGCACACGTTACGGCCGGCACGTGGTCGCGGTCGGCTCCAACAGCGACGTGGCTCGCTATTCCGGCATCGCCGTCAATCGCGTGCGCACCATCGCCTTCGTCATCCAGGGTCTCTGCGTCGCCGTCGCCGTGCTGCTCTACGTGCCGCGCCTCGGCTCCACCTCGGCCACGACCGGCATCCTCTGGGAACTGCAGGCCATCACCGCCGTCGTCGTCGGCGGAACGGCGCTCAAGGGCGGCGCCGGCCGCGTCTGGGGCACGATCTGCGGTGCCTTCATTCTCGAATTGGTCGGAAACATCATGCTCCTGTCGAACTTCATCAGCGAATACCTGATCGGCGCGATGCAGGGTGCGATCATCATCATCGCGATGCTCGTCCAGCGCTCGCTGGTACGCAAATCGTGACCAAGCCGGATCGAGCGCGATCCGGCCACATCAACCAAGACCTAGAATCATTGGGAGGAAGAAGCATGCGAAAGGGATTAATGGGCATTGCCGCCGTCACGATGATGGCACTGACGGGTGCAGCCCATGCACAAGACAAGAACGTCACGATCGGCGTGTCGATCCCGGCGGCCGACCATGGCTGGACCGCCGGCGTCGTGTTCCACGCCGAGCGCGTTGCCAAGCTGCTCATGGAGCAGCATCCGGGCCTCAACGTCATCGTCAAGACCTCGCCGGATCCGGCGAGCCAGGCCAACGCCGTGCAGGACCTCGAAACCCAGGGGATCGACGCCCTCGTGATCCTGCCGACCGACCCCGATCCGCTGGTCAATGCGATCAAGGAAATCAAGGGCAAGGGCACCTTCGTGGCGCTGGTGGACCGCGCGCCCTCGACCAACGACAACAGCGTGCGTGACCTCTATGTCGCCGGCAACAACCCGGCACTCGGCCAGGTCGCCGGCGAATACATCAAGGCCACGACGCCGGAAGCCAAGGTGGTCGTCATTCGCGGCCTGCCGATCCCGATCGACCAGCAGCGTCAGGACGGCTTCGACAAGGGCATCGCCGGCTCCAAGGTCGAAATCCTGGACCGCCAGTACGGCAACTGGAATCGCGACGACGCCTTCAAGGTCATGCAGGACTACCTGACCAAGTATCCGCAGATCGACGTCGTTTGGTGTCAGGATGACGACATGGCCGTCGGGGTGCTGCAGGCGATCGATCAGGCCAAGCGCACCGACATCCAGTATGTGGTCGCCGGAGCCGGTTCGAAGGACATGATCAAGCGGGTCATGGACGGCGACAAGATGATCCCGGTCGACGTGCTCTACCCGCCGGCAATGGTCGGCACGGCACTCGAAATGACCGTTGCCAACTTCTACGGCCAGGTCCCGGTTCGCGGCACCTACACGATCGACGCGACGCTGGTGACCAAGGAAAACGCCAAGGACTTCTATTTCCCCGATTCGCCGTTCTGACCGGACGTCGGAGCTAATCAAGACACGGCCTGCCTGAGGCTTTCTCCTCGGGCGGGTCTTTTTCTTTCGCGTTTATGCAACGGGCTACCCCCTCTGCCCTGCCGGGCAGAGGGGGTAGCCCGTGGGCGCCTTCGCGGCCGCCTGTAATCAGCCTCACCCCGCCGGAAAACCCGCCACCACCTTCAACCCTCGACCGGCGTCACCCTCGTCCAGCCGCATGGTCCCGCCGTAAAGCCCGACGATTTCCTCGACGATCGGGAGGCCCAGTCCGGTACCGGGGGCTTCCTCGCCGCCGCGCCGGAAACGCTTGAGCGCCGCCTCGCGCAGCTCCGCCGGAATGCCCGGGCCATTGTCCTCCACTTCCAGCAGGACCGCGTGGTCCCCGCTCCCGACGCGCACGGTCACCTCCGCCCCGCGGCCGGCATAAAGCAACGCGTTGCCGATCAGGTTCTTCAGGAGTTCGCCGATAAGCAGGGGCTCGGCGCGGATCCAGTGCTCGCCCTCGCCGGCAAAGCCGAGATCGATGCCGGCTTCGCCCGCCGCCGGTACGTGGTCCGCCGTGACGGCGCGGGCAAGCCCGACGAGTTCGACCCGCTCCAGTCCCCGCGCCTCGTCTCGGCCCGCGGCATCGATCTTGGCCATCAGCAGCAGCTGCGCGAGAATGCGCTCGGCATTGGCGACGGCCTCGTCCGCCTTCATCGCCGCCGCCCGGGTTTCCTCGATCGTCGTCGCCCGCTGCGCAAGCGCAAGCTGCGTGCGGATGATAGCAAGGGGGGTTCTGAGCTGATGGCTGGCATTGCCGGTGAAGTGCCGCAGGGCATCGAGGGCCGATTGCAGGCGGACCATGAAAGAGTTCACGGTATCGACGAGCCCCTGGACTTCGTTCGGCACCTGCTCGCGGATCGGATGCAGATCGTCGGGGCTGCGCTCGGCGATCGCATCGCCAAGCCGATAGAGCGGCCTCAGGGAAAAGGTGACGGCGACCCAGACGATCATCGCCGCCCCGGCGATCATCAGTCCGAGGCGCAGGGCCGAGCGGATGATGATGGTCTGCGCGAGCTGGCGCCGGGCGATCGTCGTCTCCGCGACGGTGACGACGAAGGGAACGGAATTGACCCCGGTCGAGGCGGAGCGTCTGAGTGCCGCGACGCGGATAGGTTCGCCGCGAAAGACGGCATCTGCGAAGCTCGTCGATTGACCGGTGCTTTCGGAAAGCGAAGGCAGGGTCTGATAACCGGTGATGAACTCGCCGGGCGGGCCGTCCACCCGGTAAAAGACCCGGTCCTGCGCCGCCGATGTCAGCATCTCGAGCGCAACATAGGGGATGTCGACCTGTAACGAGCCGTCTTCGGCGACGACCACGCGCTCGGCGATCGCCAGCGCCGATCCGGCAAGCACCCGGTCCGAGACGGCATTTGCCGTCTTGACGGCTTCCCGGTAGGTATCCGCCAGCGCGACGACGCCGATCACGGCTGTCGAGATCAGCAGCCAGCCGAGCAGCCTGCGCCGCAGCGAATAGACGACCTTTCCGGGGGCGGCTGTCATTCGGGACCGGCCGTCTTGTCGAGATAATAGCCGATGCCGCGGGCGGTCCGTACGGTCAGCCCGAAGGGCGCCAGCCGCTTGCGCAGCCGGCTCACATATTGCTCGATCGCATTGGGGCTCAGATCGTCGTCCAGGCCCGTCAGCGATTGCACGATGGCGTCCTTGGCGACGACCTTACCGGCGCGCATGAACAGAAGCTCGAGAAGACCGAGCTCGCGCGCCGGAATCTCGATCGGCATGCCTGCCGAGGAGAAACTGCGCGAGGTGAGATCGAGCGAGACATTGCCATAGCTGACGACGGAGGCCCGCAACCCCGCCTGCCGGCGCAGGAGGACGCGCACGCGCGCCTCGAACTCGCCGATATCGAAAGGCTTGATCAGGTAATCGTCGGCGCCGAGGTCGAGTCCCTTGATCCTCTCCTCCGGCGTACCGCGCGCCGTCAGGATGAGAACCGCCGCGCGGTTCTGCCGTGCCCGCATGGCACGCAGCACGTCCAGGCCATCCATCTCCGGCAGGTTCAAATCGAGGATCACCAGATCGAAGCTCTCGGCCGCGGCAACCGCATGCGCGGATGCGCCGTCGCTCACGAAGTCGACGGCATAGCCGCTGCCCCGCAGAAGCGTCGAAAGGCCCTCCGCCAGGGCCCGATTGTCCTCAACCAGCAAGATACGCAATATCGCCTCTCCCCGGGATCACTCTATCGCTCGCGAGCTTGCTTGTGAACGGCAGCGCTCTCAGGCATTGTGAATTCATGCGGTTCTTGATTTCTCTCGCTTTTTTGATCCTGTCGGCCGCGGTCGCCAAGGCCGCGCCGACGTTCTTCCCGGCTCTCTCCGGTGACGGCGCCGCACCGGTCCTAACCGTCTATTCCTCGCTCGACGAACCCCTGGCGAGACCGATGATCGACGGCTTCCAGAAGGCCAATCCCGATGTCGCGGTCCGCTACGAGGACATGCTGACCGGCGAGATCTACGACAGGATCGTCAAGGAGACCGATGCCGGCGAGAAGACCGCCGATTTCGCCTTTTCCTCCGCCATGGACCTGCAGGTCAAGCTCAGCAATGACGGTTATGCGCAACGCAGCGACCTGCCTATGAGCGGACGCTGGCCTGCCTGGGCAAACTGGCGCAACACGGCTTACGCTCTCACCTTCGAGCCGGCCGTCTTCGTCTACCACAAGCCGAGCTTTCGGCACGAGCAGCCGCCGGCGACGCGCGCCGAATTCGTCGATTACCTCAAGCGGAAAGGAAACGCCGTCTTCGGCCGCATCGGCACCTACGACATCGAACGCTCCGGCGTCGGCTTCCTCTTCATGTCGCGCGACCAGGAGCAGTTCGGCGACATCTGGACGGTGATCCGCACCATGGGGTCGGCCGGAGTGAAGCTCTATTCGACCAGTCAGGCGATCCTGGAGAGGATTTCGGACGGGCGCTTCGTGCTCGGCTACAACATCCTCGGCTCCTATGCGGCCGACTGGGCATCGCGGCATCCCGATGTCGGCATCGTGCTGCCGAAGGACTATACGGTCGTCATGTCGCGCATCGGGCTGGTGCCGCAGGCCGCAGCCGCCCCCGAACTTGGCCGCCGCTATCTCGAATTCTTCATGTCGAAGGAGGGCCAGACGATCATGGCGCGGGAGCTGCAGATCCCGGCGGTCAGCCCCGAAGTCGCCGGCGAGAACACCGCGAACACCATGCGGGAAATGCTCGGAGGTCAGTTGAAACCCGTACCGGTCAGTCCCGGGCTGATGGTCTATCTCGACCAGGTCAAGCGGGCGCGGCTGATTGCCCGCTGGAACGAGATGCTGCGCCTGCAGTGAATAATAAGCAGGCAAACAAGTCATTTACGCGAAACGGACTTGATGTCAGGTTAATGTCAGCTTTCTATGTTGCTTAAGGTCGCCGGCGAACCGTGGAGGCGGACCGCCGGCAGCGTATCGGGAGGATTCACCAGTCCGGTCTAAGGTCGCCGTCGATGTCGACCAGCCGCTTCTCCCCTTCGCGAACGATAATCAATGTGCGCGTGACGAAGCGCGCCTCACGGAGGACCGACCTTGAAACACTTCTTCCTCGCATCCATTCTCGCCGGCGCAATTGCTCTGCCGGCCTATGCCGCCGACTACACGATCATCGCGCCGGCCAATCCCGGCGGCGGCTGGGACCAGACCGCCCGTTCGATGCAGACCGTCCTGCAGCAGGAGGGCATTTCCGGCAACGTGCAGGTCCAGAACGTTCCGGGCGCCGGCGGCACGATCGGCCTTGCCCAGTTCGCAAGCCAGCAGAAGGGCAACCCGAACGCGCTCCTCGTCGGCGGTTACGTCATGGTTGGCGCCATCCTCACCAACAACTCGCCGGTCACCCTCAAGGACGTGACGCCGATCGCGCGGCTTACGGGGGAATACGAAGCGATCGTCGTTCCCGCCGCCTCCGAGATCCAGACGATGAAAGATCTCGTCGAGGCGCTGAAGAAGGATCCGGGCGCGGTTTCCTGGGCAGGCGGCTCGGCCGGCGGTACCGACCATATCGCGGTAGGCCTGATTGCCAAGGCCGCTGGTGTCGATCCGACCAAGATCAACTACATCGCCTATTCCGGCGGCGGCGAGGCGCTTGCCGCGATCCTCGGCAGCCAGGTAACCGCCGGCATTTCCGGTTACGGTGAATTCGAGTCCCAGGTGAAGGCCGGAACGCTCCGTCTGCTCGCCGTCTCCAGCGCCGAACGCCTCGAGGGTATCGACGCGCCGACGCTGAAGGAATCCGGCGTTGACGTCGTGGTCGAAAACTGGCGCATGGTCGCCGCTGCCCCGGGCCTCACGGAAGAACAGAAGGCGGCAGTCTCCGCCGACATCGAGAAGCTTGCCAAATCCGCAGGCTGGCAGGAAGTACTGAAGACCAAAGGCTGGCAGGACACCTATCTCGCTGGCGCCGCCTTCGACGAGCAGCTCGCCAAGGACATTTCCGCCACGGAAACCGTCCTGAAGGACATCGGGCTGGTCAAATGAACAAGGGGAACAACCCTTCCGTCGAAACGCGCCGCCCCGACCGGGCGGCGCTGGTCATCGCCGCCGTTCTGGCAGCAATCGCCGGTGTGATCTTCTGGGACGTGTCTCGCCTGAGCGGCCTTGCCGGCTACTCGCAAGTCGGGCCGATGACCGTGCCCTACGCGATCGCCTGCTGTCTCATCGCGCTTGCGGTCTGGACGGCGGTCGAAGCCTGGCGGGGCGACTTTCCCGAACGCGAGCACCAGCAGGCGGGTCCGGTTGTCTGGATCGTCGCCGGACTTGCAGCGCAGATGCTGCTCTTGAACACGCTCGGCTTCTCGATCGCGACCGGCATTCTCTTCGCCCTCACGGCCCGCGGCTTCGGCAAACGCAAATTGTGGCTGACCGTGCCGGTCGGCGTCGTGTTCAGTTTCATCGTCTGGGCTGTCTTCGCCAAGCTGCTGCAATTGTCGCTGCCCGCAGGGCCGCTGGAACGCCTGTTCTTCTAGAGCGGGATCAGGAAAAGTGTGTGCGGTCTTTCGCCCGCATCCCGCTCTTAACCTATCAGATCGATCACGTTCATGATTTCAGGTTCGATCCTGGAATCACCGTGATCTAAAGAAGGCCGACGACCATGGGTACTTTCGATTTCCTGCTGCAGGGGCTGCTGGTCGCTGCCCAGCCGATGAACCTTCTCTACGCACTCATCGGCGTAACGCTCGGCACCGCCGTCGGCGTGCTGCCCGGCATCGGTCCCGCATTGACCGTCGCACTGCTCCTGCCGGTCACCTATCAGCTCGATCCGGCCGGGTCGCTCATCATGTTCGCCGGCATATATTATGGCGGCATGTATGGGGGTTCGACGACGTCGATCCTTCTCAACACGCCCGGCGAGAGCGCCTCGATCGTCACCGCCCTCGAGGGGAACAAGATGGCGCGTGCCGGCCGCGGCGGTCCGGCGCTTGCCACGGCAGCCATCGGCTCCTTTGTCGCCGGCCTCATCGCCACGCTCGGACTGGCCTTCATTGCGCCCTATATCGTCAAGCTGGCGCTCGTCTTCGGCCCGCGCGAATATTTCGCGCTGATGGTGCTCGCCTTCGTCACCGTCTCCTCCGCCTTCGGCGACTCGACGCTGCGGGGGCTCACCTCGCTCTTCGTCGGCCTGACCCTTGCCTGCATCGGCATCGACCAGCTGACCGGCCAGGCGCGCCTTTCTTTCGGCGTGCCCGACCTCCTCGACGGCATCGAGGTGACGACTCTCGCCGTCGCCATGTTCGCGATCGGCGAGACGCTGTTCATCGCCGCGCAAGGCGACCGCGGCCCGGACAAGGTGGAAGCGGTCAAGGGCTCGGTCTGGATGAGCGCCACGGATTGGGCGCGCTCCTGGAAGCCGTGGCTGCGCGGCACCTTCATCGGCTTTCCCATCGGCGCCATGCCGGCCGGGGGCGCCGAGATCGGCACTTTCCTCTCCTATGCGGCGGAGAAGCGCCTGACCAAACATCCGGAGGAATTCGGCAACGGCGCCATCGAAGGCGTGGCTGGCCCGGAAGCCGCCAACAACGCATCCGCTGCAGGCACGCTGGTGCCGCTCCTCACGCTCGGCCTGCCGACCACGGCGACGGCCGCGATCATGCTCGCCGGCTTCCAGCAATACGGGCTGCAGCCGGGGCCGCTGCTCTTCGCCACCAATCCGCAGCTGGTCTGGGGTCTGATCGCCAGCCTCCTCATCGCCAATTTCATGCTGCTTGTCCTCAACCTGCCGCTGATCGGCCTCTGGGTGAGGCTGTTGACGATCCCGAAGCCGTGGCTCTATGCGGGCATCCTGCTCTTCGCAACGCTCGGCACCATCGGCGCCAATCCCTCGGTCTTCGAACTCGGCATGCTGCTGGCCTTCGGCCTGCTGGGCTACGTCATGCGCGTCTTCGGCTATCCGATCGCGCCGGTGGTCGTCGGCCTGATCCTCGGGCCGCTCGCCGAACAGCAGCTCCGCAGGGCGCTCTCGATCAGCCAGGGCGACATCACCGTGCTCTTCACGTCGCCGATCGCGGCCGTGCTCCTGGTGATCGCCGCGCTCGCGCTGGTCGTGCCGCTGATCCTCAGGGCTCGCGGCCGCGGCGAAGTGCTCGCACAACTCGCCGCCAGCGAAGACTGAGCGGCTTCCGACGATCTGGCAGGCCCCGATCCGGCTGCCGCCCCTATTGCTGGACGCGTGCGGGCCTGCTTTCGCTGCATGGCTGGGCTGAGGTTTTGTGCATTGCAAAACAACCCCGCCGGACCCATCTTTTGCTCATCGAATAGAAAACGAAAGCGAGTAAGAGATGACCAGCAAGAACCGCATGGGCTTCATCGGCCGCGCCTTCGCCGTACTCGGCGCCGCAACCGCTGCTGCCGCCGCCGTCGAAGGCCATCGCCGCCCCAAAGCACAGGATCTCCGCACCCTC
The DNA here is from genome assembly GCF_035610345.1 of Sinorhizobium meliloti. The sequence goes on along the minus strand of NZ_CP141213.1, from coordinate 789,228 downwards.
GGCATCGATCCCGCAGCCTTCCCGGGCAATCGCCGGGGCTGACCTGCCCGGCGTCCCCAGCCTGAAACAGGATCGCGTCGCCATCAGGCGACGCGATCCTGTTTCAGGGAACTGCCCTCCCATTGCGACCGTCGTCCGAACGGCTTCAACATCAACCGGACGCGAATGATCCTCCCGGCCGTTGCGCCGAGGTGTGACAGGTCGGCTCGCCGCTTCGAACCGGACCCATGCCCTGCCCGGGTGAACTGCCATTTCATGGTGAATGTGCAGGGCGACCAATCCGTCCCGATGATATCCGTCAGCGCTGTGATGCCGTCCTTCGGCCTGTTCAACGGTCCCCGTCACGAACTGGCAGGGAATGTGAAAAGGCGCCGGAATGGGAAGATCTTCAAATAAAAATGGCGCCGGCAAACTGGCCGGCGCCACCAAGATTTTACAGTCCCGCGCGCTTTGAGCTCACGCGGGCATCCAACAAGAGATCAAGCGACCTTGGCAACCGCCGTCGGCACGCTCGCGATCGTCTTCAGGATGACCGAAGCGATCTGGTAGGGGTCGCCCTGGGAGTTCGGGCGGCGATCTTCGAGATAGCCGCGGTAGCCGTTGTTGACGAAGCTGTGCGGAACGCGAATGGAGGCGCCGCGGTCGGCCACGCCGTAGCTGAACTTGTCCCACGGCGCCGTCTCGTGCTTGCCGGTCAGGCGCAAGTGGTTGTCCGGGCCGTAGACGTTGATGTGGTCGTGCAGGTTCTTCTCGAAGGCGGCCATCAGCGCTTCGAAATAATCCTTGCCGCCGACTTCGCGCAGATAGGCAGTCGAGAAGTTGGCGTGCATGCCGGAGCCGTTCCAGTCCGTGTCGCCGAGCGGCTTGCAGTGGAACTCGACGTCGATGCCGTATTTCTCCGTCAGGCGCAGCAGAAGGTAGCGTGCCAGCCAGACTTCATCGGCAGCCTTCTTGGAGCCCTTGCCGAAAACCTGGAATTCCCATTGGCCCTTGGCCACTTCGGCGTTGATGCCTTCGTGGTTGATGCCCGCGGCCAGGCAGATGTCGAGATGCTCTTCGACGATCTGGCGCGCGATGTCGCCGACATTCTTGTAGCCGACGCCGGTGTAGTACGGGCCCTGCGGCGCCGGATAGCCCTGCTCCGGGAAGCCCAGCGGGCGGCCGTTCTTGTAGAAGAAATATTCCTGCTCGAAGCCGAACCAGGCGCTTTCATCATCGAGGACCGTTGCACGGGTATTCGACGGATGCGGCGTCTTGCCGTCCGGCATCATGACCTCGCACATGACCAATGCGCCATTCGTGCGGACCGGGTCGGGATAGACCGCAACCGGCTTCAGCACGCAATCGGAGCTGCGCCCTTCGGCCTGCTGCGTCGAGCTGCCGTCGAAGCCCCAGAGCGGAAGCTGTTCGAGCGTCGGAAACGCGTCGAATTCCTTGATCTGCGTCTTTCCGCGGAGATTTGGGACGGGCGTGTAGCCATCGAGCCAGATGTACTCGAGCTTGTACTTGGTCATTAGCGAATCTCTCTAACGTGGTGCTGCATGGTTTGAGCAAATCCTGACAGCTTCAGCGCTACACAACGCCCAACCGCCAGGGATCGGATACCATGAAGCATCAAGCGTGCCAGTTGGGCGCTGGAGAGAGACTTTTTTCGGCCGGCGGCACCGCGGCGGGGCGAATCGGCGCGGACGCGCCCCGCGGACGCAGCCGGAAAAGATCGTCGGCGGGACCCGCAAAGGCCGGCATTTTCACGCGGTTCGGGGCCGGCCTGGGTAGGAAAACAAGCAGCAATTCAAATCGATACCGCGGTCTCCTCACTTGCGGAAAGGTGCCTGGAGCCGCTTCTCCTTTTCATCCTTATCGGCGTCCGCGGCCCGAACATTTCTGCCCAAAAATTATTTGGCAGGCGCCGCTGCCTAAAAAATCGCACTTGCGACCGTTGCATCCGTGAATGCCCCGGACAATGCTCGCAATTCCAGCACGGAATTGAACGAAATTTCGGCAATTCGCGTAAATCATGTGCAAATCCTGCCTGGTTGCACTATGTTTCTCCCCAGAACTCACGGGAGACCAGAGCATGGCCACGAGTCTTTACGGCAAGTCTGCGACGATCCTGAAGTTTCCGGCCGCTGTGTCACGGAAGGCCGAGGAACGGCGTTCCGAAGCCCAGCGCAAACTGGACCTCGCACCGTCGGACGTGTGCGCCGCCGTCGATGGCTGCTGGTATCACGAAGAAGCCCTGAGCGACGATACGAAGCACTGAAACGGAGCGGTCATTCCCGCTCACCGCCGCCCGCCGACCTCGTCGATGTGGTGCAGCATATCGGCCGGGTCGTCGAAAATGCGGTAGGCGCCGGCTTGCCGCAGTTCCTCATGTCCGTAGCCTCCGCTCAGCAAGCCGATGGCCAGGGCACGGCAGCGCACCGCCGCCAGCATATCCCAGATACTGTCGCCGACCACCACTGCCGTCTCGATCGGGGCGCCGAGCTGTTCGGCGGCGGCGAGAAAGAGATCCGGATCGGGCTTGGCATATTTGACGAGGTCTCGCGTCACGACCGGCACGACCGCCGGATCGACGCCGAGAGCGGCGAGATTGACGGCGGCCGTCTCCATCCGCCCGCTCGTGGCGATCGCATAAGAGATCTTCGCATCGGTGAGCCACGTTAGAAGCTCGCGCGCGCCGGGCAACGGTCTTATGCTGTCTGCCTGCCGCCTGTAGGCGTCGGCGTGGCGCTGACGCAATCGCGCAACCCTGTCACCGCTGATTTCCATATTCGTCTCGCGCAGGAGCTGGTCGGTGAAGAGCCCGCCGCTCATGCCGATCTTGCGATGGATGCGCCAGACCGAAAGGTCGATCCCTTCCGCGTCGAGGGCTTCCTTCCAGGCAAGCACGTGCTGGTAGACGCTGTCGACGAGTGTGCCGTCCAGATCGAACAGGAAGACGGGTTCGATGCGCATGCTCTTTCTCCCGGTAACGCGCGTCCCATCGGACGCACGGGCCATGGCGCCGTCACCTGCGGAAACATGGGTCAGGTTTCGCAGCCGAACAGACAGCCTGTCTACTTTTCCTTTGTGAACCCTGATCGCGTCTGCGTGCAAGTGCAACTACCCCATCGCATGGCGAATGGTTCTCGAAATCCGGGTCAGGAAGGCCGGCCGCGAGGAAGCGACGAGCTTCCATGAAAGGACCGCCTGCGCCATGCGCCGCGGCAGCAGCCCGACGGAGACGAACCAGGCTGCCAGCATGGCACGACGGCGCAGCGAGACGTTCATCTGCATGCTGGCGACGGCACCGTGAGCGGCGAGGCCGAGCCTCGAATCCGCAGCCACCGGATGGCGTGCGCCGTCCACGCAGAGCGATGCAAGACGCTCCTCCAGATGCACCGGGTCGCGCAGGTTCGCTTTCGGCGAAACCGATAGACCGACATCGGCCGCCTGTTCGTTGAGGGCATGCAGTCGGTGAAAATCATGCTCCACCCGCCAGCGCGCCCTCTGCCCGAGTTTTTCGGCGAAGACAGAATGATTGCTGCCGTGCATTCGGTAGGCGCCGAGGCAGGCTTCGAGCGACGTCACCTTCCCGTAGAGCGGGGCGAGCGTGACAAGGTAGCCGTCTGCACCCTGCCGGAACTCGGCTTCCGGAACCGGCATGATGACATCGAGAGCCGAGCGTGCAAAAGCCAGTCCGCTGGTGACCGTCGTCTGATATCGTGCGCGGCGCGCCAGTTGCGGCGTTACGTCACCGGAGTCGAACGGGACCTCCGGGGGCGGGAAGATGTCCTTGACGCGCAGATCCTCGTCCACCAGATGCAGCCGGAACTGCATCTGGGCCGTGTCGTCGCTCCATTGGGCAAGCAATTCGGAAACGGCAGCCGGGTAGAGATAGTCGTCGGCGTCGAGGAAGAGAACGATCGCCCCTCGACTTGCCGCAAAGCCGGTGTTGAAAGCGGCTGCGTGACCGCCATTTTCCTCCCGCAGGCAGGCCTTGATCCGTCCGCCGTAGGACGCGATCACCTCCGCCGACCCGTCGGTCGACGCATCGTCTACGACGATGACCTCGACCTGCGCGTAGTCCTGGTCGAGGGCGCTGTCGATCGCGCGGCTCAGGAACCGCGCATAATTGTAATTCGCTATGATGATGGAGACAGGAAGATGGTCTCGAATGGAATGCATCGCAGTGAACCTCGCTTTTCGGCTTTGGTCGCGGCGAACCTTCTCATGCAGGTCCTTGAGGGTGATGCCCGTCCCGAAAGCACAGCCTCTCGGGCTGTGGTGAAGACAACGGCGCGGTTGCGCCGGGCGGGCGGCGAAGATCGTGCTCGATCCTGCGTGAGCCTCCCCAGTTTTGTGGCATTTGAGTGACCGCTGCAGCGGCGGCACGCCGGTCTGCAGCCTTGCCGTGCCGACGATCGAGCGTATGCCCGGATAGGCAGCAAAGTGACCTCGGTTGACGCGCCTCCGGCGGCTGATATACCAGTTTTGCAGCCAGAACGACGCAGGGAGGAAGCCGCGTGGATGCCAGACACCCCAACTACATGAAGGTGATCGCCACGCGATTGACGGCGCGAGGCGCAACATTGCAGCCCGCGAACGCGATGCCGGTCGCAGGCACCGGACAAGCAGGCACCGGAAACGGATGGGCCTTCTGATGCGGCTTTCGAGAAAGACGATCGACCGCCTGCCGCCCACCGTCAAAAGACCCGATTACGACCTCGCTCCAGTTAGCGTCGGCATCGTACACCTCGGTATCGGTGCCTTTCATCGCGCGCACCAGGCGGCGTACACCGATGCGCTGCTCTCCGAGAATCCGTCCTGGGGCATCTGCGGCGTCTCACTGCGCAGCTCGGAAACGCGCGACGCGCTTCAACCGCAGGACGGGCTCTACACCCTCGCCGTCCAGGACGGCGAAGGCTCCGATCTCAGCGTGATCGGCAGTGTCGTCGAGCTCCTTTGCGCGCCGGAGGACCCGGAAGCCGTCCTTCGCCGCATGGCAGACCCCGCCACGCGTATCGTGTCGCTGACGATCACCGAGAAGGGCTATTGCCACAATCCGGCAACCGGCACGCTCGACGAAGGCCACCCGGACATCGTTCACGATCTCGCAAACCCCGCGCGGCCGCGATCGGCAATCGGCTTCATCGTCGAGGCGATTTCGCGTCGCGTCAGCGCCGGTATCGCCCCCTTCACGCTGCTCTCCTGCGATAATCTTCCGGGGAACGGCCATGTCCTGAAGCGTATCGTCACGCAGTTCGCGGAACTGCGCGATCCGGCCCTCGCCGCCGTCATCCGCAACGTCGCGTCGCCTTCGACCATGGTGGACCGCATCGTTCCGGCCACCACCGACGGTGACCGGAGTGCGGTCGCAGCGGCAATGGGGCTCGAAGATGCCTGGCCGATCATGACCGAACCCTTCCGGCAATGGGTGATCGAGGAGGATTTCCCGCTCGGCCGCCCGGCATGGGAAAAGGCGGGAGCGCTCTTCGTCCAAGACGTCTCCGCCTTCGAGTTCATGAAGCTCCGGCTTCTGAACGGAAGCCATTCCACACTCGCCTATCTCGGCTATCTCGCCGGTGCCGAGACGGTGGCGGATGCCATGTCCCTTCCGGGCATGGAAGCTTTGGTCGAAGGGTTGATGCGCCACGAGGTGAGCCCCACCCTTCCGGAACTGCCCGGCTTCGACCTTCCGGCCTATCGGGCCGAACTCCTTCAGCGCTTTCGCAATCCGGCGCTTCGCCACCGCACCTGGCAGATCGCAATGGATGGCTCGCAGAAGCTGCCGCAGCGCCTCCTCGGCTCGATCAGGGACCGGCTGCACGCCGAGGCCGGCTATGACCGGCTCGCGCTCGGGGTCGCCGCCTGGATGCGCTATGCGCGCGGCCTGGACGAGGCGGGGCGTCCCATCGACGTGCGCGATCCGCATGCTGCCCGGATTGCCGGGCTTGCGCAGGGAATTGACGAGCCGGATCGCATCGTCGATGCCTTTCTGACGATGACGGACGTCTTCGGCACGGACCTTCCGGCGAGCGCTCCGTTTCGCGCCGCGCTGATCAAGGCGCTGGATGGACTCCTCCGGAACGGGTCGGCGGCGACGCTTCGAAGCTACGGGGCTTAGAGCGGGACGAGGCAAAAAAGTGTATGCGGTTTTCAACCCGCATCCCGCGTCTCAACTTCTTGGAACCGATCACGGTCCTGTTTTTAGGTCGACCCGACCTTAAAACATCGTGATCTAAGAACGGGCGAAGGAAGGCCATGTTCGATCTCAGCGGCAGGACGGCTCTGGTTACCGGCGGCGGACGCGGCCTCGGCCTCGAGATGGCGAAGGCGCTCGCCAGGGCCGGCGCCTGGACGGTGATCAACGGCCGCAACGGCCAAGGCCTGGAAGAGGCGCGCAAGCGGCTCCAAGGCGACGGCATCGAGATCGGGATTGCGGCCGGCGACATAACCCGCGATGCTCCGGCGATCATCGCCGCCACGGCCGAAAAGACGGGCGGGCTCGACATTCTCATCCACGCGGTGGGCGAACGCGACCGACGCGGGACGGAAGCGATGGAACCGCACGAATTTGCGGCTCTGTTGAACACCGACCTGACCGCGGCCTACGCCATGGCAAAGACCGCCCTTCCCTATCTCAGGCGCTCCGCGGCCGGTCGGTTGATCTTCGTGACCTCGATCGCCGCCTTCGCGGCGCGGGCCGGCGATCCCGCCTATACGGCGGCGAAGGGCGGGCTCGCCGCACTGACGCGCTCGCTCGCGGTCGAACTCGGCGCCGACAATCTCACCGTCAACGCGATCGCGCCCGGCTGGTTTGCAACCGAGACCAATGCGCATCTCGCAGCCGATCCGGCGCTCAAAGCCTTCGTCGACGTCCGCATTCCGCTGAAGCGCTGGGGGCGGCCGGAAGAGATCGCCCCCGCCGCCGTCTTCCTCGCCTCGCCGGCCGCGAGCTTCGTCAACGGAATTACGCTCACCGTCGACGGCGGAATGACCGTGCAGATGTGAGGATTGGTGGATGCCGGCAGGCCAGAGGGGGCAAGCTACCCCTCCTTCGCCTCCTCGTTCCCCCTGAGCAGATGGATCAGCGCGGAGAAATCCTCTGCCCCGTGACCGAGCTTCTCGAAAAGGCTGTAAAGCTGTGTCGCCTGTGCCCCCATCGGCGTCGCCGCACCGCTGGCGCTGGCCGCCTGCTGCGAGAGTTTCAGATCCTTGAGCATGAGGCTCGCGGCGAAACCGGGCTTGTAGCCACCATTTGCAGGCGAGGTCGGAACCGGGCCGGGCACCGGGCAATAGGTCGTCAGCGACCAGCACTGGCCCGACGAGGTAGAGGCCACGTCGAAGAGCGCCTGATGCGAGAGGCCGAGCCGTTCGGCGAGCACGAAGGCCTCGCAGACCGCCGCCATGGAAACGCCGAGGATCATATTGTTGCAGATCTTCGCCGCCTGGCCGGCGCCGGCGTCGCCGCAATGGACGATCTTCTTGCCCATGGCTTCGAGCAGGTGCTTGCCGCGCGAGAAGGCGCCCTCGCTCCCTCCGACCATGAAGGTCAGCGTAGCGGCCGCCGCCCCCGCCGTGCCGCCGGAAACAGGCGCGTCGAGCGAAGGGCAGCCAGCCCTTTCGGCAAGGCCGTGAACCTTGCGCGCGCTTTCGACGTCGATCGTCGAGCTGTCGATCAGAAGCGTGCCGGGATCGACGAAGCCGAGCAGTTCGTCCCACACATAAAGGACATGCGCGCTCGCCGGCAACATGGTGATGACGCATTCCATCTCACGCACGGCCTGCGCGATCGAGCCGGCGACCGAAACGCCCGTCTTGGCGGCGGCATTGCGCGAAGCTTCCGACAGATCGAAGCCGGCGACCGCGTGGCCCGCCTTCACCAGATTGGCGGCCATAGGTCCGCCCATGTTGCCAAGCCCGATAAAGGCGATCTTCGTCATCTTGCCTCTCCTCCTCAACTGAACCTGTCGCGAACTGCTCGCGCCTTATGCCTTTCCGGCGAAGAGCGGCGCGCCGTCATTCCTCCCGAAGCGGGCGAGCATCTCGGGGGTAGCTTCCGACAGCCCGACCGACCATTTCGGATTCCTGTCCTTGTCGATCACCGCGGCCCTGACGCCCTCGTAGAAATCCGGATTGGAAAGCATGGCGAGGGTGGCGGCATATTCCCGCTCGAGGCATTCGTTGAGCGTTGCGCTGGAGCGCCCTGCCCTTAGGAGCGACAGCGTCAGTTTGAGGCTGATCGCCGATCGGGTCTTCAGGAGTTCGAGCGTCTCGCCCGCGAAATCCGACGCGTCCTTCTCCAGTGCCGCGAGGATTTCCTCCACGGCATCGAAGGCGAAGCAGCGGTCGATGACGGACAGATGGTCGAGCAGGGCCGATGCCGGGGGTTCGCTCGAAACGGCGCGGATCGCCGCCGAAACGTCATCGGCCGTGGCCGAGGCAGAGAGCGAGGCGATGAGCTCGCCTATCCTCTCGGAGGGAACGAAACTGTCGGCGAGCCGCGCATGGATGACCGCCGCCGCACCGACATCGCGGCCCGTCAGCCCGAGATAGGTACCGAACTCGCCGGGCGCGCGCGGCAGGAGCCAGGTCGCGCCGACATCGGTGAAATAGCCGATCCCCGTTTCCGGCATGGCGAAGCGCGTCCTCTCGGTCACGATCCGATGGCTGCCATGGGAGGAAACGCCGACGCCGCCGCCCATCACGATCCCGTCCATGATCGCGATATAGGGCTTGGAATAGGCTGAAATTCGGCTGTTGACGACGAACTCCTCGCGCCAGAACTGCGCGCCCTCCTCAGGCCGTTCGCGGCCGCTTTCGTAGATCATCCGGATGTCGCCGCCGGCGCAGAGGCCCCGTTCGCCCTCGCCCGTGACAAGCACTGCGGCAATCTCCGGGTCGCGCTCGAACTCGGTCAGCGCCGCAGCGATCGCGCGGATCATCCTGCGATTGAGGCTGTTCAGTGCGCGCGGACGGTTGAGCCGCAGCCTGCCGATCGCGCCCTGGCGCTCGACAATGACCTCCGGAAGCGTGGTCTGCATCTCCATCGAAAATCCTTCCTAGTTCCGTCCCATGATCGCACGCGACACGATCAGCCGCATGATCTCGTTCGTACCTTCGAGTATCTGGTGCACCCTCAGGTCGCGGACAATCTTCTCGACGCCGTAGTCGGCGAGATAGCCGTAGCCGCCATGCAATTGCAGTGCGTCATTGGCGACAGCAAAGCAGCGATCTGTGACAAAACGTTTGGCCATCGCGCAGAGCTTCGGCGCCTCCGGGTCCGCCGCATCGAGGGCGCAGGCCGCCCGCCAGAGGAAGGTCCGAGCGATTTCCAGATCCGTCGCCATATCGGCGAGGCGGAACTGCAGCGCCTGGAATTCGCCGATCGCCTTCCCGAAGGCCCGGCGCTCCTGGACATAGGCAAGCGCCTTGTCAAAAGCGGATTGCGCGCCGCCGAGCGAGGCGGCGGCGATGTTGAGCCTCCCGCCGTCGAGACCGGCCATGGCGATCCTGAAGCCCTCGCCCTCGGCACCCAGCCGGTTCTCGACGGGAACGCGAACATTGTCGAGCATCACCGCCCGCGTGGGCTGGGCATGCCAGCCCATCTTCTTCTCATTGGCGCCGAAGGTGAGCCCAGGAGCGTCCTTCTCGACGACAAAGGCTGAGATCCCCTTCGGCCCTTCCTCGCCCGTGCGCGCCATGACGATATAAAGGCCGGACTCGCCGGCACCGGAAATGAACTGTTTCTGGCCGGTAAGCAGATAGGCGTCACCCTCGGGCACCGCCTTTGTCTTGAGCGCGGCCGCGTCCGAGCCGGAGCCGGGCTCCGTCAGACAGTAGCTCGCCAGAACATCCATCGTGAGAAGCGGCGGAAGCAGGCGCCGGCGCTGCGCGTCCGTGCCGTAGCGATCGATCATGCCGGCGCACATATTGTGGATCGAAACGAAGGAGGCGATTGCGGGGCAGCCGGTCGCGAGCGCCTCGATGATCATTGCCGCGTCGAGACGGGTAAGTCCCGTTCCGCCGACGTCGTCGCGGACATAGATGCCGGCCATTCCGAGCGCGGCCGCCGCGCGCAAAGTCTCCACCGGAAAATGCTTCTGCTGGTCCCAGTCGATTGCGTGGGGCGCGATCTCGTCCCGGGCAAAATCGAGCGCCATCGTGCGGATGGCCTGCTGTTCCTCGGAAAGGCGAAAATCCATATGCATGTCCTCCCTGACCCGCATATCGCTGCTGCAATGCTTAGTTACAGCAAAACCCGCACAGGCACAGACGCAAATGCACACAGTATCTGTTCAGAAACGAACAGGACGCTAGGCGCAGCTCTACGTCTCGCTAAGACGATACGGCAGAGCGCCGCGCATGTCATGATCGACGATGAGCTTGCGCTTCAGCGGCGGCACGGCACGGCTCGCACATCTGGTGCGCTCGCAGATGCGGCAGGAAATGCCGATCGGATCGTAGGCGGCGCGGTTCCCGAGATCCATGTCGTCGGCATAAACGAAGGCATCGGCGTAGGAGATTTCGCAGCCCAGCGCCAAGGCATAGCGGGGATGCGCGGCCCGGTAACCGCCGCCGCCCTTGGTGATCTGGGTCGCGAGACAGAGGTAGCGCACGCCGTCCGGCGTCTCGGCAAGCTGGCGGATGATGCGGCCCGGTGTCTCGAAGGCCTGATGCACGTTCCAGAGCGGGCAGGCTGCGCCGAAGCGGGCGAATTGCAGCTTGGCGGCACTGTGCCGCTTGGTGATGTTGCCGGCCCGGTCGATCCGCGCGAAGAAGATCGGAATACCCTTCTGCCCCGGCCGCTGCAGCGTCGAAAGCCGGTGGCAGACCTGCTCCAGCGAGGCACCGAAACGGGCAGCAAGAAGCTCGACATCGTGGCGCAGGTCGCGTGCGGCTTTCGAGAACGGCTGGTAGGGGAGGATCAAGGCGCCCGCAAAATAGTTCTGCAGACCGATGCGGCAGATCTCATAGGCTTCCTCCGTTCGGAAGCCGGCGCTTCCCGCCACCCGGTCGATCTCCTCGCGGGCGTGCATCTGTGCGATCTGCAATGCGAGCTGGAAGTCGCGTGTCGCCGCCGGCGCGTAAGGATTGAGCGTGAGTAGGCGGGCGCGGGGATCGAAACGGCGGATCGCCTCGTCACCCGCTGCCCCGCGCACGACACGTATCCCGTGGCGCGCCTCCAGATAGGCGGCGAGGGCCGCATGGTTGTCGCCATCGCCCAGGCCGAGCTCGCCCGCAAGCGTCTCGGCGAGCGTATCGATTTCATGAATATAGTTGTCGACGAAATGGAAGAAGTCGCGGACCTCTTCATAGGGCGTCGTCTCCACCAGGGACGCACCACGGCCGATCGTGTCGTCGATGCTGGCGAGCTGCTCGCTGTTGCGCCGATAGGCCTGATGACAGGAGATCAGCGCATGGGCGAGCCCCGGCGCATTCTGGGCGACGAGCTTCAGCTCCTGCAGGCTCGGCGAATAGGTTTCGAAGAGCGGGTCGCTCAAAGCTTCCGACAGTGCCGAGAGCAATCGGTCGCTTTCGCCCGAGGATAGTTCGGCGATGTCGATCTGGAACTTCTCCGCCAGTGCGAGCAGCACCGCCGCGGACACGGGACGCTGATTGTTCTCGATCTGATTGAGATAGCTCGTCGAAATTCCGATGCGCTCGGCGAACTGCCCCTGCGTCAGTCGCTTGCCATCCCTGAGATCCCTGACCTTGCGGCCGATATAGAGCTTCCCGATCGCCATCCTTGCACTCGTATTCGCAACTTTGCAGTTTGCGCTTCGCAATTTTATATGTTCCACATTTGCACATCATCGGCGGTTTTTCCATCAGGCCTTCGGCGCTATTGCGAAGGCAGGCAAGCCTCTGCACAATCAGCAAAAATGGAGGAGAGCGATGCGCGCCGTACTTGAACAGGTGGAAGCCCGCCGGGCCGAAGCGAGGGCGGGCGGCGGTGAACGCCGCGTGGCCGCGCAGCACGGCAAGGGCAAGCTGACGGCACGCGAGCGCATCGACGTGCTTCTCGACGAGGGCTCCTTCGAAGAATACGACATGTATGTGACGCATCGCAGCGTCGATTTCGGCATGGCTGGCCAGAAGATCCCCGGCGACGGCGTCGTCACCGGCTGGGGCACCATCAACGGCCGCCAGGTCTATGTCTTCAGCCAGGACTTCACGGTCCTCGGCGGCTCCCTCTCCGAGACCCATGCCCAAAAGATCTGCAAGATCATGGACATGGCCGCGCGCAACGGTGCGCCGGTGATCGGCCTCAACGATTCCGGCGGCGCGCGCATCCAGGAGGGCGTGGCGTCGCTCGCCGGCTATGCCGAGGTCTTCCGCCGCAATGCGGAGGTGTCGGGCGTCATTCCGCAGATCTCGGTGATCATGGGTCCCTGCGCCGGCGGCGCGGTCTACTCGCCGGCGATGACCGACTTCATCTTCATGGTCCGCGACAGTTCCTACATGTTCGTGACCGGTCCCGACGTCGTGAAGACGGTCACCAATGAGATTGTCACCGCGGAAGAGCTCGGCGGCGCCCGCACGCACACGACGAAATCCTCGGTCGCCGACGGCGCCTATGAAAACGATGTCGAGGCGCTCGAGCATGTCCGCCTGCTCTTCGATTTCCTGCCGCTGAACAACCGCGAGAAGCCGCCGGTGCGGCCGTTCCATGACGATCCCTCACGTATCGAAATGCGGCTCGACAGCCTGATCCCGGACAGTGCCGCCAAGCCATACGACATGAAGGAGTTGATCCTCGCCATTGCCGACGAGGGCGATTTCTTTGAACTCCAGGCAAGCTTCGCCCGCAACATCATCACCGGGTTCATCCGCATCGAAGGCCAGACCGTCGGCGTCGTCGCCAACCAGCCGATGGTTCTCGCCGGCTGCCTTGACATCGACTCCTCGCGCAAGGCGGCGCGTTTCGTCCGCTTCTGCGACGCCTTCTCGATCCCGATTCTGACGCTCGTCGACGTGCCCGGCTTCCTGCCCGGCACCGCCCAGGAATATGGCGGCGTCATCAAGCACGGCGCCAAGCTGCTCTTCGCCTATAGCCAGGCCACCGTGCCGATGGTGACGCTGATCACGCGCAAGGCCTATGGCGGCGCCTATGACGTCATGGCCTCCAAGCACATCGGCGCCGACGTGAACTACGCCTGGCCGACGGCCGAGATCGCCGTGATGGGTGCCAAGGGCGCGACCGAAATCCTCTACCGTTCCGAACTCGGCGATCCCGAGAAGATCGCAGCCCGGACGAAGGAATACGAAGAGCGCTTCGCCAATCCCTTCGTCGCCGCCGAGAGAGGCTTCATCGACGAGGTGATCATGCCGCACTCCTCCCGCCGCCGCATCGCCCGCGCCTTCGCCTCCTTGCGCAACAAGCAGGTCGAGACCCGCTGGCGCAAGCACGACACCATCCCGCTTTGACGGGAGAACCCGATGGGAAACATGTTCAAGAAGATCCTCATCGCCAATCGTGGTGAAATCGCCTGCCGCGTCATCCGGACCGCGAAGAAGCTCGGCATAGCGACAGCTGCCGTCTATTCGGATGCCGACCGCGACGCAATGCATGTACGCATGGCGGACGAGGCCGTCTATATCGGCCCCTCCCCCTCCAGCCAGTCCTACATCGTCATCGAGAATATCCTCGCGGCGATCCGCAGGACCGGGGCCGATGCCGTTCACCCCGGCTACGGCTTCCTCTCCGAAAACGCCGCCTTCGCCGAGGCTCTGGAGAAGGAAGGCGTGACCTTCATCGGTCCGCCGGTCGGGGCGATCGAGGCGATGGGCGACAAGATCACCTCGAAGAAGCTCGCCGCGAAAGCGGGCGTTTCCACCGTTCCCGGCCATATGGGGCTGATCGAGGATGCGGACGAGGCCGCGCGCATCGCCGCTGAGATCGGCTTTCCGGTGATGATCAAGGCTTCCGCCGGCGGCGGCGGCAAGGGCATGCGGATCGCCTGGAACGAGCGCGAGGCACGGGAGGGTTTCCAGTCGTCGAAGAACGAGGCGAAAAGCTCCTTCGGCGACGACCGCATCTTCATCGAGAAATTCGTGACCGAGCCCCGCCACATCGAGATCCAGGTGCTCGGCGACAAACATGGCAATATCGTCTATCTCGGTGAGCGCGAATGCTCGATCCAGCGGCGGAACCAGAAGGTCATCGAGGAGGCGCCCTCGCCCTTCCTCGACGAGAAGACACGCCGCGCCATGGGCGAGCAGGCGGTCGCGCTGGCAAAGGCCGTCAGCTATCACTCGGCCGGCACGGTAGAGTTCATCGTGGACGCCGGCCGCAACTTCTACTTTCTCGAGATGAACACCCGGCTGCAGGTCGAGCATCCCGTGACGGAACTCGTTACCGGCCTCGATTTGGTCGAGCAGATGATCCGCGTCGCGGCCGGCGAGAAGTTGGCTTTCACCCAGAAAGACGTGAAGCTCGACGGCTGGGCAATTGAAAGCCGGCTCTATGCCGAAGACCCCTATCGCAACTTCCTCCCCTCGATCGGCCGGCTGACGCGCTATCGTCCGCCGGAGGAAGGCGTACAGGCCGACGGTACCGTCATCCGCAACGACACCGGCGTCTGCGAGGGCGGCGAGATCTCGATGTATTACGATCCGATGATCGCCAAGCTCTGCACCTGGGGACCGGACCGGCCGACGGCCGTGCGCGCGATGGCGGATGCACTCGACGCGTTCGAAGTCGAAGGGATCGGCCATAACCTGCCCTTCCTCTCGGCCGTGATGCAGCAGGACCGTTTCCGCGAGGGACGGCTGACCACCGCCTATATCGCCGAGGAATTCAAGGACGGGTTTCAAGGGGTGGCGCCGGACGAGACTTCGGCACGCAAGCTCGCCGCCGTCGCGGCTACGGTCAACCAGACGCTCCAGGAGCGCGCCAGCCGGATCTCCGGCACCATCGGCAACCACCGCCGGATCGTCGGCCATGAATGGGTGGCGAGCCTCGACGGGCACGACATTCAGATCACATGCGAGGCTTCCGCCGACGGCACCTATGTCCGCTTTGCCGACGGGACATCCGTTTCCGTCGCAACCGACTGGGCCCCCGGCCGCACCCGCGCCGCTTTCAACATCGACAATCAGCCCATGAGCGTAAAGGTCGAGCTCGCCGGCCCGGGCATAAGGTTGCGTTGGCGAGGGATCGACGTCGTCGCAAGGGTCAGAAGCCCTCGCGTCGCCGAGCTCGCCCGCCTGATGCCGAAGAAGCTTCCGCCCGACACGTCCAAGATGCTGCTCTGCCCAATGCCCGGGGTGGTGACCTCGATCAGCGTCAAGCCCGGCGACACGGTCGAGGCCGGACAGGCGATTGCCGTCGTCGAGGCGATGAAGATGGAGAATATTCTGCGGGCGGAAAAGCGTGCGATCGTGAAGCGCGTGGCGATCGAAGCCGGCGCGAGCCTCGCGGTGGACGAGTTGATCATGGAGTTCGAGTGATGGTGCAGCGTTGAGGAGGCGCTGAGATGCCGCCGTGAGGAGCGGCAGCTTTGCCCCTCACCCTAGCCCTCTCCCCGCACGCGGGGAGAGCGGATTTAAGACTGCGCCGCGGGTCTCCTTCGCCCCGCTTGCGGGGAGAAGGTGCCGGCAGGCGGATGAGGGGCTTGCGGTTTCATCGGTACCGATGAGGGCCAAGCCCCGGCCAAAGCTATTCGGAGTGAAACAATGACCGACAAGACCATCAAGGACTGGGAAGCCCTTGCCGAAAAAGAACTCAAGGCCTCCCCCGAAAGCCTCGTCTGGCACACGCCCGAGGGCATCGACGTCAAGCCGCTCTATACGAACGACGACATCTCCGGCATCGGTCATCTGAACGCGCTCCCCGGCTTCGAACCCTTCGTGCGCGGCCCGCGGGCCACCATGTATGCAGGGCGGCCCTGGACGATCCGGCAATATGCCGGCTTCTCGACGGCCGAGGCGTCCAACGCCTTCTATCGCAGGAACCTCGCCGCCGGCCAGCAGGGCGTCTCTGTCGCCTTCGATCTCGCCACGCACCGCGGCTATGACAGCGACCACCCGCGCGTCGAAGGGGATGTCGGCAAGGCCGGGGTCGCGATCGACTCGGTGGAGGACATGAAGATCCTGTTCGACGGCATCCCGCTCGACAGGATTTCCGTGTCCATGACCATGAACGGTGCGGTGATCCCGATCCTCGCCTCCTTCATCGTTGCCGGCGAGGAACAGGGCGTCAGCCGCGACAAGCTCTCCGGGACCATTCAGAACGACATCCTCAAGGAGTTCATGGTCCGCAACACCTACATCTATCCGCCGGAACCCTCGATGCGGATCGTCGCCGACATCATCGAATATACGGCGAAGGAGATGCCGAAGTTCAATTCGATCTCGATCTCCGGCTATCACATGCAGGAGGCCGGCGCGACGCTCGTGCAGGAACTCGCCTTCACCCTTGCCGACGGGCGCGAATATGTACGCGCGGCACTCGCCAAGGGGCTCAACGTCGACGACTTCGCCGGCCGGCTCTCCTTCTTCTTCGCAATCGGCATGAACTTCTTCATGGAGGCGGCGAAGTTGCGCGCGGCACGGCTCCTCTGGACGCGGATCATGAAGGAGTTCAAGCCCGAGAAGACGTCCTCCCTGATGCTGCGCACTCATTGCCAGACGTCGGGCGTGTCGCTTCAGGAACAGGACCCCTATAACAACATCGTCCGCACCGCCTTCGAGGCGATGTCGGCCGTGCTCGGCGGCACACAATCGCTTCACACCAATTCCTTCGACGAGGCGATGGCGCTTCCGACGGATTTCTCCGCCCGCATCGCCCGCAACACGCAATTGATCCTGCAGCACGAGACCGGCGTGACGAAGGTCGTCGACCCGCTTGCCGGCTCCTATTACGTCGAGAGCCTGACGAACGAGCTTGCCGAAAAGGCCTGGGCCCTGATCGAGGAAGTGGAGGCGCTGGGCGGCATGACGAAGGCCGTCAATGCCGGCCTGCCGAAGCGGCTGATCGAAGAGGCCGCGACCCGGCGCCAGGCGGCCGTAGACCGGGGCGAGGAGGTCATCGTCGGCGTCAACCGGTACCGGCTCGAGAACGAGCAGCCGATCGACATCCTCCAGATCGACAATGCCGCAGTTCGGGCGGCTCAGATCAAGCGGATCGAGGAGACGAGGCGCCGGCGGGACTCACGGAAGATGAAGGAAGCGCTGGACGCGCTGGCCGACGTGGCGCGCAGCGGCAAGGGCAATCTGCTCGCCGCCGCCGTCGAGGCCGCCCGGGCGCGCGCCACCGTCGGCGAAATCACCGATGCCATGCGGGAGGCTTTCGGCGATTACACCGCCATTCCGGAAGTCGTCACCGACATCTACGGCAAGGCTTATGAAGGAGATCCGGAACTCGGCGTACTCGCCGGACGGCTCGGGGAAGCGACGAAGCGGCTCGGCCACAAGCCGAAGATCATGGTAGCCAAGCTCGGCCAGGACGGACACGACCGCGGCGCCAAGGTGATCGCATCCGCCTTCGGCGATATCGGCTTCGATGTCGTCGCAGGCCCCTTGTTCCAGACGCCGGAAGAAGCCGCCGATCTGGCGCTCGCCGAAGAGGTCACCGTAATCGGCGTTTCATCGCTTGCCGCCGGCCACAGGACGCTGATGCCGCAACTCGCAGAGGCACTGAAGAAGCGCGGCGGCGAGGACATTATCGTCGTCTGCGGCGGTGTCATTCCCCGGCAGGACTATGATTATCTGATGGAGAACGGCGTCGCCGCCGTCTTCGGACCCGGCACCCAGGTGCTCGACGCCGCGCGCGCCGTGCTGGATCTGATCGAAGGCAGGCGGCGAAACGTGTAGTCCGCGCCGTCCGGCCGAGTTCAAGTCTCGATCCGGAGCTTCATCCGGTCGGCGGCAAAGCGCGTTCGCGAATATTCGACCGGGCGGCCTCCGAGATCCGCATTGATCGATTGCGTCTCCATGACGATCGCCCCCGGCGAGAGTTTCAGAAGCGAGAGTTCCTCTGCGTCCGCGTGCCGCGCGACGATCTCCGTCGAGACCCGGACGTAGTCGTCGAGCCCATGCACGGCAAAGGCCTTGGTGACCGATCCGAGCCGCCCATATTCCTCCGCCATCCTCGCAAAGCGCTCGGCGGGGTAGTAGCTGACCGCCGTCGAAAGCGGCCGCCCGTCGCCGCTGCTGACGGTGCTGAGCTCGATGAGAGGGGTGCCCGGGGGAACGCCAAGCGCAGCGGCGATTTCGCCGCTTGCCGACACTTGGCGATGCCCCCGGAGCTCGGTTCCGATTTCCTTCACCTGGCGGCCGAGACCTTGCGAGAAGCGAGTGCGCCGCGAGATCGGATAGCTCACACGATCCTTGCGCTCGATCATCGTGCCGCGCCCCTGCACCGCCCGCACCAGACCTTCTTCCGCGAGTGCTGCCAGCGCGCTGCGCACGGTGTGGCGATTGACGCCGAATTCCGCTGCAAGGGCCGTCTCCGGCGGCACCATGCCGGTCGCGTCATAGTCACCGTTGCTGATCGCCAGCCGTATCCTGTCGGCAATCTGCCGCCATAGCGCCACACCCATCTGCCGTTCGACGACCTTCGCCACCATCTTCTTCGCCCCACTTCTTCGCCGCCGGTTTCTTGGCAAATGTCACAAGCCTGTCATTTGCGAAGGCTATGGAAAGGTATAAGATGTATAGTTGTCTAGATCAATAGACATTTTGGAGTGAGATGATGGACGCAGCTAAGACAAGTGATGAAGGCATCGCTCAGCGCCGGGAAGGCATGCGGCTTCTGGCGCGCGCCACGCTCGGCGAACTTTCCATGGCCTGGGATGCGATCGACGACAAGCCGGAGGTCGCGCCGGTGCGCGGTCCGGAAACCGGGCTCGTCATGGTGCGCGGCAAGATCGGCGGCGGCGGCGATCCTTTCAACCTCGGCGAGGCCACCGTTTCACGCGCCACCGTGCGGCTTGCGACCGGAGAGATCGGCCATGGGCAACTGCTCGGCACCGACAAGGCACGCGCCCGCTTTGCCGCGATCTTCGACGCGCTTTTTCAGAGCGCTGCGCATCGCGCAAGCGTCGAGGCGCTGCACGAGCAGGTGGCCGCTCGCCTTGATGCGGAAGACCGTCGCAAGGCCGAGGAAACGGCTGCGACCCGCGTCGACTTCTTCACCATGGTCCGCGGAGAGGATTGATGAAGGCCAAATCGCAAATCTATAGCGGCGCCTTCGCCGATCCTGTCTTCGAGGCGCAGTCCGTGTTCCGCAGCCTGATGGACTGCTTCGCCCGCCCGGGTACCGTCGGCCGGCTTTCCACTGCTGCAGCCCCTCCGGCGCCACTCGGAGAGGCAAGCGGAGCTGTCGCGCTCACGCTCTGCGACCACGACACGCCGGTCTGGCTATCGCCGGCGCTCTCCAAATCCTCCGCGCCGAAGTGGATCGCGTTTCACACCGGCGCGGGCGTCACCGAGGCGAAGGACGAAGCCCGCTTTGCCTTCTTCGAGAAGGACGCGGCTGTGCCGGGCTTCGACCAGTTCTCCCTCGGCACGCAGGAATATCCCGACCGTTCCACCACGCTCGTCGTCGAGGTGGAAGCGCTCGAGGGCGGGCAGCCGCTGATCGGCCGGGGACCGGGAATCAAGAACGGGATCGTCATCGCACCGAAGGGCCTGCCCGACGTGTTCCTCGACCTCTGGGCCGCCAACCGGGCGATCTTTCCACGCGGCATCGATCTCGTCCTGACGGCGCGCGAGGCAGTGCTTTGCCTGCCGCGCACCACCAAACTCGAGCGGGAGTAAGCGCATGTATGTAGCCGTCAAGGGCGGAGAAGCCGCCATTGCCAATGCTCACCGGCTGCTGGCCGACCGCCGGCGCGGCGACCGGACGCTGCCCGCGATCACCATAGAACAGGTCGTCGAGCAGCTCGGGCTCGCGGTCGACCGCGTGATGGCCGAGGCCTCGCTTTACGACCGTGCGCTTGCGGCGCTTGCCGTGCGCCAGGCGCGCGGCGACATGATCGAGGCGATCTTCATCCTGCGCGCCTACCGCACGACCCTTCCGCGCTTCGGCTATTCCGAACCGGTCGACACCGCGAAAATGAAGGTCGAACGGCGCGTCTCGGCCACCTACAAGGACCTCCCCGGCGGCCAGCTGCTCGGCCCCACCTTCGACTATACGCACCGGCTTCTCGACCCGTCGCTCATCGGCGAACAGCCGGTCGATGAGCCGGCGCTCAAGGAGCCGGGCGAACATGTCATGCGCGTCTCCGACATTCTCGACGGCGAAGGCCTGATCGAGGGCGACGGCCAGATGCCGGAAGCTCACGTGGCGGGCGACCTGACGCGCGAGCCGATGGAATTTCCGATGGCGCGCGATCTCCGCCTGCAGGCGCTTGCCCGTGGCGACGAGGGATTCCTGCTGGCGCTCGCCTACTCCACGCAACGCGGCTATGGCCGCACGCATCCCTTCGTCGGCGAGGTCAGGATAGGCGAGGTCGAGGTCGAACTGGAGCTGCCGGAGCTGGGCTTTGCCGTTTCACTTGGGGTCATCCGCGTTACCGAATGCCAGATGGTCAACCAGTTCAAAGGCTCGGCCAAGCAGCCGCCGCAATTCACCCGCGGCTACGGACTCGTCTTCGGCCAGAGCGAGCGCAAGGCGATGTCGATGTCGCTGGTCGATCGGGCTCTCCGGACCGACGAATTCGACGAGGACATCGTCGCCCCCGCCCAGGATCAGGAATTCGTCATCTCGCATGCCGACAACGTCCAGGCGACCGGCTTCGTCGAACATCTGAAGCTGCCGCATTACGTCGACTTCCAGGCCGAGCTCGACCTGGTCAGGCGCATGCGCCGGGAACACGACGCCGCCCAGCCCGGCGGCAGGGACGGCATGAAGGAGGCCGCCGAATGAACGACCTCGCAACTTACAACTTCGCCTATCTGGACGAGCAGACGAAGCGGATGATCCGCCGCGCGATCCTGAAGGCGATCGCCATCCCGGGCTATCAGGTGCCCTTCGCCTCCCGCGAAATGCCCATGCCCTATGGCTGGGGCACCGGCGGCGTGCAGGTGACCGCCTCCATCCTCGGGCCCGACGACGTGCTCAAGGTGATCGATCAGGGCGCCGACGACACGACGAACGCCGTTTCGATCCGCGCCTTCTTCCAGAAGGTCGCCGATGTCGCCGTCACCACGAGGACGACGGAGGCGACGATCATCCAGACGCGGCACCGTATTCCCGAGGAGCAACTGAGAGAGGGGCAGACGCTCGTCTACCAGGTGCCCATTCCGGAACCGCTGCGCTTCCTCGAACCGCGCGAAACCGAGACGCGCAAGATGCATGCGCTCGAGGAATACGGGCTCATGCATGTGAAGCTCTACGAGGACATCGCCCGCAACGGCCATATCGCCACGACCTACGCCTATCCTGTGAAGGTCGAGGACCGTTACGTGATGGACCCCTCGCCGACGCCGAAATTCGACAATCCGAAGATGCATATGTCGGAGGCCCTCCAGCTCTTCGGCGCCGGCCGGGAGAAGCGCATCTATGCGGTGCCACCCTATACCGAGGTCGTCAGCCTCGATTTCGAGGATCACCCCTTCGAGGTCCAGAAATTCGACAAGCCCTGCGCCCTTTGCGGCGCCGAGAACGTCTATCTCGACGAGGTCGTGCTCGACGACAAGGGCGGGCGCATGTTCGTCTGCTCCGACACCGACCATTGCGAGGATCGCCGGGCGCACGGCCATGCCGGTGCCATGCTCGCCCCCGCCGCGAAAGAAAGCCAGGAGGCTGCAGTATGAGCGCCGTGCCGCTTCTGAAAGTCAGTGACGTTTCGAAATTTTATGGAAGTCGCATCGGCTGCCGCAACGTCTCCTTCGAGCTCTATCCGGGCGAGGTGCTCGCCATCGTCGGCGAATCCGGCTCGGGGAAGACCACGCTGCTCTCCTGCCTCTCGACCCGGCTGATGCCGACATCCGGCATCGTCGAATATCACATGCGCGACGGCCAGTACCGGGATCTTGCGCGCATGAGCGAGGCCGAGCGTCGCTTTCTGATGCGCACCGACTGGGGCTTCGTGCATCAGAACCCGGCAGACGGGCTGAGGATGACGGTGTCGGCCGGTGCCAATGTCGGCGAGCGCTTGATGGCGGTCGGCGACCGGCACTACGGAAATATCCGCGCGGCGGCAGGCGACTGGCTGAGGCGCGTGGAAATCGAAGAGGACCGGATCGACGATCAGCCGCGCGCCTTCTCCGGCGGCATGCGCCAGCGCCTGCAGATCGCCCGCAATCTGGTCACCTCGCCCCGCCTCGTCTTTATGGACGAGCCGACCGGCGGCCTCGACGTCTCGGTGCAGGCACGCCTGCTAGATCTGGTTCGCGGCCTCGTCCACGACCTCGGCCTTGCGGCGGTCATCGTCACCCACGACCTCGCCGTGGCGCGCCTCCTTTCGCACCGGATGATGGTGATGAAGGACGGCGCCGTCATCGAACAGGGTCTGACCGACCGAGTGCTCGACGATCCGCGCGAGCCCTACACGCAACTCCTCGTTTCCTCGATTCTTCAGGTGTGACGCATTGACAATGCGCAACGGAAAGTAAAGACCATGCCAACTCCCCTCGTTGTCTCGGAAGTCGCGAAAAGCTTCACCATGCACCTTCGCGACGGCGTGCGCCTGCCGGTGGTCGCGAACGTCTCCTTCTCGGTGAAGGCCGGCGAATGCGTCGTGCTCGGCGGCCCCTCCGGCGTCGGCAAGAGCTCGATCCTCAAGATGCTCTACGGAAATTACGGCGTCGACGAAGGCCAGATCCTGGTGGAACATGACGGCCGCCTGGTGAACCTCGCAACGGCCGAGCCGCGCACTGTGCTCGAAGTGCGCCGCACGACGCTCGGCTATGTTAGCCAGTTTCTGCGTGTCGTGCCGCGCGTCTCCGCCCTCGACATCGTCGCCGAGCCCTTGCAGGCGCGCGGTGTGACGGCGGCCGAAGCGCGGGAGCGTGCGGCCGAACTGCTTTCGAGGCTCAACCTGCCGAGGGAACTCTGGGCCCTGCCGCCGGCCACCTTCTCCGGCGGCGAACAGCAGCGGGTCAATATCGCGCGCGGCTTCATCACCGACCATCAGATCCTGCTCCTCGACGAACCGACGGCCTCGCTCGATGCGAAGAACCGCGCAGTGGTGGTGGAAATGATCGCCGGGAAGAAGGCGGCCGGCACGGCCCTGATCGGTATTTTTCATGACGAGGAGGTACGCGAGGCGGTCGCCGACCGCATCATCGACGTATCGGAATTCTCGCCGAGGAAATACGCCGCATGAGCCAGAAACTCGACCTCGAACCCACCATCCATCCGACAGCGAGCGTCGTGAACTCGACGCTCGGCCGCTACACCGAAATCCGGGAACGCTCGCGCCTCGACGAGGTGGAGTTCGGTGATTATTCCTACATCATGCAGGATGGTTCGATCTGGTGCGCGACGGTCGGCAAATTTGTCAACATCGCCGCAGCCGTGCGCATCAACGCCACCAACCATCCCACCTGGCGGGCGACGCTGCATCACTTCACCTATCGCGCACCGATGTATTGGGACGATGCGGAGCCCGACCACGATCTCTTCGCCTGGCGCCGGCAGAACCGGGTGACGATCGGCCATGACGTCTGGATCGGCCATGGCGCGACGATCCTGCCCGGCGTGAGTGTCGGCAATGGAGCCGTGATCGGCGCCGGCGCCGTCGTCTCCAAGGACGTCGCACCGTACACGATCGTCGGCGGGGTACCTGCGAGACTCATCCGGGATCGCTTCACGGCCCGGGTCGGCGAAGCCATGGATCAGCTCGCCTGGTGGGACTGGGACCACACCAAGCTACGCCATGCGCTGGACGATTTCCGGGAACTGACGGCGGAGGAGTTTCTTGTGCGGTATAGCTAGGCGCCGCGCGTATGATGCCCTCATCCCGCTGCCGCGATCTTCTCCCCGTTTCGACGGGGAGAAGGGACAAGCCGGGGAGAGGGGCAAATCCGCCGCCGCAAGCGTATCAGGCGGCCGCAGCTTCCCTCAAAAACGCACCCGCGACCCGAGCCACCAGCGCCAGCGAAACCGCACCCGCATCCGGGTGGCCGATGCTCTTTTCGGCCAGCGGCCGGGCGCGGCCGAGTTTCGGGGTCAGCGCGGAGGTCGCATCGGCGGCCTCTTGAGCGGCCTTGGCCGCCGCGTTCCAGGCTTCCACAAGCGGCCTGCCGGCGGCGGATTCCCTTTCCAGCGTCTCCACGAAAGGCACCAGCGCGTCGACCAGCGTCTTGTCGCCCACGCGCGCGCGACCGAGACGCGTGACGCCGTCGAGTGCGAGGCGGGAGCCCTTCGCGATCGCCGCGTCGCTCACCTTATCCTCATCACTGAAGGCATTGCTCCAGGAGCGCAGAGCCAGGCCCCAGATCGCGCCCGAGGTGCCGCCGGCGCGGTCCGCCCAGGCGTCGCCCGCGGCAGCAAGCACGCTTGCGGCCCCTGCCCCAGCCGCGGCCGCCGCCTTTGCTGCGTCGAATGCGGCGGCCGAACCGCGGCGCATCCCCTGGCCGTGATCGCCGTCGCCGGCAAAGGCGTCGATGCGGCCGAGTTCCTCCTCCGCGTCCTTCAGCGCCTCGGCAATGTTGCCGATCAGCCGGGCTATGCATTTGCCGCTTTCCTTCGAGGCTTCCGCTGCCGGGCCGAAAGACTGCGGGCCGTCGGCGTCTACGATCTCGTCGGTCGCGGGTTCGGCGGCAATGATCACACCCTTTCGCAGCACCGGCGCATCCGTGGGCGCGCGCCAGAGGGCCTCCAACTCTTCGTCCAGCCAGAGAAGGGTGAGCGAGCAGCCCTGCATGTCGAGGCTGGTGACGAATTCGCCGCATTCGGGGTCGACGATTCCGAGGCCCGCATCGCTGAGCTGTCTTGCGATCGCCGTCCAAAGCACGAAAAGTTCTTCATACTTGGTCGAACCGAGACCGTTCAGCACCGCCGCCACCTTCCTGGAGCCTGCGGGGCGCTCGGCAAGAAGCTTGCCGGTTAGAAGCTTCGCGAGATCGCTCGCCGTCGCGATCGTCTCTTCGCTGACGCCCGGTTCCCCGTGAATGCCGAGGCCGAGCGCCATCTGGCCCTTCGGCACGGTGAAAAGCGGACCGGTGGCGCCCGGAAGCGTGCAGCCGCCGAAGGCGACGCCGAAGGATACCGTCCGCTCATTGGCGTGACGCGCGAGCCGCTCGACCTCGTCGAGCGATTTGCCAGCTTCCGCTGCCGCGCCGGCGATCTTGAAGACGACGAGGTCGCCGGCAATCCCGCGGCGCTTGGCCGACGTCTCCGCGGGCGCACTCGCCACGTCATCGGTCACGGGCAGGATGCGCACGTCGATGCCTTCGGAGCGAAGCCGTTCGGCCGCAACCCCGAAGTTCAGAACGTCGCCCGCATAGTTGCCGAAGCCGAGCAATACACCGCCGCCCTGGTCGGCATGGCGGCAGACGCGGGCTACCGCGGCCGTCGAGGGCGAGGCAAAGACATCGCCGGCGACCGCCGCGTCGGCGAGCCCCGGTCCGACATAGCCAGCGAAGGCCGGGTAGTGTCCCGAGCCGCCGCCGACCACGACGGCGACCTTGCCCTTCGGCACCTTGGTCGAGCGCACGACGCCGCCCTTCACCAGGCGGACGTTGCGCTGATAGATCGCTGCAAAACCTGCGAGTGCGGTCGTGGCGAAATCTTCCGGAGCGTCAAAGATCGTGGTCATCGCTTCAATGTCCCCTTCAATGTCCTTCTTGTCGAGGCAGGATGCGCCTCAGATAGTCCCGATTGGCGGCGCTGACGGAAAGGCCGTCACCGCCGTAATGCTCGCAGAGGAAGGGACTGTCGAAGCCATGCGCCAGCGCCATGCGAATTGCCGCCCGATAGTTGATGAGGCCGAATTCGAGCGGGGCCGGATGGGTGACGATGACGCCGGATGCCGGATCTTCCGTGCGGTTGTAGTTCTTGACGTGCCAGTATTTGGCAAAAGGCGCAACCTTCGCCATCATTTCCTGCCAATGTTCCACGGGCCGGTGCAGGCGGATGAGATTGCCGAGATCGGCATTGATGCCGACATTGGCGAGGCCTACCTCCTGAACGAAGCGCACGGAACTGTCGGCCGTGCCCAGATAGGTATCCTCGTACATCTCCAGCGAGACTTCGATGCCGAGTTCTTCGGCATGGCGGCCGAGTTCGCGAACACGCGAAACCGCCAACTGCCAGGTTCCCGCATCGTCGGGGTTCTTCACGCCGTCAACCGTCCAGAACCAGAGGACTTTCTTCTGCGCCTCCGTCAGCGGGCCGAAGAAGCCGAAGGACACGGAGCCGGCGCCTACGGCGGCAGCCGCCTCGACGACCCGGTGTCCGTAAGCGAGGTATTCCTCGCCATGTTCCGGGTCTATGAGGCTGCGCCGCGAGGTGGAGATCGCCGGTATCGTGAGGCCGAGAGACCGTGTCAGGCCCACGAACTGATCAAGACGCTCCGCCGAAAGGTCCGCCAGCCGTATCCAGCTGTCGGTCGGATCCAGTTCGGTGAAGCCGGCATCCACCACGTCGGCGAGCGTCGCCGCCCACTCCTCGACCGGCTGGTCCTGCACCGAACGGCCGTCCGGCAAAAGGTTGGGATACTGGATCATCGCGGCCGCAATCGGCCAGTTGTCACGGTTCCATTTGCGCGGCGCCATGGCGGACTCCTCGGGACTTGAAGAAATTGGATCTAGGGGTACGGGACGAGGCGGCCGGTCAGGCCGCCGCATTGCCGTCGCCGCTCGAAGCGGCAACCTCGTTCTTGCGCCTGCGCAACGTGCCGATCAGCCAGAAGAAGAGCGGGGAGAGAAGCAGCGCAAGGGCAACGGCCATCAGGGCAGAGACAAGGCCGTTCGACCAGAAGATGTTGAGGCTGCCGCCCGACATCAGCATCGACTGGCGGAAGGCGTCTTCCGCCTTGTCGCCGAGCACCATGGCGAGAACCAGCGGCGCCAGCGGATAGTCCAGCTTCTTGAAGATATAACCCAGGAGACCGAAGCCGATCACCATGAAGATGTCCGAGACGGAGTTCGCGACCTGGTAGGCCCCCGAGAAGATGACCGCGACGATGATCGGTCCGATGATCGAGAACGGCACGCGCAGGATCGAGGCGTAAAGCGGCACCGTCGCGATCACGAGGAAGACGGCGACGACATTGCCGAGATACATGGAGGCGATCAGACCCCAGACGAAGTCCGGGCGATCGGTGAAGAGCATCGGGCCGGGCGTCAGGCCCCAGATCATCAACCCGCCCATCATCACCGCGGCGGTGGCGGAACCCGGGACGCCGAGCGCCAGCATCGGCAGCAGGGCCGATGTGCCGGCGGAATGATCGGCCGTCTCGGGCGCGACGATGCCGCGCGGATCGCCCTTGCCGAACATCGATTTGTCGCGTGCCGAACGCCGGGCAACGCCATAGCTCATGAAGGAGGCGGCGGTCGGGCCGGCCGGCGTGATCCCCATCCAGATGCCGATGATCGTCGAGCGGGCGATCGTCAGCCAGTAACGCGGGATCTCGATCAGCGTCCTGCCGATCTCGGAGAGACGCACCCGCGCCTTGATGCCTTCGAAGCGCAGCCCCTCTTCCGTCGTCAGCAGAAGTTCGCCGATGCCGAAGAGTCCCATGACGGCAATCAGGAAGCTCACGCCCTTGATCAGTTCGGGGATGTCGAAGGTGAGCCTCAGATTGCCCGAGATCGTATCCATGCCGATCGAGGCGAGCGCGAAGCCGAGCATCATCGAGACGAGCGTCTTGAAGGGTGACTGCGCGCCCATGGAGATGAAGCTCGCAAAGGCGAGGAAATAGACGGCGAAATATTCGGGCGAGGAGAATTTGAGCGCAAAGTTCGCCACCCAGCCCGAAAGCAGCGTGATCATGACGACGCCCGCAAGCGCGCCGAGGCCGGCCGAAACGAAGGCAAGCGTGAGCGCCCGGCTCGCATGACCGGCTTTCGCCATGGGATAGCCGTCGAATGTCGTGGCGACCGAGGAGGGCTCGCCCGGAATGTTGAAGAGGATCGACGTCGTCGAGCCGCCGAAAAGCGCGCCCCAATACATGCAGGACAAGAGGATGATCGCCGAGATCGGGTCCATGGAAAAGGTAAGCGGCAGAAGCAGCGACACGCCGTTCGGCGCACCGAGGCCCGGCAGCACGCCGACGAGGATGCCGAGCGTCACGCCGACGATCATCAGCAGGATGTGGTTCCAGCTGAGGATGTGGCCGAAGCCATCGATCAGAAGACCGATATTTTCCATGTCATTCCTCCCGCAAGCACTGCACCCTTGCGGGTCAGTAAATTCCGAACCAGGCTTCGACCGGTCCCTTCAGCAACGGAACCTGGAAGCCGATTTCGAAAACGATGAAAAAGAAGATCGAGACGCCGAGTCCTGCGGGGATCGCGATCCACCATTTGTAACGCCCCTGGAAGAGCATGGTCGCGGCGATGTAGAGCGCCGTTCCGACATAGAGTCCCAGCCAGGCGGAAACGGCGGCGAAGGCCGCAATCGGCAGCAGGAAAGAGGCGACCACCCTGGCGCGGGCGCCGTCGAGGAAGATCTCGCCTGTACCGCGATGCTTGAAGAATGCATGCGCGATATTGGCGAGGCTGCCGAGAACGATGAGCAGACCGATATAGAAGGGGAAATAGCCCGCATCCGGACCCATGTCGGTCCAGCCCGCACCGATGTCGAGGGAGCCGTAGCAGACAGCGATGCCGAAGGCACCCGTCAGCGCGGCGACGCCGAGTTCCACCGCAAAGCGGCTGATCCCATTCGCACTGTTCTCACTCATGATCGTGACCTTTCCAAGCGGAGAATGGGCGTCCTGAGAGGCCGAGGATGGATGCGGTTCTGCCCGCATCCTCATCCCCCGGGCCCCAGGCGCCCGTCGACCGGTCCTTAGTTGGCGAGCCAGCCTTCGCGCTTCAGCACTTCGCCGATCGTCGCGCCATCCTTTTCGATGACGGCTTTGAGTTCGTCGCCGGTCATATAGCCGGGAGACTGCGAGCTGTCGGCGAGATATTTCGCCCATTCCGGGGTCTCGGAGACCTTGCGCAGGACATCCGCATAGAACTGGACGACCTCAGGCTCGACGCCGGCCGGCAGCCAGACGGTGCGCGGCATCGAGTAGTTCTCGATCGGAATGCCGGCTTCCTTGCAGGTCGGGATATCGCTCCAGGCCTTGTCGCCGGCGACCTTGGCGTCGCTCGTGAACTTCGCGCTCTTGAAGACGCAGAGTGGCTTGATCATGCCGGCCTGCCATTGACCGAGGTTCTCGCTCGGATTGTTGACATTGGCGTCGAGGTGCTCGCCGGCAAGCTGAACGGCCGCCTCGCCGCCGCTCTTGAAGGGGATGTAGTTGATCTTGGCGCCGGTTGCGTCGTTGATCATCGAGGTCAGGATCTGGTCGGCGTCCTTGGACTGGCTGCCGCCGATCTTCAGGCCACCCTCCTTCGCCTTGGCCACGAAATCGGCAGCCGTCGCGTAGTCCGCCTTGCCATTGACCCAAAGCACGAACTCGTCGGACGCGAGCGAGGCCACCGGCGTCAGGTCCTCGGACGTATAGGGCACCTTGGCGCGGACCGGCAGCAGATAGGCATTGTTGGTACCGAAGGCGAGCTTGTAGGGATCACCCTTGTAGCCGGCCGTGTAGACGAAGCCTTCCGCGCCGCCGGCGCTGCCCTTGTTGGTGACGACGACCGGTGCCTTCATCAGCTCGTACTTGCCGATGATCGCCTGGATTGTGCGCGCGAAGATATCGGTGCCGCCGCCGGGGCCGGCGGTGACGACGAATTCGACCGGGCGGTTCGGCTCGAAGGCCGATGCCGGCGCGGCAAGGCCGAAAGCGGCGGCCGCGATTACTGCGATGGAGACGGATTTTTTCATGCGTGGTCCTCCCTTTGAGCTGGATTGCGGCGCGAGACCTCCCCTCACGCCGGTATTCATCGAAAGCGTGCGAATTCAGGCAGCAGCCGAAAGCGTCCTCTTTTTCTTCGCCATGCGGGCAGCAAGCAGGATCGCCTCGCGTGTTGCGCCTATATCGGCGATCCCCTTGCCGGCGATGTCGTAGGCGGTGCCATGGGCGGGCGTGCAGAGCGGGAACGGCAGTCCGCCCATCATCGTCACACCCTTGTCGAAGCCGATGATCTTCATGGCGATCTGACCCTGGTCGTGATACATTGTCATCACCGCGTTGAAGCCTTCCTTCAGCGCCCGGAGGAAGACCGTATCGGCCGGGAACGGCCCCTCGACGTTGAAGCCGAGCGCCTTGGCCTTCTCGACCGCCGGCTCGATGATGTCGATCTCTTCCATGCCGAAGCTGCCGCCGTCGCCGGCATGCGGATTGAGTCCCGCAACCGCGATCTTCGCCTCCTCGTAGCCGGCATCCTTGAGGCAGGCCTGAGTCAGTTTGAGTTCGGCCAGGATCGCCTCCACCGACAGGTGGGACGCCACGTCCTTGAGCGGGATATGCGACGTCACCCGCGCGTTCCACACCTTTTCGAGAACATTGAATTCACGAACTTTTCCGGTGAAGGAAAGCACATCGGCGACGAAGCGGATCTCGTCGTCATAGCCGGGATAGGCAAAGCGCATCGCCTTCTTGTTGAAGGGGGTGAAGCAGACGGCATCGGCCTTGCCCGCATGGGCGAGTTCGAGGGCGGTGCGGAAATTACGCGTGGCGAAGGTGCCGCCGGCAAGCGTCGCCTCGCCGCGAACCACATCGGCCGGATCGAGATGGGCGAGATCCACGAAGACGTGGCGGACGGTGCCGGCGTCGTCGAGCGCATCGAGCGAAGCGGCTTCCAGATCCAGCGTGACGCCGGCCACCCGGGCGCCCTCGTCGAGGATGCGGCGATCGCCGATGGCGATGATGTGCGCCGCGTCGCGGATGTCGGAAAGAGCCAGAAGCTGCGCCGTCAGTTCCGGGCTGATTCCCGCGGGGTCGCCCATGGCCAGCGCAATCACAGGGCGCCGCTCCTTCGTTCCGTCCGCTCCAGATGTCGTCATTCGAGATGTCCTCCGCTTCATGCTTGAAGGTCTCATACGTCATTCAAAATTCTGCATCAAGTCTTTTGTATTCTGTATGCAGCATTTTCTGTTGACGACTTCCGGGGCAGTCTCCATGCTTGAATGAACGGCGCTGATTCAATCGCGCACACTCAAGGGGAAGGGCCGCGCGGCGGGCCCAAGGTTCAGACGAGAAAAATGAACGAACTCAAATCACTGGAGCAGCGACCCATAGGCGGCCCGGGCCCCATCCGGCGCACCGCACTCCACGACACGCTGGTCAGCCATCTGCGCGACATGATCATCGAGGGCGACCTTCCGCCCGGAACCCGTCTGCACGAGGGGCAACTGGGCGAGCAGCTCGGCGTATCGCGCACGCCGCTGCGCGAGGCGATCAAGTATCTTGCTAGCGAAGGCCTGGTGGAGCTCGTCCCGAGCCGCGGCGCCGTCGTCAAGCGCTTCAGCGCCAAGGACGTTCAGGACATGCTCACCGTGCTGCAGACCCTGGAGGAGCTCGCTGGCAGGCTTGCCTGCGAGGCCGCGACGGATGCGGAGATCGCCGAAGTGCGGGCGCTCCACGACGAAATGGTGCGCCGCTACGAGGCGGGCGACCGGATGCAATATTACAAGCTCAACCAGGACATTCACAGCGCCATCGCCCGGCTTTCGGGCAATGCGGCTCTCGCCGACATGCATGCCATGCTGCAGACGCGACTGAAGCGCATCCGCTTCATCGGCCATGAAGGCCCGGAGAAATGGGCCGCCGCGGTCGCCGAACATCAGGAAATGATCGCCGCGCTCGAAGCGCGCGACAAGGCCAGGCTATCGAAAGTGCTGGGGCTTCATCTGACGAAGGCCTGGGAACGGGTGCGCGACGCGGTCTAGAGCGCCGACGCAAAAGCGAAATACCCCTTCTGGCCGGCAGGCCAGAGGGGCATCACCGCTCGGCGCCCATCATTTCACCGCCAGCAGGCAGATATAGGAAAGCACCGTTACCAGCAGGCCGCGGAAAGCAAAGCTGACACAGCGGTATTTGCCGCAGGCGATCGCCGCAAGCGCGTCCGCATTCTCGGCATATTGGCGGAAGAGATAGGCCTGATCGCCGGTCTCCGCCGCTCGGATGAAGCTGTCGCGATGACGGGACCAGGCGCCCCAGAACAGCGTCGTGGAGGTGGTGCTCTTCCTCGGCAGCACCACGAGTATAGCCGACACGATGGAGAAGACCGAAGCAAGCGCAAGCATTGCCGACAGGGCCAGCGCCATGCCGCCGCCTTCGGCGTAACGCTGCCAGGAAAAGACGCTCCGCCCTTCTTGCGAAGTGACGAGAAAGGCGAACATGAAGGTGAAGATATAGGCCGCCTTCTGGTCCGACGTCTTTATCTGATCGGCGAAGACATCGTTGATCTTCCTGATGTGATCGTAATAAGCGCCGAGTGCCACTTCCGGCCCGGCTCCTTCACTTGGCAGATCGAGTTTGTACAGATTACCCCCGGCTTCCATTCGCCACTCCCCTTTATTCGTCTCCTCTTTATTACACTCGACGAGTAAAAACATCCGCCCAAAACTGGGCTCTTGACATTTCTCCCCTCTAAATTCACTGGATTCAGTATAACGAGGGGTGACACGAGAATGCGGGGAAGAAGAACGGGAGCATTGCTTGCCGCGGCGACGTTTTTTGCGCCCTTGTCTGCGCAAGCCGAGCCCGTTCCGCGCCCCTCGCCGGCCGCCGGCTCCGTCATCGCCCGCAAGTCCGGCGAGGAGGTGCGTTTCGTCGACGTTTCCAACTGGCGGGTCGTCGACCTCGCTCAGGATCTCATTCCCGGCGATGTGCTGCGCACCAATGCCACCGGCGCGCTCGCGGTCCTCTTCAGAGATCACACGCAGATAAGACTGGGGCGCAATACCGCGCTGCGCGTCAAGGAAATCGGCGCGGGCGACACGAAATTCGGGCTGGAATCAGGGACGATCTGGGCCCGGGCCGAGCGCGGCGGCGAGGGCCTGGTCATCGACACGCCGGCCGCGGCCGCCGCCATTCGCGGCACCGATTGGACGCTGACGGTCGGCCCCGACGGCAAGACCTCGCTCGTCGTCCTCGAAGGTGTCGTCGAACTCAGCAATGCCTATGGCAGCGTGACTGTGAAGCAGGGCGAAGGCGCCGTTGCGGCGATCGGCAGCGCACCGACGAAGATCGTGATCGTCACGCCGAAGGACCGCGAGCAGATGCTCTTTCATCTGTCGCTCCGCAACGCCTTCGTCTGGATGCCGGCCACGCCCTTCAGCGTTCCCGAAATGCGTCGGGAGCGCGCGCGCGTCGAAGCGAAACCCGCAGGCTCGCGCACGACCGAGGAGTGGCTGACGCTTGCGGAAATTTATCTTTCGCTCGATGGCCGCCACAAAGCTCAGGCCGCACTCGCGGAAGCGGCGGGACGGGGCCTGAGCCGATCCCAGGCAGCGCGTGCCGATCTCGTGCGCGCATTGATTGCCGGCTCGTCCAACCGGTATGAAGAGGCAGCGCGCTTGTTCGCCAGGGCCGAACGCGGCCTCGACCCGAGCCGCCGCACGATCGCGGCCTATGGCGGCTATTTCTCGCGCGGGCTCGCGAACCCCGAACGCGTCGAGGAGCCGCCGCGCAATGCCAGCGGCCGCTATGCGGGCATGGTCAGGGCCTGGACCGCCGGCTTCCGCGAAGACATTCCGGCGGCGATCGCAGTGATCAAGAGGGCCGAGCAGCAATATCCCGACGACCCGACCCTGCCTGCGGCACGCGCGCAGCTCGCCCTGCTTCTGGACGATCGCGACGAGCTTCGCGACGGCGTCGAGCGGGCGCTTGCGATCGACCCTGAAGACCCGACGGCGCTCGAGGCGCGCGCACATTACCGCTCTTACATCGAGAACGATCTCGATGCCGCCCTTGCCGACCTGAACAGGGCGCTCGAGACTGCCCCAGGCTCCTCGTCGATCTGGAACGCCCTCGGGCTGGTCCAGGGCGCGCGCGGCGACAACCGTGCAGCGGAGGCCGCCTTCAACCAGGCGATCGCGCTCGATCCGCTCGATCCCGTCTCGCACGCAAACCTTGCAATACAATACATGGACGAGATGCGGATGGCCGAGGCGAAGCGCGAGATCGACGCCGCGCTTTCCGTCGATCCCTCCTTCGACGTGGCGCTCGTGGCGCGCGGCCGCTACTACATGCAGAACGGCGAGGCCGACAAGGCGGTGGAAGACCTGCTCGCCGGCTCGACAGCCAACCCGGCCTATTCGAACGCACAGCTGCTGCTCGCAGCCGCGCATTACGAGAAGGGCGACCGCGTTCCGGCAGCTCAGGCGCTCGACAATGCCGACCGGCTCGACCCGAACGATCCCGTCGTGGCGACGGTCAGAACCGCGATCGCGATCGATGCCTATGATGCCGACGCGGCCATTCGCAATGCTCAGGAAGCCCTGCGCCGCACCCGCGCCAAGGGCGGCGATACGGCGGCACTGGGCGCCAACCAGGAGCAAGGTTCGACGCTCAACGACGCCTTCCGCCTGCAGGGGTTGGATGCCTGGGGTCAATATTACGGCGACGCCGTCTTCGATCCCTTCACCGGCGCCAGCTATGTCGACCAGGCGGTGCGCGGCAGCGTCAACCCCTTCTTCAACGCTTACGATTTCACCGCCAACGCCGTCGCGAACACGGTCAATACCGCAAGCTTTTCCGCTCTCATCCAGGGGCTTCTGATCGAGCCGCATATGCTCGCCAGCCGCGAGCGAACGGTCAATCTGCTGCGTTCGCCCTTTTTCGAGACGGAGCTCGGCGGCGGGTTCATCGCCAATGAGGACCATACCGGATGGGTGGGGGAAGCTGCGGTTCGCGGATTTACGGTCTCACCGTTCCCCATCAGCGTTTACGGGACGTTCCAGTGGGAGGAGCCGAAGGATGTGTTCGATCTCGGAGGCGCCCGAGTGGAACGAGAGCTGCGGATAATCGGGGGCAACGGCTACGTTACGGCCAGTCCGACGCCCGATGACCGCATTGTAGCCTTCGCCAACTATTCCGATATCGAGGAGACACAGCAATTTCTGCCTGTTCCGCCTGACCTTGAGGTAGGGGACGAGTCTTCCGGCCTCATTTCCGGGCTCGCATGGAGCCATACATTCGGATACCGCAACGTCGGAAACGCCGCGTTGTTTTTCAGGGAACTCCGCACCGGTGATAGCCTATCCATTCTGGATGCCAGCGGCGCTGGAGGGACCATCGATCTTGAAACGAAGGAGCGGACCTATGTCGCTGCAGTGAACCACTTGTATGGAGATGGGGACCTGACGTGGCGCTATGGCGTCGAGGGCGGGAAGGTCCGGTCGGACAGCTCACCGGCCGTCTTCGACTCGTCCACGCAAGCGGTGGCGAAAGCCTATGTTGATGTCCTCTATGAAATGACCCCGGACCTCAAAGTCGAAGGCGCCCTGTTCGCCCGTTACATAGAGGACGTCAACGACAACAATATCCGGCTTGAGCCGAAACTCGGGATCGCCTGGGCACCGGTCGAGGGCCATTGGCTGCGCGCCGCCGTTCAGCGCGAAGGCTATAATTTCGGCTCTGCCACGCTTGCGCCGGTCGGCATCGTCGGACTGCAGCCCAACCAGTTCCTGATCGCCACGGGCGGCTATGCCGACACGCTGGCCTTGCGCTGGGATGCCGAGTGGAACGACTGGCTCTTTACAGCCGTCGACTACCAGCACCAGGAAATTCGCGACGGTTCAATTGCCATCCCGGTCACCAGCCCCTTCTTCGCACTGACGGATTTCCCTTTCGACAAGGGCCGCATCGACCGCGTGGCATTGACCGCAAACCTCGCGCTCGGTCACGGATTCGGCCTATCGGCGACGATGGCCCGCACCGAAAGCGAGGACCGGTCGGCAGGCGCCGGCGGCGATCTGCCCTTCCTGCCGGAATATTCGGGCCAGGTGGCACTCACCTTTGTCAGCACAGCCAACATCAAAACGACCGTCGCCGCCAACTATGTAGGCGAGCGAGCGGAGGGTCCGATAACCCACGACGACTTCTGGACGCTCGACGCCGCTCTCCAATGGGAGCCCTTCGACAAGCGGTTCGAAGTCGAGCTCGCCGGCTTCAACCTTCTGGACGAGGAGTTCGAGGTGCGCGACGGGCTGCCCGGCTGGGGTCCCACGGTCAAGGGCACCGTCAAAGTGCGGTTCTGATGAGCGACTCGCGCGAGCTTCGCCTTTCCTCCCGGCGGATAAAGCTTGCCGCCCTGACGACCGTCGTGGCCGCCCTCGTCTCGGCTGTCTCGCTGACCGGTACGTGGTCGCTGGTGGACCTGCGCGCCTATGACTATCTCTCGATCGTCGGCCGGCCATCG
Organism: Sinorhizobium meliloti; assembly: GCF_035610345.1. Next base: position 752,856 of record NZ_CP141213.1, on the reverse strand, counting down.
CTACCGGAAGACGGCCCGGTCATCGTCGCCATCGACGAACCCTCGATGGCGGAGATCGGCAGTCAATGGCCCTGGCCGCGCGCGCTGCACGCCCGCCTGATCGAAGCCCTGAGGGCTGGCGGCGCCCGGGCGATCGGCCTCGACGTGATCTTCGCCGAACCGGCCGCCGCGCCGGAGAACGATCAGGCGCTCGCCGAAGTTCTCGGGCCCGATGTGGTGCTTGCCGGCGACGAGACGCTGATCCGGACACCGCAGGCAGAGCAGTTCGTCAGGACCGAGCCTCTTCCCGCCTTTCTGGCACGGGGCGCGAAGGTCGGCATCGCCTCGGTCGGCCTCAGCGGCGACGGAGCGCTCCGGCAGATCCCCGCCTATCCGGACGGTTTCGCCGCAATGCTCGCGACCGTCGCCGGCGCCGACCCGGCGGTGCCGCCGAGAAAGGCGCTGATGCAGACCTTCGGCCCGGCCCGGACCTATCCGACCGTTTCCTATTATCAGGCGCTCGACCCTGAGAATTTCCTGCCGGAGGGCACCTTCCGCGACAGGGTCGTCATCGTGGGCCTGAGCCTGCAGAACGCGCCCACCATCGCGGGCGGTGGCGTCGATGCCTTCCCCACCTCCGACACGGTCTTCTCACGCGGCCGCGTCGCCGGTGCCGAAATCCAGGCGACCATTTACGACAATCTCGTGCACCGGCTGTTCGTCAGGCAGGCGGGCGCGGGCATTGCCATCGCGGCGATCATCCTCGCCAGCCTGGCCGCAGCCCTTGCCGTTCTCAGGTCGACGAGCTGGAAGACGCTCGGTTACGGCGCCCTCGCCCTTACTCTGATCTTTCTTGCAAGCTACGGCCTGATGCGCCTCGGCCATGCGTTCGTCTCGCCCCTCGCCCCGGCACTTGCCTTTCTCGCCGTGGCGGTAGGGCAGGCGGGCCTCGACTACGCGGACGAACGGCGGCGGCGGCGGGAAATCACCCGTGCCTTCGCGCGGTATCTCTCGCCGGCCCTCGTCGAGCGGCTGGCAAGCGACCCATCCCAGCTGAAGCTTGGCGGCGAAAGGCGGACACTCACCGTTCTCTTCTGCGACGTTCGCGGCTTCACCACCATATCGGAGGACATGAAGGACGATCCGGAGGGACTGACGACACTCATCAACCGGCTCCTGACCCCTCTTTCGGAGGCGGTGCTCAACCGACGCGGCACGATCGACAAATATATCGGCGACTGCCTGATGGCCTTCTGGAACGCTCCACTCGACGATCCGGACCATGCCGTCCATGCGGTTCAGGCGGCGCGCGACATGCTTGCCGCCCTCGGCGGTCTCAACGCAGAGCTGGAAGCCGAGGCGAAAGCGGCGGGGCGTCCGCCGAAGGCGCTGAGGATCGGCATCGGCATCAACACGGGCGAATGCGTCGTCGGCAATATGGGCTCGGCCCGCCGCTTCGATTATTCGGCGCTGGGCGATGCCGTCAATCTCGCCTCCCGCCTCGAAGGTGCCTCCAAGGACTACGGTGTGCCGCTGCTCCTCGGCGAGCGTACTGCAACACTCGCCTCCCTGAAATTTGCGGTTGCCGAGCTCGACCGCATCACCGTCAAGGGACGCAGCACGGTCTCCCCCGTCTTCACCTTGGTCGACGGGGCTTCGGAACCGACGCTCGCACGCCACCGCGCCTACCTCGCCGGGAAATACAGCGGCGAGATCGCTGCCGATGACGGTTTGTTCGATGAACTCAAGGCGGCGCTGCCGTCGCTCGCGCGCTATTACGAGCGCGAGCGGGAACGGCTGCTGAAATAGCGGATAAGGGGCAAATCACGGGCTTGGCGCTCAATGCAAGCCGCCGACCCCCAGCAGCCGCTCGACCGTGGCCTGCTCCTTCGCCAGCGCCTCCGGCGTTCCGCTCCAGGCGAGCCTGCCGCGCTCCAGGATGATCACCCGGTCGGCGAAATCGAGGGCGCTCTGGATGCGCTGCTCCACCAGCAGGATGGTCATGTCGCCGGTCTTCGCGAGCTCGGCGAAAGCCTTCATCAGTTCCTCGCAGATGACCGGCGCCAGTCCTTCGAGCGGCTCGTCGAGCAGCAGGACCGAGGGGCGGCCGAGGATCGAGCGGGCGGTTGACAACATCTGCTGCTCGCCGCCGGAAAGCTGCAAGCCGAGGTTTCGGCGCCGCTCGTAGAGGCGCGGGAACATCTCATAGGCCTCGCTCAGCGCCGTCTTCGGCCGGCCCTTGAGACCGACGAAGAGATTTTCCTCAACCGTCAGCGACGGGAAGACGCAGCGCGCCTGCGGCACGAAGCCGAGGCCTTTCAACGCGCGTGATGCGCTCGGCAGCGTGGTGACGTCGGCCTCGCCGATACGGATGCGTCCGTTGTAACGGCGCGTCTGGCCGGCGAGCGTAGCGAGCAGCGTCGTCTTGCCCATGCCGTTGCGGCCGAGAACCGCAAGCCGCGCGCCGGCAGGCACCGAAAAGGAAATCCCCTCCAGCACCCGCGTCGGCCCATAGCCGGCGGAGAGATTGTCGACCTCAAGCGGCGCTGCCGGCATCGGCATAGCTCCCGAGATAGGCTTCGCGCACACGCGGATCTTTGGTGACGTCGGCTGGAGAGCCGTCGAAGATGACCATGCCGGCAGCAAGCACGATCACGCGCTTGGCGAAGCGAAAGACGAGATCCATGTCGTGCTCGATCATCAGGACGGCAAGGTCATCGGGAAGCTCGGCGAGCGCCTGCTCGATGCGGCCCGTGTCGCTCTGCGGCACGCCGGCTGCCGGCTCGTCGAGCAGCAGCACCTTAGGTTTGAGCGCCAGCGCCACCGCGATCTCCAGCAGCCGCTGTTGGCCGTAGGCGATCTGGCGCACCGGCCGGTGCGCCAGATCGCGCAGGCCAAGCTTGCCAAGCAGGCTACCGGCCTCTGCCATCACCCCGGGCATCGCCAGGAAATTGCCGAACATGCGGCCCGCCCGGCCGTCGCGCTGCAGGATCGCGAGCGCCACGTGCTCGGCGGGCGTCATGTCCTGGAAAAGGCGCGTCACCTGGAACGAACGCACGAGGCCGCGGCGGACGCGGCCGATCGCGCCGATATGGGTGACGGTTTCGCCGCCGATCCGCACCTCTCCGGCATCCGGCTTCAGATTACCGGTGACGAGATTGACGAAGGTCGTCTTGCCGGCACCGTTGGGGCCGATCAGGGCGACGCGGTCGCCCGGCGCCATGGAAAGGCTGACATCGTTGGTGACGGCGAGACCGCCGAAGGAGCGCTTGAGATTTCTGGCTTCGAATATGGCGCTCATCGGCCCGCCTCCCTTCGCCGCGCGAGGATTTCTGCGACCGTGCCGTAAAGCCCTTTCGGCGCAAAGAGCACGACCGCGATCAACAGGGCCCCGACCATGGTCAGCCAATGGAACGGGTTGGCCGCCGAGACGAGGTCTTCGAAGAACATGAAGACGATCGTGCCGGTAAGCGCCCCGAAGAGCGAGCCGGTACCGCCGAGCACGAGCATGACCAGGCCTTCGGCCGAGAGCGTGAAGGAGAGGCTGTCGAGACCGACGACCTGGGTCGAGACGGCGTTGAGCGCCCCGCCGACGCCGGCGACGGCGCCGGAAATCACATACATCTTGAGGATGGCGATCGTCGGCGACGCGCCCATCGCCCGAATGCGGATCGAGTCCTCCTTGATGCCGCGGCAGAGCATGCCGAAGGGCGAGCGCACGACGAGGCGCAGGAGCACGAAGACGATTGCGAGCAGCACGACGCCGAAGACATAGGCCGTGCGGCCCCAGAGGTCGAAGGCGAAGAGACCGATGAGCGGATCGGGCGCGATGCCGGCCAGTCCGTCGCTTCCCCCCGTCCAGGACGAGGCCTTGTTGGCGAATTCATGGAAGAGATGGATGAGCGCGATCGAGAGCACGAGCTGCGGGAGACCGTGCGCCCGAAGGATCACGACCCCGCAGGCGAGCCCCGCCACCGCACCGCCGAGGATACCGGCGGCGACCATGAGGAGCGGATCGGTAATGCCGAAATGCACGGCCGCGATCCCGGCGGCATAGGCGCCGCTGCCGAACAGAGCGGCATGGCCGAGGGTCGCGACGCCGCAATAGCCGGTGACGAGATCGAGCGAGAGGACCAGCAGCGCGATCGCGGTGATGCGGGTGAGCAGCGCGAGATTGTTCGGAAAGAGGAGGTAGCCGATGGCGGCCAGCACGAGGATCACGGCGAGGCCGGCAAGATCGCGGCCGAACCCCCGCCTGCCCGCAGAAAGTGCCGTGGCTGCTTCGTTCATCGTTGCCATGGTCACCTACTTCATCCTCCCGGCAAGGCCGCGCGGAAACACGCAGACTATGGCGATGACGGCGAGATAGAAGAAGAACTCTCCGAATTCCGGCATCAGATAGCGCCCTGTCGTATCGATGCCGCCGAGCAGGAGACAGGCGGCAAGTGCACCTGGGATCGACCCCGCACCGCCGACGGAAACGACCACCAGGAAGGTGACCATGTATCTGAGCGCATAATAGGGCTCGACCGGCAGCAGTTCCGCGCCGACGACGCCGCCGAACGCGGCAAGCCCCACGGCCACGGCGAAACTCACGGCATAGACGACCTCCGTGCGCACTCCGAGTGCCGCCGCCATCGCCGCATCGTCGACGGCGGCGCGGAGCTTGACCCCGAAGGCGGTTTTCTCGATGGCAAACCAGAGGGCTCCGGCAACGGTGAGGCCGCAGACGATCGCGAAGATCCGGTGCACGGCGATCGAACGGAAGCCGAGATCGGCGGAGCCCTCGAGGCTCGGCGGTAGCGGGATCGTCTTGAGAGTCGGGCCGAAGACGTAGTTGGCAATGCCGATGATGCAGAAGGTGATACCGATCGTCATCAGCACCTGAGTCAGCTCCGGCTGACCGTAGATGCGGCGGTAGAGCAGGCGCTCGATCGGGATGGCGATGACGATCGTGCCGAAGACCGCGATCAGCACCGCGACCCCGTAGCCGAGCCCGAGATCACGCGCCGCATAGGATGCGATATAGCCGCCGATCATCGCAAAGGCGCCGTGGGCAAGATTGACGACGCGCATGAGGCCGAGCGTGACCGAAAGGCCGATCGAGATCACGAACAGCACCATGCCATAGGCGAGCGCATCGACGGCTATGCTGGAGATGGTTTGCATGAGCGCATCCTAACGATGTGGCAAGGCTTCACCCTTTATCCTCATTCCGGAAGGCTCCCGCCGAACCAGCAGTGCAGCCGTCGCATACGGCGGCTCCTATGAACCGGTCGAGATGATGGCCGCCGATCATTTCACCGCGGCAAGACCCGGATCGCCCTGTTTCTCGAAGGTCTGGATCTCCTTGTTGTAATAGGTTCCGTCATCGGCCTTGGCGACCTCGCGCAGATAGATGTTCTGAGTGATATGGCGCGATTCGGGATCTATCGAAACCGGCCCGCGGGGGCTTGTCCAGGAGAGCCCCTTCACGGCATCGACCGCCTTCTGAGCATCCTGCTCGCCGCCCGTCGCCTCTATCATCTTGTAGATGACATGCAAGCCGTCATAGGCCCCGACCGCGGGGAAGGAGAGCTCGGCCGGATTGCCGATCGCCTTGGCGGCCGCCTCGACGAAGGCCTTGTTTTCCGGCGAGTCATGCGAAACGGCATAGTGAAAGGTCGTCTGCAGGCCGAGCGCGGCGTCGCCCAGCGCCGGCAGGTCGGACTCCTGGGTGAGGTCGCCCGGCGCGAAGAACTTGATGCCGCCATCCTTGAGGCCGTTTTCGTTGAACGCCTTGACGAAGCCGAGCGTCGTCGGGCCGGACGGCAGGAAGGCGAAGACGCCTTCGGCACCGGAATCCTTGATGCGCTGCATGATCGGCGAGAAATCGTTGGTCGACAGCGGCATGCGGATCGCCTCCACGATCTCGCCGCCCACCGCCTCGAAGCCGGCCTTGAATGCGTTCTCCGCATCGACACCCGGACCGTAATCGCTGACCACGGAGATGATCTTCGAGACGCCGGCATCCTTCGCCACCTTGGCGATCGGCGTGGATGTCTGCCAGAGCGTGAAGGAGGTGCGCACCACGAGCGGGCTCTTGGTGACGATCGCCGACGTGGCGGCATTCATGATCACCAGCGGCACGTTCGCCTGCTCGAGCAGCGGCGTGACGGCCATCGCGTCGGGCGTGAAATAGAAGCCGGCGAGATATTGCACGCCTTCCTTTACGACCAGCTCCTGCGCCAGCGCCTTGGACTGCGCCGGGTCCGCCTGCGGCACGTCGCGGTATAGGATTTCGATATCGTCGTCGCCGACCTTGGCGCCGTTCACCGCCATATAGGCGTCGATGCCTGCCTTGAAGTTCTTGCCCTGCAGCGCAAAGGGACCGGAAAACGGTCCGACGACGCCGACCTTGATCGTATCCGCCTGCGCCGCGACGCTCGTTGCCAGAGCCGCGAGCGCGGCCAGAATGAGCCTTGTCATATTTCCTCCCCCGCGACGCCGCTACTCCCGGCCGGCATCGCTTCCTTTTACATCAATCGCAATCGACAGCGGGCAGTCTGCCATGTCAAACGGTGATGCAAAAATGAAATATGGGCGGAAATCCATAATCCCCCGGTTATTGTTTTGTCCGGGGGGTTATGGAGGAAGCGCGCTTGCGTCAGTGCAGCCCGAATTCCCGAAGCAGTTCCTGCCTGTAGCGCACGAAGCGTGCGCCGCTGCGATCGCGCGGCCGGGGCAAGTCGATGTCGATCACTCTCGGCGCTCCGTCCTGTTGCTTCGGCAGTACCAGGACACGATCCGCCAGATAGATGGCCTCCTCGAGATCATGCGTGACCAGAACCATCGTCACGTTCTCCTCCCGCCAGATGCGCTCGAGCTCCTGCTGCATCGTCAGTTTCGTCATCGCATCGAGGGCGCCCAGCGGCTCGTCCAGCAGCAGGATCTCGGGCTTTACCGTCAGCGCTCGCGCAAGCCCGACCCGCTGCGCCATTCCACCGGAAAGCTGCTTCGGATAGGCATCCTGGAAATCGGCAAGGCCGACAAGCGAAATGTAGTGACGTGCAAGCTCCTCGGCGCGTCCGGAATCCTCGCCTCGCACCTTCAGGCCGAAGGCCACATTGCCGAGAACCGTCAGCCAGGGAAGCAGCCGCGGCTCCTGGAAAATGACGGCGCGCTCCTTGCCGACACCGGCAACCGGCCGGCCGTCGATCAATACCCGGCCCGCATCGGCCGTTTCGAGACCCGCGAGAACCCGCAGCAATGTCGTCTTGCCCGATCCGCTCGCCCCGACGATTGCAAGGCATTCCCCGGACCGGATGTCCAGATTGAGGTTCCTGAGGACGCTGAGCCGCCGCCCGTTGATCCGGAAGGATTTCGAGAGATCGCGCAACGCCACCTCCCCTTTGCGCAGGCTTCTGACTTCAGCCATTTTCACCCCCTCAATTCGCCGCGGCGGACGTCGCGTCCGGCCGGAACAGAAGATCGGAAACCTTATATTTGCCCTGCGGCAGGCTGCCCTCGCGTTCGAGAACGCCGATCCAGAAATCCAGATCGCGCTCGGTCGCTTGCGCGCCCTTTCGTAGACCGAATCCCGTCCAATGCCTCGCGAGATCGCCGTTTTCGCCGCGCTCGGTCAGAATACGGGCGAGCACGGCGCGCGCTTCTTCCGGATGCTCGCGTGACCAGTCGGCGGCGCGCGCGGATTGTTCAACGAAGTTTTTGGCGGCCTCCGGATTCTTTTCGACGAAATCCCGCCTGAGAACCGCAAAACCGCCGGCAATTTCGCCGAGCACATCCGTGTCGTCGAAGACCGCGCGCACCCCGCCGTGATCCAAGATCTGGCCGTTGAAGGTCGCCTGCCAGTATCCCACGGCGGCGATGTCGACCTGGTTCGACCGGAGCGTCTGTTCGAGCTGCGGCCCGGGTACGACGACGAGGTTTGCTGCGTTTTCGGGCAAACCCTTGCTGTGCAGCGCCTCGCGTACCGCATAGTCGAGATGCGCCCCGAGCGTATTCACCGCAATCGTCTTACCTGCGATGTCCTCGATGGACCTGATCGGGCTGTCGTCGAGCACGTAGAATATGCTCTTGACCTGCTCGTTGATGCCGTTGGTCGGAAAGGCCGCGACGAAATCGTTTCCGCCGGCGATCGAGTTGATGACGGCTGCGGTCGCCGCCGAGCCGATGTCGACGCTGCCGGAGGCAAGCGCGAACAGGGATGCGGGCCCGCCTCCCGCATAACCGACATTCTCAAGCCTGATGCCGAGGCTGTCGAAATAGCCGAGCTCATAGGCGAGTTCGTGCGGCGACAGGCTGCCCTGGCTCGCGAGGAACCGCAGCGTCACCGGTTCCGGAGCTTCTGCTGCTGCAAGGCTGGAAAGCCCGATCGACAACAGGCTGCCGAATGCGAGGGCGCGAATGGAAATCGTCATATGTCACCTTTTCCATGATCTGGAAGTTTCGAATGTCGAGGCCGTTTTGCCGCAATTCCGGGCGGAAGGCCGCTGCGCACTTTTTCTGGAATTGCTCTAGTTCGAGGCGTCGCTCCAGCGGCAGAGGCGGCGCTGCGCAAAGACCAGCGCGTAGTTGGAGACGAGCCCCAGCCCGGCGAGAATGAAGATCGCCGCGAACATCAGGGGAATCTGGAAATTGTACTGGGCGTTCATGACCTGGAACCCGATGCCCTTATTGGCCCCGATCATCTCGGATGCGATGAGCAGCAGCAGGGCAGTCGTCGCACTCAGGCGCAGGCCGACGAAGATCGAAGGAACGGCGCCCGGAAGAACCACGCGACGGAACACAGTGAGACGCGACGCGCCATAGACGCGCGCCATCTCGATCAGCTTCGAATCCACTTCCTTGACCCCGTTGATGGTATTCAGAAGCAACGGGAAGAGCGTCGCCCAGAAGATGACGAAGACTTTCGACGCCTCGCCGAGTCCGAGAAGCAGAATGAAAACTGGATAGAGAGCGAGCGCGGACGTCTGGCGGAAAAGCTGGAGGACGGGATCGAGCGCGTTCTCGATCGGACGCACCTGCCCCATCAAGAGACCGAGCGGTATGGCTAGGACCACCGCCCCGACGAAGGCGGTTCCGGAGCGCTGAAGACTGATCGCGATGTCGTCGAGCAAGGCTCCGCCGGAAATTCCCGTCCACAGGGCGGAAAGGATGGCACCGACGGACGGAAACACGGCCGGATTGATCCAGCCGGCGGTGCTGGCCGCCTGCCAGAGCGCAAGAAAGGCGATGAGCAGTCCGTAGCGCGACAGCCAGCTGCCGGCGGCGGCGCCTGACCGGCGGAGATACTCGTCCGCTTTTGCGCTGACGCTGCCGCCTTCGTGGAGGATCGACCTGTCGAGTTCCTGCAAGCTCATTTTCGTGTCTCCCCTCTTACTCGGCCGCCTGAACGGTCGCGCGCGCCAAAGTCCACGGGTTCGCCGGACGGGGAAGTCCGAGATTTTCCCGCAGCGTCCGCCCCTCGTAGGCGGTGCGGAACAGGCCGCGTCTCTGCAGTATGGGGACGACCAGATCGACGAAATCGTCGAGCGCGCCCGGAAGCCATGGCGGCAGGATGTTGAAACCGTCGGCGGCTTCGCTCAGGAACCACTCCTCGAGCTGATCGGCGACCTGCTCGGCGCTGCCGACGACGGTGCAGTGACCGCGTGCCGTCGCGATCCACTGATAGAGCTGGCGGATGGTGAAGCTATGCTCGTCCGCGATCTTTCGGATCAGCGCCTGCCGGCTTTTCATTCCTTCTGTCTCATTGCTGACGGGCAAGGGCCCATCGAGCGGATATCCCGTCAGGTCGAGCGTGCCGCCGGTCAGGCCATTCAACAGCGCCACGCCGTCCTCCGGCACGATCAACGCATTCAGCTCTTCATATTTGGAGCGCGCCTCCTCTTCGGTCCGGCCGACAAAAGGAGCCACCCCCGGCATGATCAGCACATGGTCGGGGTTGCGCCCGGCGTGCTTCACGCGTGCCTTGATGTCGCGGTAGAACTCCTGCGCCGAAGCGAGGTTCTGTTGGGCGGTGAAGATCACCTCGGCACTGGCCGCCGCAAGCCTGCGTCCGTCCTCGGATTGCCCCGCCTGCACCACGACCGGATGTCCTTGGACGGGACGCGGCGCGTTCAGCGGTCCTTTGACGCTGAAATGCTTGCCCTTGTGGTCGATGTCGTGAACCCGGCCGGCATCGAAGAAGCGGCCGGTCGCCTTGTCGCGGATGAAGGCATCATCTTCCCAGCTGTCCCATAGAGCCTTGACGGTCTCGACGTGCTCGTGTGCGCGCTCGTATCGGTCGGCGTGGCTCGGCTGCGTCTCTCTGTTGAAGTTGCGCGCCGTCTCGTCCCCGGCGGAGGTGACCACGTTCCAGCCTGCCCGCCCGTTGGACAGAAGGTCCAGCGAGGCGAACTTGCGGGCGAGCGTGTAGGGCTCCTCATAGGTCGTCGATGCCGTGGCGATGAAGCCCAGATGGCTCGTCAGCGGCGCGAGTGCTGCAAAGAGAGTGACAGGCTCGAAACCGGCGATCTTCGCATTGCCGCCTTCGCGGCCGCCAAGCCCGACGGAGAGGTTGTCGGCGAGAAAATAGGCGTCGAACAGGCCGCGCTCCGCGGTCTCGGCGAGCCTTCTGTGGAATTCGAAATTGGTGGCACCATCTGCCGGAGCGCCCGGATGCCTCCAGGCGGCAATATGCTGGCCGCCGCCGGGAAGAAAGGCTCCAAGCTTGATCTGTCTGGTCATCGCTGCCTCCGTTGGATTTGCTTCGCCGGCCGGCGTCACTCGCCTCGATTGCCGACGCAAACCGGGTTGGGTTGAAATTGCGGTTAAGCCGCCAGGCTTGCCCTGGCGGTGCGCGCGAGCGCCTGCGTTGCCTCGCCGACCGCCCTGCCGACGCGTTCATGGATCGCCTCGGAGGCGAGAGAGCCGTCGGCAAAGTCCTTGTCGGAAGCGTAGATCGTGGTCGGGATCGCCAATGCCTCGAAGAAGCCGAACAGTGGCCGCAACTGATGCTCCACCATCAGCGAGTGGCGTTCCCCGCCTCCGGTGGCGGCGAGGATGACGGGCTTGCCGCGAAGCGAGGAGGGATCGAGCAGGTCGAAGACGTGCTTGAAGAGGCCGGTATAGCTTCCCTTGAAGGTCGGCGACCCCACCACCAGAATGTCGGCTGCAAGCATCTGGCCGACGACATAGCGCGCTTCCGGTGCGAGTTCGTCGAGCCTTCTCGCAGGGGGCAGCGACGCCCCGAAGTCTTCGATATCGAAGGTCTGCGCCGACGCCCCTGCATCAACCGCCAGCCGGTGGACGATATGGTCCACGAATGCGCGTGTCCTGGACGGACGCGTGATATTGCCTGAAATACCCACCACTCGTGTCTGCGGCATCGCTTTAGCTCCTCGTGAGATCCGTGCTTTCGTGATACTCATCAAAATCTATAATCTTAGTAGACTAAAGGAACGCCGTTCTATTCCCGATGCGCGAACAAGAAGACTTTGCTTTCGAGGCTTCCCTGGGGGAACAAAGCACCGGCCGCGGTGTTACCGCCAGACAAGTGCAAGACCGCCATGCATCTGCCCGACGCAACCTACCGTCTCCAATTCCGCAACGGGATGGACTTCGCAAAAGCCGTGGAGTTGATCCCGCACCTCGTCGGGCTCGGCATATCTCACCTCTACGCCTCGCCCGTTTTCACCGCGGTCCGCGGGTCAACCCATGGCTACGACATCGTCGACTACAACGAGATCGACCCGGCCCTGGGCGGCTACGACGGATTCGTGCGGCTCGCTCATGCGCTGAAAGCCGAAGGACTCGGTCTCATTCTGGACATCGTCCCGAACCACATGGCCGCGCATCTCGAGAATGACTGGTGGCACAGCGCGATCGAATGGGGCCGCCTTAGCGAATTTGCCGACTATTTCGACGTCGACTGGCGGGAGCCGCTTACGCTCCCCTTCCTCGGGCGCTCGTTTGAGGAAGAGGTCGCAGCCGGCAATCTGCGCCTTGCATACGACCACGAGCGCCGCTGCCTGGCGCTCCGCTATTACGAGGCTCTCTATCCGCTCAATCCCGCGAGCTATGCGGCGATCCCGCGCAACGGCAATGCCGTGCTCGAAAGGCTCGCGGCTGCCGCCGGCACGGCCGAACGGAAAGCCGCCGCACAATTCCACGCGGAAATCGCCTCTGTCGTCGCGACGCCATCGCTCGCTGCCGAGCTCGACCAATGTCTCGCCCGGTTCTCCGCAGACACACTCGACCGGCTGCATCGGAGGCAATCCTGGCGGCTGATGAGCTGGCAGACGGCGCGGGACAAGCTCAGCTACCGGCGGTTTTTCGAGGTCGCCGGCCTCATCGGCATGCGCGTAGAAGATGACGCGGTCTTCACGGATACCCACCGGCTTGCGCTCGCCCTGGTCCGGGAAGGCCTGATCGATGGGCTCAGGATCGATCACATCGACGGCCTGGCCGATCCCAAGGGCTATCTCGACCGGCTCCGCCGGGAGGCCGGCGACGGCACCTATATCGTCGTCGAGAAAATACTCGGCGAGAACGAAACGCTGCCGTCCGAGTGGCCGGTCGACGGAACCACGGGCTACGAGTTCATATCGGCCCTCGCGGATCTCCTTTCAGACGAGACTCCCTCTTCGTGGCTTTCGAGCGAGGAAAGGCGATCGGCGGCCGACGAGGCGGTCACGGGATGCAAGCTTCAGGTCCTCAGCCGCAATTTCAATACGGAAGTCCGGCGGCTGACCGGACTGGCCGCTCGCTTCACAGGCGATGGGGCTCCGGATCAGAACGAGCGGACCGGTGAGGCCATTTCCCAGTTGATGGCCGCACTGCCCGTCTATCGGACCTATGTCGGCGACCGGGCGGCCGGAGCGCGCGACAGCCACATCCTCGACGCAGCCGCAGCGAAGGCAGCGGCGCGCGCGCCCGCCGTCGGCGCCGAGATCGCAGCGATCGTTCCCGCACTCAGGCTGCCGATCGACTCGGCCGACGGCAAGCTGCGCTCTGAATTCCGTACGCGCTTTCAGCAGTTGAGCGGCGCGATCATGGCCAAGGCGGTCGAGGATACCTTCTTCTATCGGAGAGGCGATTACCTCGCGGCGAACGAGGTGGGTGCCTCCCCCTTATGGACGCCCGGCGGCGTCGGCCGCTTTCATGCGACGATGCAGGATCGCGCAAGCCGGATGCCGCACGGCCTGTCGGCGACTTCCACGCACGACACCAAGCGGGGTGAAGATGCGCGCGCCCGGCTCCACGTCATCAGCGAGGCACCGGACGTCTGGGCCGCAGCGGTGGACCGCTGGCACGGGATGAATGCGGAGAGCATGGGCCGACTCCCGGCCGGCGAGGAACCGGACGCTTCGGTCGAGCAATTCCTCTATCAGAGCCTGTTCGGTGCCTGGCCCATCGCGCCCCTTGGGGACGAAGACGATCTGATCTTTCTGCAGGAGCGGATGGTCGATTTCGCCGTGAAGGCGCTGCGGGAGGCAAAGCTCAGGACAAGCTGGGACGATCCGAACGAGCGCTATGAAGCAGCGATCAAGGCCTTTCTCGGCGATCTCCTGGATCGCCGGAACCGGTCCTTCCTCGGCGATTTCGAGAAAACGGCCGGACCGTTCATCCATGCCGGCCTGATCAACAGCCTCTCGCAAACGCTGGTGAAGCTCACCGCGCCCGGCATTCCCGATATCTATCAGGGCAGCGAACGCGTCGACCTTTCCCTCGTCGATCCCGACAACCGCCGCGGCTCTTCACCGCGCCCCTCACCTTCCCGGCTGCCGCAAGCGCCGCCGATCGGCGATTTCGAGGACTGCAAGCAGACGCTGATCTCGATAGGCCTGAACTATCGCCGGGGGCGCGGCGCGGATTGTCTTGCGAGAGGCGACTATCGCGCGGTGCGCGTCGAAGGTCCGGGCGCCCGTCACGCCGCCGCTTTCATGCGTCGCAGCAGGAATGGCTTTGCGCTCACAGTCGTCCCACGGCTTGTCTTCGGCCAGACGGTCGACGGCCGCCTGTCCATCCGTCCGGAACTGTGGCGAAACGCCTTCCTCGCCTTGCCCGAGGGCTGCCAGTTCAAGCCCATGTGCAATCTCCTGACCGGCGGCATCACCGAGCCTCGGCCTCTTCTTGCCGTGGCGGACATCCTGCGGGACTTCCCTGTCGCCTTGCTGGTCGAGGCGTGAGGGATCAACCTCACACCCGCCCCAGCCGCCGGACATTGCCGGCGAGCTCGGCGGCGAGCCTCAATGCGGCCGCCGTAGCGCCGACCATCTGCGGCAGGATCAGCCATTCGAGCGTCCAGGCGGAGCCCGACCGCTCCTGCTCGTGCACCAGCGACTGGTGGATGGCGGAATTCTGCGTCGCGTTGAAGCGGGCGAGCGTCACCAGCACCTCCGCGGCGACCGGGTTCTGCTTGTGCGGCATGGCCGAGGAGCCGCCGCCGCCAGCAAGCACGATCTCGTCTCCCGCCTGCGCCATCAGCGCCACGTCCTGACCGAACTTGCCGAGGCTGCCGGTGACGAGCGACAGGAGGTGGGCGAAATCAGCGATCGGCAGACGCTGGCTGTGCCATTGCGGGCAGTCGACCAGCGCGAGTTCCTCCGCCAGCGTCGCGCGGACGATATCGGCCTTGCCCTTGAGCTTTTCGAGCGTGCCGGCGGCTCCTCCGAACTGCACCGTAAAAATGTCCGTTCCCGTGGCATCCAGCCTGTCCTGATGGTCGAACAGCGGCTCGATCCAGCTCCGCATGCGGTCGGCCACTGTAATCGGGATCGCCGGCTGCATCCGCGTATGGGCGGTCAGCGTACGCTCGCCCCAGTGCCGCCCGCAAGCTTCGAGCGCCGTCACGACGTCGCCGATCCGGCCGGAGAAAAGTTCCGCGATCGCCTTCAGCCTCAGCATGAGGCTGGTATCGACCACGTCCTGGCTGCTGGCTCCGAAATGGACATGTTCCGCCGCCTCTTCGCCGACCGCCCGGCGCAATTGCCGCACGAGCTCGGGAACGACGACACCGTCGATGGCAGTTGCCCGGCGCATGGCGCCGACGTCCGGAGAGAAGCCACGGCATGCCTCGGCAATGCGGTTGGCGGCGGCCTCGGGGATGACGCCGTGGCGCGCCTCGGCACGCGCAAGCGCCGCCTCGAAGGCCAGCATGGCGCGAACATCGGCGACGACGGAGAATTCCGCCGCCACTGCTTCGTCTCCCAGAAGACCGGAAAGATAGGGGTGATCGAAGGCCGAATAGGTCATGCCGCATCTCCAGCTCTCGCGCCCTTCGATTCGAAGGGAGCCTCACACGCATGCGGCAACGCGGGGGGCGGGCTGCCGAACGATCATATATCCAGGAAGACCGTTTCCTTCTCGCCCTGGAGATGAATGTCGAAGACATAATTAGGCGCCTGACCCGCCGCGACAAGCGTCTTGGCCCGGTGGCGTTGCTCGATGCGGGCAAGCAACGGATCTTCGGCATTCGCCGCCGCCTCGTCTGGGAAATACATGCGCGTGTGAAGGCCGATATTGATGCCGCGCGCGACGATCCAGAAGCTGACATGCGGGGCCATCAGCCGGCCGTCATGGAATGGAACGCGGCCCGGCTTCACCGTCTCGAACGTGAAGACGCCGTCCTCGTCGCTCGTCGGTGAGCGTCCCCAGCCGGTAAAGTTCGGGTCCGCCATACCGCGCAGCTCCGACGGGGAATTGTAGAGCCCGGCTGCGTCCGCCTGCCAGATTTCGAGAAGTGCGTCCCTGAGCGGCATTCCGGCGCCGTCGATGACGCGACCGGTCACGGTGATGCGCTGCCCGAGCGTCTTGTCGTTGACCATCGAAGCGCCGAGGTCGCCATCATATACGCCGCCGATGCCGCAGAAATTCGGCGTCAGGCCGATATGGACATAGGGGCCAGCCGTCTGCGACGCCGTTTCCTTGAAGGTGCCTGGATCCTGAACCATCGGTGCCTCCTCAATTCCCTTCCGGCCTGTTTTCGAAGAAGGTCGAGCGGCGGCCACGCAGCACGATGTCGAACCTGTAGGCGCGCGCATCCATGGGCACCGTGTTACCCCAGTCGAGAGCCGCGATCAGTTGCTCGATCGCCCGGCGGTCGGGGATCGTGCCGACGATCGGACATTTCCAGATCATCGGATCGCCCTCGAAATACATCTGCGTGATCAGGCGCTGGGCGAAACCGTGGCCGAAGACCGAGAAATGGATATGGGCGGGCCGCCAGTCGTTGACGCCGTTCGGCCAGGGATAGGCTCCGGGCCTGACCGTGCGGAACCAGTACCGGCCTTCCTCGTCGGTGATCGTTCTGCCGCAGCCGCCGAAATTCGGATCCAGCGGCGCGAGATAGCTTTCCTTCTTGTGACGGTAGCGTCCGCCGGCATTCGCCTGCCAGAACTCGACGAGCACACCCCGAACCGGATGGCCGCGTTCGTCGAGGACGCGGCCATGGACGATGATGCGTTCGCCGATCGCGCTTTCACCGGCACTGGCGAAGTTATGGATCAGGTCGTTGTCGAGCTCGCCAAGCATCGAATGGCCGAAGGCCGGGCCGGTGATCTCGGATATGGTCCCGTCGAGCGACAGCAGCGCCTTCTGCGGCGAACGCAGCACGGAGGTCTTGTAACCGGGCGCGAAGGCCGGCGGGTGCCAGGCGCGGTCGCGGGCGAAAAAGGCGCCCGTTTCGGGCTGGCCCTTCCGTCTGCCATTTTGATTGTCGGACATCGTCCTTCTCCCTCGCCCTTATCGAGCAGCCGTGCCGGCATCCATTTCCGCAAAAACCTGCTTGACGATCTTGATCGCGTGATTGGCCGCCGGAACGCCTGCATAGATGGCAACATGCAGCAGTGCCTCGCAAATATCCTCGCGCGTCGCCCCGGTATTGGCCGTGGCGCGGACATGCATGGCCACCTCCTCGTCCTGTCCAAGCGCGGCGAGCAGGGCGATGGTGACGATCGACCGCTCCCGCGTCGTCCAGCCGGGACGCGACCAGACATGCCCCCATGCCGCCTCGGTGATCAGCTCCTGGAAAGGACGGTCGAAATCGGTCGATGCCGACTCCGCCCGGTCGACGTGATCGTCGCCTAGAACGGCGCGTCGCGTCGCCATTCCCTGTCGGTAGCGCCCGGAAGGCGCAAGGGCATCGCTCATGGTTTGCCTCCAGACAACACGGATCGGAAGAAGCGTTTCAGCACCGACGTCAAGGCTTCCGGCTGCTCGACGCAGGGGATATGTCCCGCTCCGCGGATCACTTCGAAGCGCGCGCCCGCCATGAGATCGGCCGTCGAGCGCACCAGGTCGGGCGGCGTCGAACCGTCCTGGTCGCCGACGACGCAGAGCACCGGAACCGCGATCCTGCCTGCGGCTTCCGTGAAATCGGCGTCGCGGATGGCGGCGCAGGTGCCGACATAGCCCGGCACCGGCTGGCGGACCAGCATGTTGCGGTAGCCGGTGAAGGCGAGGTTTTCGGGTCGCCGGAAGGCCGGGGTGAACCAGCGTTCGAGCACGCCGTCGGCGACCGCCTCGATGCCATGCGCCTCGATCGCCGCGATGCGGGCATCCCAGAACTCGGCGGTGCCGATCTTGTGGGCGGTGTCGGAAAGCACGAGCGCCCGCACGAGGTCGGGGCGGCGGCCGTAGAGCGATTGCGCGATGAGACCGCCGACCGAAAGTCCGCAAACGATCGCCTGTTTCACCGCGAGGCGATCGAGGAGTCCGGCGAGATCGGTCGCATGGTCCTCGATGGAATAGGGAACCTGGCCGATATCGGACAGCCCATGACCACGCTTGTCATAGAGCACGATGGTAAAATCGCCGGCCAGTCGGAGGACGACATCGCGCCAGATACGGAAATCCGTGCCGAGCGAGTTGATGAAGACGAGCGCGGGCCTTTCCGTGACCGCGCCGACCACGCGATAGTGAATCGTGACGTCGTTGATGCGGGTGAATTGCACGGCAGCTCTCCTCCGTCGTCAAATTGGATGTTTCATCTGGTTAGGTAAAATGATATTTCGTGGCTTTCCCTTAACCAGAGGGTTATGCGATCCGTGATCGACGCTCGCGTTAAGTTTCGCCATCTGCAGACATTTGTCGAGGTCGCGCGCCAGAAGAGCGTGGTGAAGGCGGCCGAACTCCTGCATGTCACGCAGCCGGCGGTCACCAAGACGATCCGGGAACTCGAGGTGGTTCTGGGCGTCGCGGTTTTCGAGCGCGAGGGGCGCGGCATCAAGATCACGCGCTACGGCGAGGTCTTTCTGCGCCATGCAGGCGCCGCGCTGACGGCGTTGCGCCAAGGCCTGGATTCCGTCTCGCAGGAGCGGTCCGGCGAAGGCCCACCGATCCGCGTCGGTGCGCTTCCGACCGTTTCAACCCGCATCATGCCGCGCGCCATCGCACTCTTCCTGAAAGAGAAGACCGGCGCACGCATCAAGATCGTCACGGGTGAAAACGCAGTGCTTCTCGAACAATTGCGCGTGGGCGATCTCGACCTCGTCGTCGGCAGGCTCGCCGCTCCGGACAAGATGACCGGCTTCTCGTTCGAGCATCTCTACTCGGAACAGGTGGTCTTCGCGGTGCGCGCCGGACATCCGCTCATCTCCGGCAAGCAGTCTGTGTTCGCGCATCTGAGCGACTATCCGGTGCTGATGCCTACCCGCGCCTCGATCATCCGCCCCTTCGTCGAGCATTTCCTGATCGCCAACGGCATCGCCGGCCTTGCGAACCAAATCGAGACCGTTTCCGACTCCTTCGGCCGGGCGTTCGTTCGCTCCAGCGACGCCATCTGGATCATATCGGCGGGCGTCGTCGCCACGGATATCGCGGATGGCGTGTTGGCGGCGCTGCCGGTCGACACGAGCGAGACGAGGGGACCCGTCGGGCTTACCATGCGGACCGACGCTATCCCGTCGCTGCCGCTCTCGATCCTGATGCAGACGCTGCGCGAGGCGGCCGGGACGGCGATGGCTGCGGAAGCAAAGGGGACGGCGTAGCACCCGGGGAATTGAACCCCTCACCAACCCTAAAGAGCCGGCATTCCGGCGGGTCGAAGCGAGCGCTTCTGAGCGGCGATGCGGAAGGGCGCGTTGGCTGCGCCGTAGCCGCGATAGCCGGCGCGCCGCTCGACAATTTCGAAGAAGAAGCCTTCTCCATAAGTCGGGCCGTAGATCTGGAAATACTCGCCTTCCTCATCGCGATCATAGAGGATGCTCTCTTCCCTTAGTCGATCGACGAAGTCAGGTTCGAGCCCGAACCGCACCTCGATATCGTCATAGTAGTTGCGCGAGATTGCCAATGGGCGAAAGCCGCTCCGGCGCATATGGTCGGCGGCTGCGAAGATATCGTCGGTGCGGAAGGCCACATGCTGGACACCCGAGCCAAAGCTCTCTGCTATGAAGTGGCCTGCCAGCGTGCGGTGGTTGTCCGCTCCGTTCAATGTCAGCCGGAGCGTCCCGCTCGCATTCTCCACGACCTGGCTGCGGATCAGACCGGCAGGATCGACGATATCGACCTCTGCCGATTTGTCGGCATCGAGGATAGACGTGTAGAAAAGCAGCCAGCTCGGGAGCTCCTCCGCCTGCATGGATTGCGCCACATGGTCGATGGCGACAAGGGGCGATGATCCCTGAGGCGCCTTTCCCGACCGGACGAACTCGCGCGACCAGACGTCGTCGGCCTCGTTCAGGAAATAGATCAAGCCGCCGCCGATGCCGCGGATTGCGGCCATCGCCCCCTCGCCTTCGTTTGCCTCGGGCCGGAATATTTCGGCCCCGAGCGCGCCCGAGCGTTCGACGGCGGCCGCGGCATCGGGCACTTTCAGGCCGATCGCATAGGCCGATGCCCCGTGCACCAGGTAGCTCGAATGAGCGAAGCCATGCTGCTCGGTGTTGATGACGATGTTTACGCCTCCACGATCGCGACCCTGGCGCCATAGCGCCACCGATTTCTCGCGATGTGAGGCGACCGCGTGAAAACCCATCGCTCCCAGAAGCGACTCGAGCGCCTCCGCCTCTGCCCGATCGGCGGTGAACTCCACGAATTCGACGCCCAGCACCTCGACGCGGTCGGGCATTGCCTCCGCGCTCTTCGCGACCGGTTCGCGCCGCTTCACCCGATCCATCAGGTAGACCAGGGAACGGTGTCCGTCCTCGGCGATCGCCCTGGGTGATCCACCCCGGAACTGGTCGTTGAAGATTTCGAGCGATAGGGCACCGTCATAGCGGGTCGCGGCGACAGCCTGCATGAAATCGACGACCGGAAGATCGCCTTCGCCGGGCATGTTGCGGAAATGGCGGCTGAGATAAAGCAGATCCATGTCGATTCGCGGCGCGTCCGCGAGCTGAACGATGAAGATGCGGTCCCCCGGAATGGAGCGGATCGACCGCAGGTCGATATTGCGCGACAGGGTGTGGAAACTGTCGAGGATCAGCCCGATATTCGGGTGGTCCGCCCGCCGCACGATTTCCCAAGCATCCCGATGATCGTTGACGTGGCGGCCCCAGGCAAGCGCCTCGTAGCCGACACGCAAGCCGCGCTTGGCCGCCCTCTCGCCCAGTTCCCGAAGGTCGTCGGCAGCGCGGTCGATACCGCCCAATGCGAGCGGGGAAACGCTGGAACAGACGAGCATCAGTTCCGTTCCAAGCTCCTGCATCACGTCGAACTTGCGCTCCGCCCGGTCGAAAGCACGCGACCGGTGCGGTTCCGGCAGACCTTCGAAATCGCGGAACGGCTGAAAAAGCGTCACCTCCAGCCCGTGATCGCCGACCATGCGGCCGACCTCCGCCGGCGAGCCGTCGAAGGTCAGGAAATCGTTCTCGAATATCTCTACGCCATCGAAGCCCGACGCAGCGACGGCGGCGAGCTTCTCCGAAAGAGTGCCGCTGATCGAAACGGTCGCGATCGAGGTCTTCATGCCGATCTCCTCTCGCCGGCCTCGTCCTTTGCCGGTCCGCGTGGCAGGGCCGGCTTGCTTCCGCAAAAAGGCGAAGCGTCGAAGCCTTGATGATGGTCACTTCCTACCTATACCGCAAATACCGTTTTTTTCGTCCTCCATAACCTGTTGTTATGTATCTCGGCCGCCGCGCGAACGGCGGGTCGATTCATCCATGACGCGGCGCAGCGTCGTGACCAGCCGCTCGGCATAGCTGGAGAGCGCGGCGTCGCCGCGATAGGCGACATAGGTCTGGAACTCCGTATCCTCGCTGATCGGAATGACGGCCAGTTCCTGGTCGGCGATACCGCCCACGGTGAAGGCGTCGATGACCGCGATGCCGAGATTCCGCTTGACCAGCGCACAAACCGTCGTGCCGAAACGCGCCCTGATCGGGGTACGATATTCGAGCCTCTCCCTCTCGAATATGCCCGCCATGATCGCCCCGTAGGGATCGCGCGGGTCGATACCGATGAGCGGATGCTCGGCGATCTCGCGGGCGGAAATTTCGGTCCGGCCGGCAATCGGATGCTCCCTGGCGGCGATGCAGACGAGGTGCCCTTTGGACAGGGGCTCGAACGTGATCGAGGGATGGGTGAGATGATAGCTCATCGCGACCAGCTCTCCCTTGCCGAGCAACAGATAATCGATCGCCTCCTCTATCCTCAGAATATCGAAATTGATGCGGATGTCCGGGTAGAGCCGCATAAGCCCGGCGATGGCCTGCGGCATCATTGCATTCGCAATGCTCGGCACGGAGCCGAGCGCGAGTTCCACACCTCGTCCTCGCTCCAACTGACGGATGGAAAATTGCAGGTCGTCGACCTTGCGATGGACCTCCTGGAGCTGGGCGAAGATGTCGCGCGCTTCGTCGGTCGGCACGTAACGCCCGGCTTTCTTGACGAAGAGCTTTATCCCCAGCGCGCTTTCGATATGCTTCATCGTCCGGCTGACGCCCGGCTGGGCGACATTCATCAGACGCGCCGCGCCGGCGATCGTGCCGGCGATCATCACCGCCCGGATCACTTCGATCTGGCGTAGCGTAAGCCCCATCGCACCCTCCCTGGCGGCTGCCTCACCGGCGGCAGTCGAGCAGAGCCGGTATCCGCGCGCAAGTAGCGTCCAGGGAGTTTGCGCGCGGCCTCAAAACGGCAGCCCCACATAGTTCTCCGCGAGCGCGGTCGCCGCCGCGCGCGAGTGGGTGAGATAATCGAGTTCCGCCTCCTGGATTCGCTGGTCGAAATCGCTGGTCTCCGGAAAGCGGTGCAGCATCGTGGTCATCCACCAGGAGAAGCGCACCGCCTTCCAGACGCGGGCGAGTGCGCGGGCCGAATAGGCGTCGATGCCGGCATTCGAGCGGTCCCGATAGTGTTCGAGCAATCCCTCGAACAGATAGTGCACGTCGCTCGCCGCAAGGTTCAGGCCCTTGGCGCCGGTCGGCGGAACGATATGGGCGGCATCACCCGCCAGGAACAGCCGGTTGAACCGCATCGGCTCGGCGACGAAGGAGCGGAGCGGAGCGATGGACTTCTCGAAGGAGGGACCCGTCACCACGCGCTCGGCGTGATGGGCGGGCAGGCGGCGGCGCAATTCGTCCCAGAAGCGCTGATCGTCCCAGTCCTCGATCTTCTCCTCCAGCGGGCACTGGATGTAATAGCGGCTGCGCGTGTGCGAGCGCATCGAACAGAGCGCGAAGCCGCGCGGGTGGTTGGCATAGACCAGTTCGTGATCGACCGGCGGCACGTCGGCAAGGATGCCGAGCCAGCCGAAGGGATAGATCTTCTCGAAATTGCGGATGGCCCTTTCCGGCAGGCAACGTCGGCTCACCCCGTGAAAGCCGTCGCAGCCGGCAATGAAGTCGCAGTCGATGCGCTGCGCAATCCCGTCCTTCTCAAAGGCGACATGCGGTGTCCGCCCGTCGAAATCCCGCGGCATCACGTTCGCCGCTTCGTAAATCGAGAGCGCCCCGACCCGTTCCCGATGGTCCATCAGGTCGCGGGTGAGTTCCGTCTGCCCGTAGATCATCACCCTCCTTCCGCCAGTCAGGCCGAAGAGGTCGATGCGATGGTCGCGCCCGTCGAAGGCGAGTGAGAAGCCGTCATGCGGGAGGCCCTCGGCATGCATGCGGGCGCCGCAGCCCGCCTCCTCCATCAGCCGCACCGTGCCTTCCTCCAGAACGCCGGCGCGCACACGGCCGAGAATGTGATCCTTGGTCGCGCGATCGAGGATCACATTGGCAATCCCCGCTCCCGTCAGCAATTGCCCGAGCAGGAGCCCCGAAGGCCCGGAGCCGATAATGACGACCTGAGTGCGCATGATTGTCCTCCCACTTCCCCCGGGAAATTGCAGTTGACCGGCCGGTATCGGCACGCGAATTCTTTCCGCTATCGTACATCGCCGGCGGCTCGGCTGTAGCGCTTTGATCTGCTGCATGCTTTTTTCCGTCAATCGCGATACGATCGAAGGAAACATGAGGGGAGAGCAGTCGTGGCCGACGAAACACAGGCGCCGGAAACCAAGTTGACTTCCACGAAGCGCCGCTGGGCGGCCGACGGCAAGTTTCTCACCGGCCGCATTGCCCGTCCGGAGACGCACCGCCTGCCGCCCGGTCAGCATCTCGTCAGGGACTGGCCGGTTCTCGATCTAGGGCAGCAGCCGCACCTGACCCACGAGACGTGGCGGCTCGACGTCACCGGCCTCGTCGAGAACCCGCTCTCGCTCGACTGGAACGCCTTCCAGGCGTTGCCTCAGAGCGACAGCCTCTCCGACATCCATTGCGTGACGACCTGGTCGCGCTATGACAACAATTGGCGTGGTGTATCCACGCGCGATCTTCTCGATCGCGTCATGCCGAAGCCGGAGGCCGCCTTTGTCATGCTGACGAGCTTTGACGGTTACACCACCAACCTGCCGCTCGCCGACTTTGCCGCCGAGGATGCGATCCTCGCGACCGCCTGGGAGGGCGCGCCGATTACGCGGGCCCATGGCGGGCCGGTGCGCCTGGTGGTCCCGCATCTCTATTTCTGGAAAAGCGCCAAGTGGCTGCAGCGCATCGATTTTCGCGCGGCCGATTCGGCGGGTTTCTGGGAGCGGAACGGCTACCACATGCGGGGCGATCCCTGGCTCGAGGAGCGCTATTCCGGCGATTGACGCCAGCGCGGGATGAGTGTGGTTTTCCGTCCGGGATTGCGGAAAAGCGTTAGCGAGTGTCCGCGATTCGGAGAAAAACGGAAATGCTCTGACGCTCTCGTCTTCGACTGCAACTCGTGATTTTTGATGCTACAGTCCCCGGTTGAGGGGGGCGGTAACGCATCCCCGCGCCGAACTTGAAGCCAACATTCCTGTCCGGGAGGAAAGCATGCGCAGTCCCTGCCTGAAATCCCTGTCCATTACCCTGATCGTCGCGCTGAGTACGTTCTCGCCGCGGCCGGTCCTGGCGGCCTCGCCAGAGCCGGTCAGGGCCGAGCACGGCATGGTCGTGACCGCCCAGCATCTTGCATCCGACATCGGCGTCGAGGTCCTGAAGAAGGGCGGCAATGCGATCGATGCGGCGGTTGCGGTCGGCTATGCCCTCGCCGTCGTCTACCCGACGGCCGGCAACATCGGCGGCGGCGGCTTCATGACCATCCGCTTCAAGGACGGCAAGACGACCTTCCTCGATTTTCGCGAGCGCGCGCCTCTCGCCGCCACCAAGACCATGTATCTCGACGACAAGGGCGATCTCGTCGAGGGATTGAGCACCGAAGGCTATCTCGCCGTCGGCGTGCCCGGACCGGTCATGGGCTTCGAGTTCGCCCGCAGCCGTTACGGCACAAGGCCGCTGAAGGAGCTGATCGATCCGGCGATCAAGCTCGCGCGTGATGGATTCGTGCTCGAACAGGGTGACATCGAGTCTTTCGACGGCGAGACCGAGCGGCTCGCCAGGGATCCGGCCGCCGCCGCCATCTTCCTGAAGCCGGACGGCAAGCCTTTTGCAGCCGGTGACCGGCTGGTCCAGACCGATCTCGCCGCTTCGCTTTCGAGCATCGCCGAAAAAGGCACGGACGCCTTCTATAAGGGCGCGATCGCCGACGCGATCGTCAAGGCGAGCACGGATAAGGGCGGCATTCTCGCCAAGGAGGATTTCGAGCGCTATCAGGTTCGCGAGCTCGAGCCGGTCAAGTGCAACTACCGCGGCTATGACATCGTCTCCTCGCCGCCGCCATCGTCAGGCGGATTGATCATCTGCGAGATTCTCAACATCCTCGAGGGCTACCCGCTCGCCTATCTCGGTTACGGCTCGGCCGAGACGGTGCATGCTATGATCGAGGCGATGCGCCATGCCTATGTTGATCGCAACACCGCGCTCGGCGATCCGGCCTTTGTCGAAAACCCGGTCGCAAAGCTCGTCGACAAGAGCTACGCGAAAGACATCCGCGCCAAGATCGACCCGTTCAAGGCCGGCGTTTCCCAGGAGCTGATGCCGGCGGGCTTTACCGAAAGCAAGGAGACGACCCATTATTCCATCATCGACGACGAGGGGAATGCGGTTGCGGTGACCTACACGCTGAACGGCTCCTTCGGCGCGGGCGTCGTCGCGCCCGGCACGGGTATCCTCCTCAACAACGAGATGGACGATTTCACCGCCAAGCCGGGCACCCCCAATCTCTATGGCCTCGTGCAGGGCGAGGCGAATGCGATCGAAGCCGGCAAGACACCGCTCTCATCGATGAGCCCTACGATCATCTCGAAGGACGGCAAGCCCTTCATGGTGATCGGCAGCCCCGGCGGCGCCCGCATCATCACCATCACGCTGGAAGCGATCATCAACGTGATCGACCACGGCATGAACATCCAGGAGGCCGTCGACGCGCCGCGCGTCCACCATCAGTGGCTTCCGGACAAGGTCTTCATGGAGCCCTATGCTCTCTCGCCCGATACGCGCAAACTGCTTTCCGCCATGGGCCATGACGTTCAGGTCGACGAGAACTGGATGATCTGGGGTCAGGCAGCGGGCATCCTCGTCGGCGGCGAGAACGTTGCCGAGATCGAGGCGGGCGGCGGCGCCCGCTACAACGGCGCCGTCGACAGCCGCATCGGCGCAGGTGCGGCACGAGGATATTGAGGGCGATGGCTAAAGCGGGATGAGGAAAAATGCGTGCGGTTTTCCGCCCCGCATCCCGCTCTAACCTATTGAATTGATCACCTTCATGATTTTAGGTCGACTCGACCTAAAATCATCGTAAGGCCTGTTGAGATTCGGGCCACCCGCGGCGGCTTGTTTGATTTCCTCATTCCTGTGCTTGTCACAGGAATGAGGTCGGAGAGGGTGCGGTCTCTCGACGCGTTTCATTGCGTCACAGGTTGACCATCCCTCGCATATTCGCAAGCGATGTAGGAGCCGCACATCCCGGTCGCTCATCCCTGTGCTCGTCACAGGAATGAGGAAATCGAACAAGCCGCCGCGGGTATCCGATCTCAACACGCCTAGACTAGCGCAACACAAGCCGCAACGCGGCTTGTGTTTCCCTGAGCAGCGGCAGAAAGCGCTCGGCCATCTCGCGGGCCGGCACATGGGCGGCGGATGCACCGATGTTCACGGCCGCGAGCACCTGCCCGCGATCATTGGCGACCGGTACCGCGATCGAGCAGAGGCCGAGCTCCAGTTCCTGGTCGATAATCGCATAGCCCTCGTCGCGAACCCGCCGCAATTCCGCCACCAGCTCTTCCGGGTCGGTTCTCGTCAGCGGTGTGTTCGCCTTCAAGTCGGAACGTCCGAGTATTTCGCGTGCCTCGGTCTCGGGTAGTGCGGCCAGCAACACCCGCCCCATCGAGGCGCAATAGGCGGGAAGACGCGAGCCGGGCGTCAGGTTGATCGACATCACCCGGCGCTGCGACGCGCGTGCCACATAGACGATCTCGGTCCCGTCGAGCACCGAGGCGGAAGCGCTCTGCCCGGCTTTTTCCGCGAGCTGGTCCAGGTAAGGCTGGACAATGGCCGGCAGCGGCGTCGCCGAAAGATAGGCATGGCCGAGCCTCAGGATCTTCGGTGTGAGCGTGAAGAACTTGCCGTCGTAATTGGCATAACCAAGCTGCGACAGCGTCAGCAGGGATCGCCTGACGGTCGCCCGGTCGAGCCCGGTGATCTTCGCGGCGTCGGCGATCGAAAGCCGCGGCTGCGACTCGCCGAAGGCTTCGATCACCCTCAGACCGCGCGCAAAGCCGCTGACGAAATCCGTTTCCCGCATCGTGTCTCCCGCCGGTTTCCGGCCTGCGATTTTGTGCGACATACGAACAAATGTCAAATTTCGCACAAAAGAAATTGACGCCTGGGAGGAACAGGCGCTTATTCGGCTCGAACATCACTGGAGGAAAACGATGGCGCGGATAGTGTCTCTCGCCGAGGCGGTGGCGGAAAATGTCAGGGATGGCGATACGGTGGCGATGGAAGGCTTCACGCACCTGATCCCCTATGCCGCGGGACACGAGGTGATTCGCCAGGGCCGGAAGGACCTGTTCCTCGTGCGCATGACGCCCGACATCCTCTACGACCAGTTGATCGGCGTCGGTGCGGCGCGGGGCATGAAGTTTTCCTGGGGCGGCAATCCGGGCGTCGGCTCGCTGCACCGCTTCCGCGATGCGGTCGAGAACCAATGGCCGCGGCCGATCGAGATTGAGGAACATTCGCATGCGGCCATGGCCAATGCTTATGAGGCGGGTGCCGCGAACCTGCCTTTTGCGTCCTTCCGCGGCTATATCGGCGCCGACCTGCCCAAGGTGAACCTCAATATCAGAAGCGTGACCTGCCCCTTCACCGGCGAGGTGCTCGCCGCGGTGCCTGCAATCCGCCCGGACATCACGATCATCCATGCCCAACGCGCCGACCGCAAGGGCAACGTCCTGATCGAGGGGATCGTCGGCGTGCAGAAGGAAGCGGTGCTCGCCGCCAGGCGCTCGATCGTAACGGTGGAGGAGATCGTCGACGAACTCGACCCGCCCTCCCCCAATTCGGTGGTGCTGCCGGAGTGGGCGGTGACCGCCGTCGCGCATGTGCCGGGGGGCGCCTTCCCGTCCTATGCGCATGGTTACTATCCCCGCTCCAACGCCTTCTACATCCGTTGGGACGAGATTGCGCGCGAACGGGAAACCTTCAACGCATGGATCAGGGAGAACGTCCTTGCCGCCACACCGGAGGACTTCGCCCGCCACGCCGCGAAGACAGCGGCCAAGGTTGCTTGAGGGGAAAGCGAAGAATGACTGATTTCACCCCCATAGAGATGATGACGGTCGCCGCGGCGCGCGCGCTTTCAAACGACGACGTCTGCTTCGTCGGCATCGGCGCGCCGTCAGCCGCCTGCAATGTGGCGCGGCTGACGCATGCGCCGGATATCACGCTGATCTATGAGAGCGGCACCGTCGGCACCAGGCCCGACGTACTGCCGCTCTCGATCGGCGACGGAGAGCTCTGCGATACCGCGCTTTTCACCGTCTCGGTGCCGGAAATGTTCCGCTACTGGCTCCAGGGCGGCCGGATAACCACGGGCTTTCTCGGCGGCGCCCAGATCGATCGTTTCGCCAATCTCAACACGACCGTCGTCGGCCCCTATGACCATCCCAAGGTGCGCCTGCCGGGAGGCGGCGGCGCGCCGGAAATCGCCTCCAATTGCGGCCGCATCTTCATCACCATGGCGCTGACGAAGCGCGGCTTCGTGGAAAGGCTGCCCTTCGTAACCTCCATGGGACACGGCGAAGGCGGCAATCATCGGGAGCGGCTTGGATTGACGACCAGCGGCCCGACCCGCGTCGTCACCGATCTCTGCATTCTGGAGCCGGATGCGGAGACGAAGGAATTGACCGTCGTTTCCCTGCACCCCGGCGTCACCCGGGATCAGATCGCCGGAAATTGCGGCTGGCCGATCAAATTCGCGGAGACCGTCATCGAAACACCGGCACCGACCGAGACCGAGCTTGTCGTTCTGCGCGACATCAACGCCCGCACCAAAAAAGCCCACGAGGCCGCGGGAAGAGAGGCCACCTGATGCGCGAAGCCTATATCTGCGACTATATCCGCACTCCGATCGGCCGCTTCGGCGGCTCGCTCGCTTCGGTGCGCGCCGACGACCTCGGCGCCATTGCGCTGAAGGCGCTGATGGCCCGCAACAGGTCGGTCGACTGGGAAGCGGTCGATGACGTGATCTTCGGCTGCGCCAACCAGGCGGGCGAGGACAACCGCAACGTCGCGCGCATGTCGCTGCTACTTGCGGGGCTGCCCGTCGCCCTTCCCGGCACGACGATCAACCGGCTCTGCGGATCCGGCATGGATGCCGTGATTGCGGCCGCCCGGGCGATCAAATGCGGCGAGGCCGACCTGATGATCGCCGGCGGGGTCGAATCCATGTCGCGGGCGCCTTTCGTGCTGCCGAAGGCCGAGAGCGCCTTTTCACGCAATGCCGAAATTCACGACACGACGATCGGCTGGCGCTTCGTCAATCCGCTGATGAAGGCACAATATGGGGTCGACTCAATGCCGGAGACCGGCGAGAATGTCGCCGAAGACTATAAGGTCTCGCGCGAGGACCAGGACGCTTTCGCCCTGCGCAGCCAGGCAAAGGCCGCGGCCGCCCAGACGAACGGCCGCCTTGCGAGCGAGCTCGTCCCCGTCACCATCCCCCAAAGGAAAGGCGAACCCGTCGTCGTCGACCGCGACGAGCATCCACGCGCCACGACCATCGAAGCGCTCGCTAAACTCAAGGCACCCTTCCGGGAGGGCGGCACCGTCACTGCCGGCAATGCTTCGGGCGTCAATGACGGCGCTGCGGCGCTCATCATCGCCTCGGAGGAGGCTGCCAGAAAATATGGGCTGCGACCCATGGCCCGCATCCTAGGCGGCGCTTCGGCAGGCGTGCCGCCGCGCATCATGGGCATGGGACCGGTGCCCGCCTCGCAGAGGCTCATGACACGGCTCGGCGTGACGCAGGATCGGTTCGACGTCATCGAACTCAACGAGGCTTTTGCCAGCCAGGCACTTGCGGTCCTGCGCGCGCTGGGAATCGCCGACGACGATCCCCGCGTCAACCGCAACGGCGGCGCCATCGCACTCGGCCATCCGCTCGGCATGTCGGGTGCGCGCATCACCGGAACGGCAGCGCTGGAGCTCGCCGAGACGGGTGGCCGCGCCGCGCTCGCCACCATGTGCATCGGCGTCGGCCAGGGCATCGCGGTGGCGCTGGAGCGGGTGTAGTTATCGTGTAATGCGAAATCCCGCCGGCGCTTCGACGGAAGAAGCCTCCTCGCTTGCGACATCGGCGACGGAAGCGCCGGGCGGCCCTTTCCAGAAGTGATCCAGCATTCTGCTGACGGCGCCGTCCGGCCCGGCGATGAGGGCGGTCACCGAGCCGTCGCTCTCGTTGCGAACCCAACCGTCAAGGCCGAGCCTTTCGGCCTCCTCGCGTGTCCAGTCGCGAAAGCACACGCCCTGTACCCGTCCGGTAATTCTGACCAAAGCGGCCCTGCGGTCCTTCGTCATGGCGTTGCCCTCCTTTCCGCTTCGAATCTGGCGCAAATGGCGGCTAAGGCAAGCGTCTTCCTGAAGCTTCCGGCGCGGGACCCCGGTCCTTTCTTTTATCGGCCGGAAAAAATTTCATTTTCGGCCTTGAAGATGCTGCACTGCAGCATTATTATATAACTGTCGATGGAACACTCCTCCTCCCAGTTCCATCGCGGGATCGGCAACCCTCCTCCTCCCAGTTGCCGGTCAGGATCGAAAGCCCGGCGCACCTCCTCCCGCGCCGGGCTTTCTCTTTCAGCCGAGGCGTCGAGCCAGCGCGATCCCGAATTCCGTTATCCCTGCAAGACCAGACCGCGGTAAGATCCGAAACATGGCCGGCACATAGCTGGGAACATTTCCGGAGATGGGGCATCCAATATCCGAGAAGGAGCCCGACCATGCCTATCGCTGAAACCGAGCTTTGCCTGAATGCGCCGCCACCTGCGCAGGACCTCTCCCGTTTCCGCGCGATCATGCAGGCACATAACCGCAAGCTCTACCGGATCGCCCGGAGCATCCTGCGCAACGACAGCGATGCGGAAGACGTGCTGCAGGAGGCCTATGTCCGTGCCTTCACGCGCTTTGAGGGTTTTCGCGGCGATGCGGCGATCACGACCTGGCTCGCCCGGATCGTCATCAACGAGGCGCTCGGCCGCCTGCGGAAAAAACGGCGGCTGATGAAACTTGCCGAAGATATGCGGCAGTCGCAAGAGGCGGAGATCATCGCCTTTCCCCTCAACTCAGGCATCGGCGATCCGGAAAAGACGATGGCACAGCGACAAATCCTCGACCTCGTCGAAAGGCTGACGGACGATCTCCCGGACACCTACCGCACCGTATTCGTGCTGCGCGTCATCGAAGGGCTCGACAACGACGAGGCGGCCGCCCTGCTTGGTCTCAAGCCTGAAACGGCACGCACAAGGCTGCACCGGGCGCGCCGCATCCTGAAAGAGCAGTTGGAGCGGCAGATCGGCCCGGTTCTGCTGGATGCCTTTCCTTTCGCGGGAAAGCGCTGCGAGCGTCTGACCGAGTCCGTTCTTGCCCGCATTTCGCCTCGGCCGCCGGAAACAGACGGAAAATAGCGGGAACGCTTCGAGCCGCGAAGCATCCAAAGCATGGCGTTCAGACACGCTTTGATCTTCGAGGAAAGGAACATCCCATGACCATCAGACTGACGACCGCAACGGCCGTGATCGCCCTCCTTTTCGGCACCGGCGGGGCACTCGGCAACGACAAGCCGACCGACCCGCAGATCGCCCATATCGCCTACACTGCCGGCGTGCTCGATATCGAAGCCGCCAGACAGGCGATCGCGACGTCGAAGAACGAGACCGTCGTCGAATTCGCCGAGAGCATGCTGCGCGACCACGAGTCGGTTAACAAGCAAGCTCTCGATCTCGTCAAGAAGCTCAACGTCACGCCCGAGGACAACGATACGAGCCAGACCCTCTCGCAAGCGGCCGAGGCGAAGCGGCAGGAGCTGGCGAAGCTCAAGGGCGAGGAATTCGACAAGGCCTATATCGCGCATGAGGTCGCCTACCACAAGCAGGTCAACGGCGCGCTGGAAACGCTGCTGATACCGTCGGCTCAGAATGCAGAACTCAAATCGCTGCTCGAGACCGGGCTTAAGCTGTTCCAGGGACATCAGCAGCATGCCGAACACGTCGCGGCCGAATTGAAGTGAGACCGCGATGTTCATGACGCGAGCGGCAACTGTCTTATTTTCGATGGGAGCGGCCGTCGTGGCCACTCCTTCTCAGGCCGAAACCATCCGTGTGACGATCGATCGCCTCGTCTACCTGCCCGTGGAGATCGAGGCGAAGGTGGGCGACGAGGTGGAGTGGATCAACAAGGATGCGCTCGTCCACACGGCGACCGTCAAAGGCGGCGCGGACGTGCTTCTGCCGGCGAAGAAATCCGGCCGGCTGGTGCTTCAGGAGGCGGGCAGCTTCGATTATATCTGCCGCTACCATCCCAACATGAAGGGCCACATCACCGTGCGGCCGTGACCCGCAGCTCCCTCCCGCCCGTAGGCGGAGGGAGCTGAAGCAACCGACAACTCAGTCCAGATCGTCGCTTTCCGGCTTCGGCGCATTGTCGCGGTTGCCGTAGATGATCTCGCGCTTGCCGACATGGTTCGCCGGGCCGACGAGACCGTCCTTCTCCATCCGTTCGACCAGCGAGGCGGCGCGGTTATAGCCGATGCCGAGGCGGCGCTGGATATAGGAGGTCGAGCACTTCTTGTCCCGCAGCACCACTTTCACCGCCTGATCGTAGAGCTCGTTGCCGTCTTCGGCGGCGATCGCGCTCTTGTCGAACACGGCGCCCTGATCCTCCTCGACCTCTTCCTCCTCTTCGTCCGCCGTCACCGTCTCGAGATATTCCGGACGCCCCTGCGTCTTCAGATGCGCGACCACATGCTCGACTTCCTGATCGGAAACGAACGGACCGTGGACGCGGGCAATGCGGCCGCCGCCGGCCATGTGCAGCATGTCGCCCTGGCCGAGGAGCTGTTCGGCCCCCTGCTCGCCGAGGATGGTGCGGCTGTCGATCTTTGAGGTCACCTGGAAGGAGATGCGGGTCGGGAAGTTCGCCTTGATCGTGCCGGTGATGACGTCGACCGAGGGACGCTGGGTCGCCATGATCAGGTGGATGCCGGCAGCACGCGCCATCTGCGCAAGCCGCTGGATCGCCCCTTCGATCTCCTTGCCGGCGACCATCATCAGGTCGGCCATCTCGTCGACGATGACGACGATATAGGGCATCGGCGAAAGGTCCATTTCCTGCTGCTCGAAGAGCGGCTCGCCGGTGCCCTTCTCGAAACCGGTCTGCACCGTCGCGAGGATCGGCTCGCCTTTTTCCCGCGCGGCCGCCGCGCGCTGGTTGTAGCCGTCGATGTTGCGCACACCGAGCCGCGACATCTTGCGATAGCGGTCCTCCATCTCGCGCACCGCCCATTTCAGCGCCATTACGGCCTTCTTCGGATCCGTGACGACGGGGGTCAGCAGATGCGGGATGCCGTCATAGACGGAGAGTTCGAGCATCTTCGGATCCACCATGATGAGCCGGCATTCTTCCGGCTTCAACCGGTAGAGCAGCGACAGGATCATGGTGTTGATCGCCACTGATTTGCCCGAGCCGGTGGTGCCGGCGACGAGCAGATGCGGCATCTTTGCGAGTTCGGCGATCACCGGTTCGCCGCCGATCGTCTTGCCGAGGCAGAGCGCCAGCTTGCAGCCGGTCTTCTGGAAATCGCCGGACTCGATCAGCTCGCGGAAATAGACGGTTTCGCGCGTGGCATTCGGCAGCTCGATGCCGATAACGTTGCGGCCGGGCACCACCGCGACGCGGGCAGAGAGCGCCGACATCGAGCGGGCGATATCGTCGGCCAAACCGATGACGCGCGAGGACTTGACGCCCGGCGCGGGCTCGAATTCGTAAAGGGTGACGACAGGGCCGGGGCGGACATGGATGATCTCGCCCTTGACGCCGAAATCCTCGAGCACGCTTTCGAGCAGTCCGGCATTCTGCTCGAGCTGCTCCTGCGTCATGAAGAAACCCTGGCCTTGCGGCGGCTCCTGCAGAAGTTCCTTCGAAGGAAACTCGTAGGCGTCGCCGCCCTGCAGCGGCTCGATGGCGCCGATCGGCGGCAGAGACGGCGACGAACGCTGTATCACGGCCGGCATGGTGATCGCCGCCCTGGTCACCGGCACTTCGGGAGGCGGTTCGTTTGCGGGCACGACGCCGGGCACGAGGGGTTCGGTTATAGCCGAAGCGGGTGCTTCGGCTATAACCGGGGCGGCTGTCTCGACGACGGTCGGCTCAGCGGCAAGATCCTGCGGCGCGGCCGAAGCCGGTTCGGCAGCGGCGGGCTCGGGCCGCCGGCATTCCACCACCCGGAACAGCGAGCTTATCGCCGTGGGCGGCTGCGGCCGGATTTCGACAGGCGTCGCGGCGGCGATCTTTGGTGGCGAGACCTTCGGCGCGGCTGCGACCGGCGCGCGAAGGTGCGCGGCTTCCTTCACAGGTTCCGCGGCAGCCGTCGGAACAGCCGCCGCTTCGAGCGGCATGAACTCGAAAAACGCAAAATCGGATAGATAGGCCAGATGCGCTTCTGCCTGCTGGGGCACATCCTCCTCCACTCCGGCACTCCGGGGCGCAAGGTTCGCAACGGGCAGTGCATGCGGAACCACAGGCACCTCGTCCGCTACCGGCAGGGCCGATGACGTTTCAGGAGTGGTGGGCTCTTCCTCCGTCACGGCCGCGCTTTCGGTGATTGCCGGTTCGGTCGTGCTCGCTTCCGGCGCCGGCGAGCGTGCAGCGCTCCAGGAGGGCAGTTGCTGCGTCAGCACCCGGAGGAGCTCGGACGGACTGTAGGACGGCAGTTCCGTTTCGACCACGGACGGAGCGGGTTCGGCCGGTACTGCGTCCATCACCGTTTCGGGATCGGATGCTTCCGCCGCGGCTTCGTCGGCCTCAGCCCGGCTTTCTTCGGGCGCCGGCGGGTGACGCTTCATGAGTTCGCGCTCGGGCGTGCGCGTGAAGCGCACGTTCGGCGACAGGAAGAAATGGCTCTCCCAGCTCGGCTCGCCGGATAGGCCGGTGATCTCGGCAAGCGTGGGAAGCGGATCGCGCGTAGAGACGGTAACCTCGGCCGGAGCATAGGCGGAGCCATGACCGTAGAGGCGCGCGGCGCGTCCCGCATAGCCTGTCTCCTGGTCCCGATGGCCGGGCGCGCGCCGCGGCGCTTCCGGTGCTTCGAACAGATGGTCGTGAGCGGCCGCCTCAGGCGCCGAAGCGTCCGCGGAACCTTGCGCAACCGGATGCGGCTCCTCGAAATCAACCGCGTGATTTGCGTCATACAAAGCTGCAGGCGAGAAATTTGTCCGGGGAATGCGCATGGCCTGAAAACTCGAAATTCATCATCGAAGGGGCTGCCCTAGGGAATAGGAAATGAAGGTTAACAACTTCCTTCCGTGAGCCTCGCCGGAAGGGTGCCGGGCCGCCTTGAAAACCCTCCCGAGTGCTGTTCCGTGCTCGCGGTGCAAGGCTTTCCCGCGCTTTGACGATGCAATTCCGTTCCGTTCAATTTCTGTTTCAGCTGTGGAAAATTTCCGATCCGCGGGCTCTGCATTTACAATCATGGAGCAGCGAACGCCTGCCGCCGTTCCGAAGGCCCGGAGCGGGTATGCGTTCGCGATCAGGCCATTGTGAAGAAAGGCACGTCACATGAGCGACAATCCCGCACTTCAAGGCTCCTTGGCCCTCATCGGCCGCCTGCTTCTCGCCGCCATGTTTATTCTTTCCGGCTTCGGGAAACTGGGCGATCCATCCGGCACGATCGGCTACATCGCCTCGGCGGGGCTGCCCCTGCCTCCGGTCGCCTATGCGATTGCTCTTGTCGTGGAGATCGGCGCAGGCATCCTCCTCGTCCTCGGCTATCGGGCCCGGTGGGTGGCGCTGATCCTTGCAGCCTTCACCCTGGCCTCGGCGATCGGCTTTCACACCGACTTCGCCGACCAGAACCAGATGATCCACTTCATGAAGAAC
This sequence comes from Sinorhizobium meliloti, assembly GCF_035610345.1. The sequence goes on along the minus strand of NZ_CP141213.1, from coordinate 716,893 downwards.
CTGGCGATCACCGGCGGCTTCCTTCAGATCGCCGCCTTCGGCGCGGGTGCCTTCAGCCTGGACGGACGTACCGCCCCGGCCTGAACGGGTCCGCCTGCGGAGGATAATGATCCGCAGGCGGACTTATGAATGACGGTTCAAGGCTCAGCTGCGCGGCAGCAGGCTTTCGACTTCCGCGGCTGCGTCGTTCAGCGCCTCCTCGGGGGTTGCCGCCTGCTCGACGACGCGCGACAGGTTCTCGACGATCGTCTGCGTGACCTTGACGCCGTTCGTGCCCGGGAAGGCATACCACGGGATCATAACCGGCATCTGCTCGAGGCCGGCGCGGAAGAGCGGATTTTCCCTGTAGAAGTTTGCGAGATATTCCGGCGACTTCGCCGCGAGCTCGTTGTTCGGGACGTAGCCGGTACCCGGAACGACGACCGAAGCGCCATAGGGGCCGGCCGCGAACTTGGCGAACTTCCACGCAGCGTCCTGCTTGTCGACGTCGCGCGTGAGGATCACGACCGCGTTGCCGCCGGTCGGCAGCTTGCCGTTAACCGGGTCGATCCGCGGAATGGCCACGGTGCGCAGGTCGAACTTTTCGCCGACATTCTTGATCGTGTTGCGGAGCGCCCCGGTCGTCTGGAAGGCGAAACCGACCTTGCCCGCGACGAAGGCCTGCTCGCCGGCCTGCTTGGTGAGCACCGGCAGGCCGCCTTCCTTGACCATTCGGTCGAGAACTTCGATCGCCTTTTTGCCTTCCGGACCGTTGAAAGCGACCTTGCTCTCGTCCTCGGTCAGCATGCGGCCGCCCGCGCCGAAGAGGAGAGCGGAGAACATCCAGTCGTCGCCCTGCCAGCGGAAGTCGATCCCCTCGACGCCGTCGCCGAGCGCCTTGATCTTGCCGCCGAGCGCAATCACCTCGTCCCAGGTCTTCGGCGGAGTATCCGGATCCCCGCCCGCTTTGCGCACGAGATCGGCATTGTAATACATGATCGGATTGGAGGTCGCGAAGGCAAGGCCCACCTGCTTGCCGTTGACCTGGGCGAGCTTCAGGATGTTCTCCGAGAAGCCCTGTTCGGCCATGTCGCCGTCCTTGGCGATGAAGGCTCCGAGGTCGACCGGGACGTCGCGTTCGTTGAGCATGCGCAGGCGGTTGAGCCCGATGAAGGTGATGTCGGGCATTTCGGCCGTTCCGGCCTGGCGCATGATCGTCTGGATCCCCTCCTCGTAAGTTGCGGAAGGATTGGCGAAGGCGATCTTGATATCCGGATTTTCCTCCATGAACTTCTTGGAGATCGTGTCCATCACGTCCTTGAAGAAGCCGGGCATCGGATAATGCACAGTCAGCACTGTTTCGGCCCGGGCCGGTAGGGCAAGGGTCATCGACACCGCCGCGGCGGTGAGAAGTTGCGTGAAATGTTTCATGATGTTCTCCTGGTTCGACCGATCAGCCCTTGAGACCGGTCATGGTTATGCCCTCGACGAAGCGCTTCTGTGCGACGAGGAACGCGGCGACGACGGGAAGGGTAATGATCAGCGTGGCGGCCATCAGCGCGCCGTAGTCGTCGCCGGCTTCCGCAGCGCGGAAATAGAGAAGGCCGAGCGGAGGGGTGGCGTAGTTCTGGTTGGTGACGACCACCAGCGGCCAGAACAGGTCGTTCCAGTGCGCCACCACCGAAAAGATTGCGAAGGCGGTGATCGCCGGCCAGGCATTGGGCACGACGACGCGTGCGACGATGCCGATCTCCGACATGCCGTCGAGCCGGGCGGCATGGATCAGGTCATCGGGAATGGCGCGGAAGAACTGCAGGAACAGGAAGATCGCGAAGACCGAGATCGAGAAGGGCGCGACGAGGGCCGTGTAGCTGTTGAGCACTGCCAGCCGGTCGAAGGCGACATAGAGCGGCAGCGCGGTCGCATGGATCGGCACGAGCAGCCCCAGCATCACCAGCACCATCATCAGGCGTGCGGCGCGGAACTTCAGTTTCGCCATGGCATAGGCGCAGGGAATGGCGACCACGACCTGGACAATAAAGATCATCGCGCAGACGATCACGCCGTTCAGAAGCAGGATCGGCATCGAGACGCGCGACAGCGCCTTGGTGAAGTTCTCGACATAGGACCATTGCTGCGGGATCAGCGACAGCGAGGAGGAAAAGATCTCACTCTGCGCCTTGCCGGCCGTCGAGATCATGAAGATGTAAGGCGCAAGGAAGATGAGAGCGCCGAGCGACACGAGCGTGAACCGCAGGATGCGGCCGGGAGAAAGGCTGTTTACGGTCATGCGTAATGCACCTTCCGGTCGAGAACGCGGTATTGGAGGAACATCAGGACGACGAGGATCGCGAGAAAGATCACCGTCATCGCCGAGGCATAGCCGACCCGGAGATAGACGAAGCCTTCCTGGTAGATGGTGAAAAGCAGCACTTCGGAAGCCTTGTTCGGCCCGCCTTCGGTGAGCGTCTTCACCGTCTCGAAGACCTTGACGGAATTGATGATGCTGATGGTGGTGACGAAGAGCGTCGTCGGCGCGAGCATCGGCCAGGTGACGAGCCGGAACCGGTCCAGCCGGGATTTCGCGCCGTCCACCTGCGCGGCGGCATAGAGCTCGCCCGGGATCGCGGTCAGCCCGGCGAGAAACAGCACCATGTTGAAGCCCACCGACTGCCAGATGCCGATGATCGAAAGCCCGTAAAGCACGGTGCCGGAGGCGCCGAGCCAGTTCGGTCCGGGGATGCCGAGCTGTGCCAGGAAGGTGTTGATCGGCCCGATTGAGGGATGGAACAGGAATTGCCAGACCGTCGCCATTGCGACCAGAAGCGAGGCGACGGGCAGGAAATAGACGGTCCGGAAGAACGCCTTTGCGCGGGTCTCCGCCTCGATCAGGAGCGCGACGCCCAGCGCCAGCACGATCGATACCGGCGTGACGATCGCCGTATAGACGGCCGTGTTCCAGAGCGAACGGCGGAAGGTGCGGTCGCCGATCAGTTCCGCGTAGTTTTCCAACCCGACGAAACGGAAGCCGCCATAGCCGAGCTCGAAATCGGTGAAGCCGAGGAGCACGACCGCGAATGTCGGCAGCAGAATGAAGAGGAACAAGAGCGCGATCGCGGGAGCGGCGAGCAACCAGGCGACCCGCGCTTCGCGCCGGTCGGCCCTCGCCATGGACATATCGGACGCGATGCTAACCATGAGCCTTCTCCGGCGCCGCGGCGGCGGCAACTGTCTTTGCCCGCAGCCGCTCGCCCGAGGCGGCGAAGAGCATCGCCCGATCCGGTTCGATCTCGACCGACACCGGCATGCCGGTGGTAAGGGAGGAAGCTTCGGCCGGGCTGATCTTGGCGACGATCGTTTCGCCAATGGCGCCGAGACGGGCATGCACGATCACTTCGGAGCCGAGAAATTCCGTCCGCTCTACGCGCGCCGTGAGGATGCCGTCCGGATTTCCGCTAAAACGGACGAATTCGGGACGCACGGCCAGCATTACCGACGCCTCGCCCGAAGCCGGCTTCTCGCCAGCCAGCGTGAGCGGTCCGAAACGCACGATGCCCGACGGATCCATCCGCGTTTCCACCACGTTGATGCGCGGCTGGCCCAGGAAGCGGGCGACCTCTATATGGGCCGGATCGTCGTAGATTTCCCTGGGCGACGCCAGTTGCAGGAGCGTGCCCCCGATCATCACCGCCACCCTGTCGGCCATAGACAGGGCCTCGGACTGGTCGTGCGTGACATAGAGCGTCGGCACGCCGGCGCGCCGGTGCAACTCGACGATCTCGCTGCGGGCATGGACCCGCAGATTCGCGTCGAGGTTGGAGAGCGGCTCATCCATCAGGAAGACGCTAGGGCGGCGGACCATGGCGCGGGCGAGCGCCACACGCTGGCGCTGGCCGCCCGACATCTGTCCGGGTTTGCGATCGAGCAGATGGTCGATCTTGAGGGAGGACGCCATCTCGCGAACCTGCCGCTGGATGTCGGCGCGGATCTGGCGCTGACCGGTAAGAAGATTGCCGACGAACGGAAATCGCTCAGCCGCCGAAAGCCGCCGCATGGCGAGGGGTACTGCGATGTTCTGGCCGGCGGTCAGATGCGGATAAAGGGCGTAGGACTGGAACACCATGGCAACGTTGCGGTCGGCGGCTGCGACCGGGGAGACCTCGCGGCCGCCGATGACGATCTCGCCGCGATCCGCATGATCCAATCCCGCGACGATGCGGAGAAGCGTGCTCTTGCCGCAGCCGGAGGGTCCGACGAGCGCGACGAATTCGCCCTCCTCCGCTTCGAGGCTCACGCCTTTGAGGATCGCATTGCCGGCGAAGGACTTGGCGATGCCGCGGAGCGAAAGAATGCTCATCGCGCCGCTCCCACGAGCTTCTTCGCGGCCTGCGGATAGACCTCTTCCACCATATGATCCAGGACATAAGGCTTCAGCCCGGGCACCGCGACGATCTCGCTGTCGATGCGTCCTTCGCCCAGGTGGTGGACAACCGCGCCTACGAGGCGCTCGCCGGGCATTTCCCGCTCCAGCTTGTCTATGATGAAGGAGGTCGGCGGCGCCCATACGAGGTCGGTGCCGGCATGTTGGCCTTGCCAGGCCCAGTGTAGATGACCGCTCGCATGGAGCTTGACATCGTTCTCCGCCATCAGCCCGTAAAGCCGCTGCCGCTGTTTCGGCCGCACGCTCCAATAGCCGGTATCGCCTTCCGCCGGATCGTCGACGAAAAGCGGCTTATGGGCGAAGATCGCGACGGGGCGGCCGTCGCGGCTCTCAAGTGCCTCCGCCAGCCAGCGGAACTGCCTCTCCTCTTCCGCGTCGTCGAAGCCGAGAAGAAGGCTGTCGAGGCCGATGAGCCGCCAGCCGCCGTGATCGGAGAACCAGAAATCCGGGCCGACGAGCCTGCGCCAGCGAGCGAGGCGCAAGGCGTTGACCTGCTGATCCGAGCCCGGCAGATGGCCGACATCGTGATTGCCGGGCACGATCAGCACCGGTACCGGCAGCCTGCGGAGGAGGTCCATCGCGAAGACGATGTCTTCCTCCTGGTCCGCGCCGTCGACCGTAAGGTCGCCCGTATGCACGACGACGTCGGCGCCGATCGTCTCGATCCAGCGGACAACGGGTTCCCAATTGTCGTTGAAATGGGATTTTGTCGGGCTGAAATGGGTATCGCTGATCTGCACGATCCTCATGGGAGCATGGCCTCCGGCGCGTGTTGACAGGGGCGACATGCATGAGAGGTCGTACCCCCGCTCAGCGCCGCTTTGGCGCTCTCTTTAAGGGGCTCCCATGTCAGTTTGGTAACAGGCTTTCTCAGTTGTTTTTCAGTTTCTCCATGAAAGTTTCAATCTCCAGCCCATCGCTTTGCCGAGCGCACGCTCCGAAAAATGGTTGACGCGAATCAGAGGATGAATCATTCCTCTAACGGAATAGACCGCATATTTCGCATTTCGGCGTAGCTCAGTGATTACCTGTTAGGAAATGCGGCAGGCGCATCTGCACGGCGGCGAGGCGCCATGCGGGCACGAGGAGTTTAGACCATGGATATGATGACGGCAGGAGCGACCGGCGGGGCATTGCGCAAACCGGCAGACGAGGCTATCGCCGCCGACGCGCGGGCGCTTTCCGAACAGCTGAAGGCGATGCGAGACCGGCTCTTTGCGCCGACAGCGAGGAAGACGCTCCGGAGCTTCACCTCCGGCGAGGCAGCCAAGCTCATCGGGGTTTCCGACGGATACTTGCGCCAGCTGTCGCTGGCTGGCGAGGGACCGCAGCCCGACACCGGAGCCGGCGGACGACGCTCCTATTCGCTCTCCGATATCAACGCGCTGCGTCGGCATCTGGCCGAACAGGCGATTGCCAAAGGCAATGGCGCCAAGGCGCGCGGTTATCTCAAATGGCGCGATGCCGCGAGAAGCGAGCATCTGCAAGTGATCTCGGTCACCAACTTCAAGGGCGGCTCCGGCAAGACGACCTCATCGGTCCATCTCGCACAATATCTCGCTCTGACCGGGCACCGGGTGCTCGCGGTGGACCTCGACCCACAGGCATCGCTTTCGGCGCTGTTCGGCTACCAGCCGGAACTGGACCTGACCGGCAACGATACGCTCTACGGCGCAATCCGTTACGACGCCGAGGCGCGGCCACTGAAGGATATCATCCGCAAGACCTATTTCGACGGGCTCGACCTGGTGCCGGGCAACCTCGAACTGCAGGAGTTCGAACACACGACGCCGCAGGCGCTCAGTGCGCGGCAGAGCGGTGCCGATGCGGGGCCGCTCTTCTTCGCACGGGTGCAGGCGGCGCTGACAAGCGTCGCCGACGACTATGACGTCGTCGTCATCGACTGCCCGCCGCAGCTCGGCTACCTGACGCTCTCGGCGCTCTGCGCTTCGACGTCGGTCATCGTCACCGTGCATCCGCAGATGCTCGACGTCGCATCGATGAACCAGTTCCTCTACATGACTTCGGACCTGCTCAGCGTCGTGCGCGAGGCCGGCGGTGAGCTCAATTTCGATTTCCTGCGCTATCTCGTCACCCGCTTCGAGCCGAATGACGGACCGCAGGCGCAGATCGTCGGCTTCATGCGCTCGCTCTTCGGCGACCGGGTGCTGACCTCCGCCATGGTAAAATCGACCGCGATCTCGGATGCAGGTCTCACCAAGCAGACGCTCTACGAGGTCGGCCGGGAGAATTTCACCCGCGCGACCTATGACCGCGCGATCGAATCGCTGAACGCGGTCAACGGCGAGATCGAGGCTCTCATTCACGCGGCATGGGGGCGCTAAGTCATGGCTGGCAACAACCGGAAAAACGAATTGCGGGCACTGTTTTCGGGAAGCGCGCCTGCCGGCGATCAGCAAGCCCCCGCCGAAGCGGCGCCGGCCGAGTTGACACCTGTCAACGCCAGGCCCGCCGCCCCGCTCGATGCGCCCCGTGCGGCTTCCGGCGCAGTGAAGGCCATGGGGCTTTCTCTCGGCAGCATCACCCGCGAGGCCGAGGAAGCACGGGTGCTCAGGGAGGCGTTGACCCAGGGAGAACGCGTCGTTTCGCTCGATCCGGCTCTGGTCGAAAGCTCCTTCGTCGAGGATCGGCTGACCGATGGCGAGGTAGACGATGCGGATTTCCTCGCGCTCGTCGAGAGCATTCGCGAGAACGGCCAGCAATCGCCGATCCTCGTGCGGCCGCACCCGGAAAAGCGGGGCCATTACCAGACCGCCTACGGCCACCGGCGCCTGAAGGCGGTGCGCCGGCTCGAGCTCCAGGTAAAGGCGATCGTCCGGACGCTGACCGACGACGAGCTCGTGCTTGCCCAAGGCAAGGAAAATGCCGAGCGGCGCAACCTTTCTTTCATCGAACGGGCGCTTTTCGCCGCTGCGCTCGTAGCGCGCGGCTTCGACCGCAAGGTGATCGGCGATGCGCTCGCGGTGCAGAAAAGCGAGCTTTCGCGCCTCCTGCAGGTGGCGGACGGCGTGCCGCACGAAGTCGCCCGCGCCATCGGCCCGGCGCCGAAGGCCGGGCGCGAGCGCTGGATGGCGATCGGGACGCTGCTTGAAAGGCAAGAGGCGCGCGCCAGAGCCCAGGACGAGATCGCATCGCCACGGTTCCGCGCCGTCGATTCAGACCAGCGCTTTCAGCTCGTCTTCAATCGCCTGTCGCAAAGCGACAAGCCGGAACCGGAAAAGCCGGAGGAGCTGAAAGATGCTAAGGGGCGGGTCTTCGCGCGGCTGAAGCGTGACGGCAAAGCGCCAAGGATCGAGTTCCTGCCCGGCACCCATCCGGCCGTCGTCCAGGAAGCCGTGTCGATGCTCGCCAAGTGGCATGCTGCCTTCGTCGAGAATCAGAAGACTTAGCCCGCCATCCTCACCGTCTCGCCGGGATAAAGCCGGTAGTCGAGGCAAAGGTGGCGGCATTGCACGCTGTTTTCAGCGATGTCGAGCAGCATGGCGGCAGCGGCGACACCCATGTCCGCATCCGGCATCGCCACGGTCGTGAGCGACGGCTTCATCAGCCGGCCGATCGCGATTCCGTCGAAACCGGCGACGGAAACGTCTTCGGGAACGGAGAGGCCTTCGCGCCTGAGCGCGGCGATTACCCCCAGCGCCAGGAGGTCGTTGGATGCGACAATCGCCGTTGGCGCATGCTTTTCGATGGCCTGGGAAAGCTCCAGATCTTGGTAGCCGTCGACGAAGGGGATTTGGAGCGCCGGAAGTGCCGAATACCCGCCGTCCCGCATCGCCGCTGAATGGCCGGCGTAGCGCAGGTGCGCGCGGTCGGACGAGGCGAAATAGCCTGAGACGAACTGGATGCGGCGGTGGCGATGGGCGAGAATGTGTTTGGTGATCTCGTATCCTGCCCGGTAATTGTCGACGGTCACGGCGGCTGGAAAACGCGGGACCGGCCGATTGTTGAGAAGGATCGTCGGCGGCAGCGCGGCCGAGAGCGCCTCGCTGGTCTCGGCGTTGCAGAGGGTCAGAATGAGCCCGGTCGGGCGCTGCTCCAGAAGTGCAGCGACGGCGCGGACTTCCGCCGAAGAATCGTAGTTCGATTGGGCGATCAGAACGCCATGCGACGCGGTCTGCATGCGGTGCTGTATGCCCGCCAGCGACGCCGCGAAGACCGGGTTGGTCACGCTCGGCACCAGCACGCCGACGACCGGGCGGCTGCGCCCGCTATTTGCGCCCGCGGAAGGCACCGGTCTGTAGCCGAGTTCGGCAGCTGCGCGGCGCACGCGGCGCACCATTTCGCCGCTCGCCGGCCCCTCGCCCCGCAAGACGCGTGAGACCGTCGCCAGCGAGCAGCCGGCATGAAAAGCTATCTGTTGCAGCGTCGCCATCCGCCGACGCCCTATCGCGGTTTCATGACAGCGGATTGAAGGTGCCGGTTTATGAAAGGGCTCTAGCGGCTCGGCGGCGCGCGGCCGTAAAGCAGGAGCGTGATCAGGAGACGCCTGCTACCGTGCCGAGATAGGAGTCCCGCCGCCAGGGATCGACGTGCCTTCGAGCACGACCGCCGCAATCGACGGCAGGTGATATGCGTCCCCATCGCCTGGGCCGCCTCGGACGCACAGCCTGCGAGCGGCACGAACGAAGCACACCGACGGGAATGGCGCCAAAGGCACCCGGATAGCCGAGGCCGGCAGCGGCGACGGCAGGCGCGACCGGCGGGGGATTGTGCAGCTCGGCCGCAACGATGACCATATCGGGCATCGCCACGGTCGTGGGCGGTGGCTTTATAAGCGTGCCGATCGAGATCCCGCCGAATCCGGCGATGGCGACGGAACGGAATGCATCGGATGGCTGAAGCGGTCGGCAAAGGCCTCGATGGAGCCGCGCCCGAAGCGTCTCAAGCGCCGCCGCACCAGAATGGACATGACCCGGGCGGCGGTCGAGAAGGTCATTGCGTCCAGCGGTCCGGCGCCGCTCCAGGGCTTCGTCAGCCGATCGGTGACTATACCGATCATATTGGCCGGCATGAGGTCCGTGCAGGGTCTCATCCATTCGAAAACGGCACTGACCGGAAGCACCTTGTCCTCGAAGGAAACGATGGGTTCGGGCATGCCCTCCTCCCAATCGTCATAGGCTTCGAGGGCGTCCTTGAAGAGCGTCTGGAGCGTAATGGGGGCGTGCCCTTCGTGAAGGGCGGGCAGGAAATTCGTCATTAGGGTCTCCTCCGATTGGATAGGCCGGAAACGCGAAATGGCCAATTCTGTCAGCGGGATGTGATTGCGAAACTCGCCACGGCACCATGCTTCGTCCGGAGACATGGAACGCGCCGTGACACTTTGAACTGCTGCATGGGCTAACCCTTCGACCGGTTCCGGTCGAAGAACCACGCAGGAGCAATCATCGAACATGCATGTGCAGTATGGGTCAAAGCGCTTGAGCGGGCAAACGCAATCCACAAAAGAAGTGGATTTTTCTGTCGCCCGCAGGCGACGCTGAGATCAGATCTTCGGTCCAAACCATTGACTTTGCGGGCTATTTTCGGGTCTGTGGAAAACCGCGCGCAGGCTCGTTATGCGGCTTCAAACGGTTAGATGCCGGCGCGCTTGCGGCGTGTCGAGCGTCTCCGGCGGCCCCTCATGCACGAAAGCCCCGCGGTCCATGATATAGACGTGGTCGGCAAGCTCGCGACAGAAATCGAGATATTGCTCCACGAGCAGGATCGCCATGCCGGTCGAATCTCGCAAATATTTGATCGCGCGGCCGATGTCCTTGATGATCGACGGCTGGATGCCCTCGGTCGGCTCGTCCAGCACCAGGATTTTCGGGCGTGTCACGAGAGCGCGGGCGATCGCGAGCTGCTGCTGCTGGCCGCCCGAAAGGTCGCCGCCCCGCCGGCCGAGCATGGTTTGAAGTACCGGAAACAGGCTGAAGATGTCGTCGGGGATCGAGCGTTGAGCCCGCCTCAGCGGAGCGAATCCGGTTTCGAGATTCTCCTTCACCGTCAGCAGGGGAAATATCTCGCGGCCCTGCGGCACGTAGCCGACGCCCTGCTTGGCGCGTCGGAAGGGCGCCATGCCGTCGAGCGGCGTGCCGTTGAAAGAGATCGTGCCGCTCGTCACCGCATGCTGGCCGGTGACGGCCCTGAGCAGGCTCGACTTGCCGACGCCGTTGCGGCCGAGCACGCAGGTGATCTTGCCCATCTCCGCCTTGAACGAGACGTCGCGAAGCGCCTGCGCGGCGCCGTAATGCAGGCTGACGTTTTCGACGTTCAGCATCGGTTCAATTCCTCCCGCTCATCGGCCGAGATAGTTTTCGATCACCTTCGGATCGTTGCTGACGAAATCGATCGAGCCTTCCGCCAGCACCGAACCTTCCGCAAGGCAGGTGACCTTGACGCCGAGATCGCGGATGAAGCCCATGTCGTGCTCGACGACGATCACCGAGCGCGTCCTGGCGATCTCCTTCAGGAGGATCGCGGTCTCCGCCGTCTCCGCATCGGTCATCCCGGCCACCGGCTCGTCCACGAGCAGGAGTTCCGGTTCCTGGGCGAGCAGCATGCCGATCTCCAGCCATTGCTTCTGGCCATGCGAGAGATTGGCGGCGAGTTCGTCCCGGCGCGCCGTGAGCCGCACAGTCGAAAGGATCTCCTCGATGCGGCTCTCGTCCTCTCTCGTCAGCCGATAGAACAGCGTCGCGAAGACGCCGCGGCTGCGGTTCAACGCCAGCTCCAGATTGTCCCAGACGGTATGGTTCTCGAAGACGGTCGGCTTCTGGAACTTGCGGCCGATGCCGAGCTCGGCGATTGCCGCTTCGTCCCTCCTGGTGAGGTCGATGTCGCCCTTGAAGAAGACCTCGCCCTCATCCGGCCGCGTCTTGCCGGTGATGATGTCCATCATCGTCGTCTTGCCGGCGCCATTGGGGCCGATGATCGCGCGCAATTCCCCCGGCTCCACGACGAAGGAGAGCGAGTTCAGCGCCTTGAAGCCGTCGAAGGAGACGGAGACGCCATCGAGATAGAGCAGGTTCCTGGGCTTCTTTCCGGTCATGACGATCACTCCGCGGCCATCGTTTCGGCGGCCGCAAGGGTCGCCGCTTTTTCGCTCTCGCTTTGCTTCCGGGCCGCCGCGTGGGAAGCGCGCCGGCTTGCCAGATAGTTCTGCGCCGTGCCGACCACCCCCTTCGGCAGGAAAAGCGTGACGAGGACGAAGAGCCCGCCGAGCGCAAAGAGCCAGAATTCGGGGAAGGCGGCGGTGAAGATGCTTTTTCCGCCGTTGACGAGGATCGCGCCGACGATCGGTCCGATCAGCGTGCCGCGCCCGCCGACCGCCGTCCATATGACCACCTCGATCGAATTGGCGGGGGCGAACTCGCCCGGATTGATGATGCCGACCTGCGGTACGTAGAGCGCGCCGGCGACGCCTGCCATCATGGCCGAGACCGTGAAGGCGAAGAGCTTCATGTGCTCGACGCGATAGCCGAGGAAGCGGGTGCGGCTTTCCGCGTCGCGCAGCGCCACCAGCACCTTTCCGAATTTCGAGCGGACGATGCCCGAGGTGACGACGAGCGAAACGGCGAGCGCCAGCGCGGAGGCGGCGAAAAGCGCCGCACGCGTTCCGTCTGCCTGGATGTTGAAGCCCAGGATGTCCTTGAAATCCGTGAGCCCGTTATTGCCGCCGAAACCCATGTCGTTGCGGAAGAAGGCGAGCAGCAGCGCATAGGTCATCGCCTGGGTGATGATCGAGAGATAGACCCCGTTGACGCGCGATCGGAAGGCGAACCACCCGAAGACGAAGGCAAGGAGGCCCGGCACCAGCACCACCATCAGCGCTGCGAACCAGAACATGTCGAAGCCGTGCCAGAACCAGGGCAGCTCCTTCCAGTTGAGAAAGACCATGAAGTCCGGCAGCAGCGGATTGCCGTAGGAGCCGCGTGAACCGATCTGGCGCATCAGATACATGCCCATGGCATAGCCCCCGAGCGCGAAGAAGGCAGCGTGCCCGAGCGAGAGAATGCCGCAGAAACCCCAGACGAGATCGAGCGCCAGAGCCAGGAGCGCATAGGTCAGGTACTTGCCGAAGAGTGAAACCAGATAGGTCGGCACATGCAGCGGGTGGTCCGGGGCGGTCAGGAGGTTGAGCGCGGGAACGGTGACGGCCAGTGCCAGCAGGATCGCGACGGCCGTGACGATGGTCCGATCCAGCGATTTGACGAGAAACGAGGTGATCATGCTTCCACCGCCCGGCCCTTGAGTGCGAAGAGCCCCCGCGGCCGCTTCTGGATGAAGAGGATGATCAGCACGAGCACGAGGATCTTGCCGAGCACGGCGCCGGCGTAGGGCTCGAGGAACTTGTTGAGGATGCCGAGCGAGAAGGCGCCGACAAGCGTTCCCCAGAGATTGCCGACGCCGCCGAAGACCACGACCATGAAGCTGTCGATGATGTAACCCTGCCCGAGGTTCGGCGAGACGTTGTCGATCTGCGAAAGCGCCACACCCGCAATGCCTGCAATGCCGGAGCCGAGCGCGAAGGTCAGCGCATCGACCCAGGGCGTGCGGATGCCCATGGAGGAGGCCATGCGCCGGTTTTGCGTTACGGCGCGCATCTGCAGGCCCATCGGCGTCTTCTTGAGCAGAAAGAGAAGTGCTGCAAACACGGCAAGCGCAAAGACGATGATCCAGAGGCGGTTCCAGGTGATCGCCAGTCCGCCGATCTCGAAGGCGCCGGACATCCAGGACGGATTGCCGACCTCGCGGTTGGTAGGGCCGAAGATCGTCCGCACGGTCTGCTGCAGGATGAGCGATATGCCCCAGGTGGCAAGCAGCGTTTCGAGCGGGCGACCGTAGAGGAAGCGGATGACGCCGCGTTCCAGTGCGAGGCCCACGGCGCCTGTGACAAGGAAGGCGAGCGGCAGCGCGATCGCCAGGGACCAATCGAAAAGATGAGGAAAGGAGGTGCGCACCACATCTTGAACGAGGAAAGTCGTATAGGCGCCGAGCATCACCATCTCGCCATGCGCCATGTTGATGATGCCCATGACTCCGAAGGTGATGGCGAGGCCGATCGCCGCAAGCAGCAGCACCGAGCCCAGCGACAGGCCGTACCATATGTTCTGGCCCGCATTCCAGAAGGCTTGCGCCTGTTCGATGCTGGCGAGCGCCGCCTCGATGTCCGGCTTCAGGCTTTCGTCGGCGGAGCCGAGCGCGGCAGAAAGGATTGGAAGCGCCTCGCGCCCGCCGCTTTCCTCCAGCAGCCTCACCGCCTCCTTCTTCTCCTCGACCGGCCGGTCGGAGAAAAGGAGCATCGTGGCGCGTGCCTGTTCGAGGACCGCACGAACGGCTCCGTCCTTCTCGGCAGCCAGCGCATTCTCGATGGTGCCAAGCGCGTCGGGATCGGCCGATTGCAGCACCGACTGCGCAGCCCTGAGTCGCTGATTTCGATCGGGACTGAGGAGCGTCAGGCTGCCGAGGGCGGTGCGCACGGCGCGCCGCACGCTGTTGTTCACCCTGATCTTCGAAAGTGCCGCCTTCGGCGCTTCGCCGGCGCTGTCGCCGGAGATCGGATCCGTGAGGGTCAGGTTCGAACCGCTCTCCTTCGTCAGGAAGACCTGGCCGTCCGCCTTGCGGGCATAGAGCCCGCCTTCACCGAGCGCCTCGAGGATGGCGACGGCCTCGGGCTTTCCGGTTCTTGCCAGTGCCGCGATATGCTCGTCCATCTCGGACAGCTTCGCCTCGCCGAGCGCGTTCACCAGATCGCGCAGTCCCTCTTCCGCGCGAAGCCCCGGAGCCATCGCAACGAAGAGGAACAGGGCAGCCAGCACGGTTTGGATGATGCGGTACATTCGTCTCTCGCCTTGCAGTCCTCCTTCCGAAGGAAAGCATTCGGACGGAGGGGATTTCGAGCTAGCGGTTCGTCAAAAAGAGGCGTCTGGGGGAGCGATCCGACCCGGGCCGCTCCCTTAGCAAGTCTTTCGTCATGAAATCAGGAACCCTTGCCGCCGCACTTGCCGGTGGCCACATTAAAGTTGCCGCAGGACATGGGCGCGCGCCAATCGGAGATCAGGTCCTTCGAGTCCGGCAGGTAGTCCGACCATTCGTCGCCGACGACGAGGCCGGGCGTTTCCCAGACAGTTTCGAACTGGCCGTCGGACTGGATCTCGCCGATCAGCACGGGCTTGGTGATGTGGTGGTTCGGCATCATCGTCGAATAGCCGCCCGAAAGGTTCGGTACCGAGACCCCGATCATGGCGTCGAGCACGGCATCGGTATCCGTGGTGCCGGCCTTCTCGACTGCCTTCAGCCACATGTTGAAGCCGATATAATGGGCTTCCATCGGGTCGTTGGTCACCCGCTTGTCGTTCTTGGTGTAGGCCTGCCAGGTCTCGATGAACGCGGCATTGGCCGGGTTGTCGACCGACTGGAAATAGTTCCAGGCAGCGAGGTGTCCGATGAGCGGCCCGGTATCGAGGCCGGCAAGTTCCTCCTCGCCGACAGAGAAGGCGACGACCGGGATGTCCTCGGCCTTGATGCCCTGGTTGGCAAGCTCCTTGTAGAACGGCACGTTGGCGTCGCCGTTGATTGTCGAGACGACCGCGGTCTTCTTGCCGGCCGAGCCGAACTTCTTGATGTCGGAAACGATCGTCTGCCAGTCGGAATGGCCGAAAGGCGTGTAGTTGATCATGATGTCCTCGGGCGCGACGCCCTTGGAGATCAGGTAGGCCTCGAGGATCTTGTTGGTCGTGCGCGGATAGACGTAATCGGTGCCGGCGAGCACCCAGCGCTCGACTTCCTCGTTCTCCATCAGATAGTCGACGGCGGGGATAGCTTGCTGATTGGGAGCGGCGCCCGTATAGAAGACGTTGCGCTGGCTTTCCTCGCCCTCGTACTGGACCGGATAGAAGAGGATGGAATTCAGCTCTTCGAAGACCGGCAGCACGGATTTGCGCGACACCGACGTCCAGCAGCCGAAGACGGCGGACACCTTGTCGACGGAGACGAGCTCGCGCGCCTTTTCGGCAAAGAGCGGCCAGTCCGAGGCCGGGTCGACGACGACCGCTTCCAGCTTCTTGCCGAGCAGGCCGCCCTTCTTGTTCTGCTCCTCGATCAGCATCAGCATGGCGTCCTTGAGCGTCGTTTCGGAGATCGCCATGGTGCCGGAAAGCGAATGCAGGATGCCGACCTTGATCGTGTCGTCGGCCGCAAAGGCGCCGTTGAACGCCGTCGTCGAAAGGACGGCAGCGAGAAATGCGCCGGTGACGCGTGCCCTGATAGTCATTTGATTGAATCCCCTTGTTCTGATCGCCGCAAGGCAAGTGGCCGTTCTCCATGGCCGTTGCTCGGGGAGCATCGGGCAGCCGCGCTGCACTGCACATACGTCATTCTACGTAGGTGGCGGGGGGAAGAAGGAAGCTTGGGCTTACTGCCCGGGGTTTCTGCCGCGGATCCAGGTCGCTACCGCGGCAGACGCGAAGGAGCGGCACGCTCCTCACAAATAGGCCGTCACCGCGGGTGGCCGGTCCCATGCATCATGGCGCCCGTCCTCATAAACGATTGGGGCATTCGCCAGCTCCTCGTCGGTCGCGTCGTCGAGACAGGCGATATTCACCGCATGGAACGGCCCGCCCATGATCTCGAAGTCGGCGCTGCCTAAGGGGTGGACGCCGCAGTGCCGGCAGAACACGTGGCGGATCATGCGCTCGCCGAAGCGGTACTCCGCCAAGGCCTCTTCGCCGGAAAGCAAGGAGAAATCCTCGGGCGTGACGAACACCTTCCAGAAACGCGTCTTGAGGCAGGAGGAACAGTTGCAGCGGAAGGTCGTCGTCCACCACACGCCAGGCCGCGGCGCTGGGGAGCGTTTTCCCTCCGGCGCAAGGTCGAGTTTTGCGGAAAAGCGCACCGCGCCGCAGTGGCAGCTCCCGTGATAGGTTTTCTTCATTGCAGTTCCTCCTTCCGGGCAGCGACATAGGAGACGAGCCGGTCCATGCACTCGCCCCATCCATCCGCATGAGAATCGCGGCTCTCGGCGCTCGTGAACGGCGCCTGGCGGAAGGTGAGACGCGTGCCGCCCGCCACGTCCTCAAGGGTGACCGTGATCAGCGTGTCGATGGCGCCCTCCTCTTCCCAGGCGAAGCTGAGGACGATACGGCTCGGGTCCACGATCTCGCGATAGATGCCGTGCGCCCAGTAGTCCTGGCCCTCAGGCGAGCGGATACAGCCGCGCCAGGCGCCGCCTTCACGGAAATCCGCAGTAATCGCGGGCACCGTGAAGTCCTTCGGGCCCCACCAGCGCACCAGGTGTTCGGGTGTGGTCCAGGCCTTGAAGACGAGTTTGGCGGGCGCGTCGAAGACACGCGTGATGGTAAGCGCGATCTCTTCCTTCGGAGACGGGGCATTCATGATCTTCTCCCTTGCGGTCGGGCGAACCCGGTTCAGTCGTGATCCGATTTTTCGTTGCGCTGCAACTCATGAAGATAGCTGTCGAGCCGGTCGAAACTGCCCTCCCAGAAGTGGCGGTAGCGCTCGACCCAATCGGCGATTTCCTTCAACGGCGCCGCCTCCAGCCGGCAGGGTCGCCATTGGGCGTTGCGGCCCCGGGATATCAGCCCCGCACGTTCCAAGACCTTCAGATGTTTGGAAACCGCCGGCAGGCTCATATCGAACGGAGCAGCAAGTTCGTTCACCGTCGCCTCGCCGGCGGCGAGGCGCGCAACGATGGCCCGGCGGGTCGGGTCGGCCAATGCCGAGAGGGTGTTGCTGAGTTGGTCCAACATTGATAAACCATCAGGTTAATTAACTTGATGGTTTATTGCAGCAGCGTGGCGTTCTGTCAAGGGCTGCGATCGGTCTGCGACGTTTTCCGCAATGCAGCAATTTCCCGGGGCGCGCGTCCGTGTTACGACATGGGCGGCTGGCGCATTCGGCCGGCACTGCTAGATGACGAGGGACCATGGCGGCACGCCAGCGCATCATTCCCGTTCGGCGAGAATATAACCGCTGGGTCGCCAACCAGACGCTCGAAGACTATGCGCTGCGCTTCACCGCCAAGAGCGCGCGGCGCTTCTCCTCGGCGCGCATTTCGCAGACGGCGATCGGCGCCATCTCCTTCCTGGCGCTGGAAGCCATCGGCGGTGCCATTACCATGTCCTACGGCACGACCAACGCCATCGTCGCGATCCTCGTCGCCAGCCTGATGATCCTTCTCGTCGGCTTGCCGATCAGCCGCTATGCCATTCGTCACGGCGTCGACATCGACCTTCTCACGCGCGGCGCGAGCTTCGGCTATATCGGCTCGACGATAACCT
The DNA here is from genome assembly GCF_035610345.1 of Sinorhizobium meliloti. The sequence goes on along the minus strand of NZ_CP141213.1, from coordinate 699,172 downwards.
CGCTGATCTATGCGAGCTTCACCTTCATCCTCTTCGCGATCGAAGCCTCGATCATGTCCGGGGCGCTGGAGCTTGCGCTCGGCATACCGCTCTGGATCGGCTACATCGTCAGCGCCGTCATGGTGATCCCGCTGGTCACTCATGGCGTGAAGCTGATCAGCCGGTTCCAGCTCGTCACGCAGCCCTTCTGGATCGTCCTGAACATTCTTCCCTTCGTCTTCATCGCGTTTGCGGACTGGGAGAAGGTAGGCCTGTGGCTCGCCTATGCGGGCATCCATCACACATCGGGTCCCCCCGGCACGCTCGCGCCGTTCCATCTCGTCGAATTCGGCGCTGCCTCGGCGGTCATCTTCGCTCTGATGGCGCAGATCGGCGAGCAGGTGGACTTCCTGCGCTTCCTGCCGCCTGAGGGCGAGCGCAAGCTCCGCCACCGCATCGCCGTCTTTCTTGCCGGCTCCGGCTGGGTGATCGTCGGCGCGCCGAAGCTGCTGGCCGGTTCCTTTCTCGTCGTCCTGGCGCTCAGCACCGGCGTTCCCTCGACCTGGGCCGCCGACCCGGCGCAGATGTATTACACGGCCTTCGGCTACATCTTCCCGTCGGACACGGCCGCGCTCCTGCTGATGGCAGCCTTCGTCGTCGTCTCGCAGCTCAAGATCAACGTGATGAACGCCTATGCGGGCTCGCTCGCCTGGTCGAACTTCTTCTCGCGGCTCACCCACAGCCATCCGGGCCGCGTCATCTGGCTGGTCTTCAATGTGGCGATCGCGCTCCTCCTGATGGAGCTCGGCATCTATCGCCTGCTGGAGGAAACGCTCGGTATCTTTTCGATCGTCGCCATGGCCTGGCTCTCGACGATCTCGGCCGATCTCTTCGTCAACAAGCCGCTCGGTCTCGCCCCGCCAGGAATCGAGTTCAAACGCGCCCATCTCTACGACATCAATCCCGTCGGACTCGGCACCATGGGCGTGTCGACGCTCTTCGCCCTCGTCGCGCATTTCGGCGCGGCGGGCGAAATCGCCGCCTCGCTCGCACCCTATATCGCGCTGGTCACGGCTTTCGTCGTCTCGCCGCTGATCGCCTGGTGGACGGAGGGGAAATTCTATCTCGCCCGCAAGCCGCGCAAGAGCTGGCTCCGCGAAAACGAGATCACTTGCTCGATCTGCGAGCACCCGTTCGAACCGGAGGACATGGCCTGGTGCCCGGCCTATGCGGCGCCGATCTGCTCGCTCTGCTGTTCGCTCGACAGCCGCTGCCACGACATGTGCAAGCCGAAGGCGCGTCTGAACGCGCAGATCGCGACCGTGGCCAAGGCGGTCCTGCCCGAAACGGTCGTCGCAAAGCTCGCGACAAGGCTCGGCCGTTACGCGATTTCGGCGGTGATCTCTATTACCGGCATCGGGGTCATCCTGGCGATGATTGCTCACCAGACCACGGCCGCCTCTCCCGAGACCGCCGACGTCGTCCAGCGGACCATCGCCATCGTCTTCTTCGTCTTCGCCATTCTTGCCGGCGTCGTGTCCTGGTTCTACGTGCTTGCTCATGACAGCCGGGTCGTTGCGGAAGAGGAATCCTCCCGGCAGAACACGGCTCTCCTGAAGGAGATCGCCGCCCACAAGAAGACGGACGCGGCGCTGCAGGACGCGAAGGAAAGGGCGGAGTCGGCCAATCGTGCGAAGAGCCGCTATGTCGTGGGCCTGAGCCACGAACTGCGCACGCCGCTCAATGCGGTGCTCGGCTACGCTCAGATCCTCGAGCGCGACGAGACGATACCGCCGCCGCGGCAGGGCGCGATCAAGGCGATCAGGCGCAGCGCCGACCATCTCTCCGGACTGATCGACGGCCTCCTCGACATTTCCAAGATCGAAGCCGGCAAGCTGCAGGTCTATTCCAACGAGATCAACATTCAGGACTTTTTGGATCAGATCGTCGACATGTTCCGCCCGCAGGCGCAGGCCAAGGGCATCGCCTTCGAGCACAACCGCGCAGCCTCGCTGCCGCAATATGTGCGGACCGACGACAAGCGCCTACGGCAAATCCTCGTCAACCTGCTCTCCAATGCCCTGAAGTTCACGGAACGGGGGCATATCCGCTTCGACGTCGCCTATCGCAGCCAGGTCGCAAGTTTCACCATCGAGGATAGCGGCCGCGGCATCGGCGAGAAGGACCTGCCCAGGATCTTCGAGCCCTTTCAGCGCGGCGAGGCGGAATATCGCATGCCGGGCCTCGGTCTCGGCCTGACCATCACGCGCCTGCTCACTCAGACGCTCGGCGGCGAAATCTCCGTCACCAGCAAGAAGGACAAGGGCACGGCCTTCAAGGTCCGGCTGATGCTCTCTGCCGTCGACCGGCCCGCCGCGCTCAAGGACCCGGTCCGTAGGATCAAGTCCTATCGAGGACCACGTCGGACGATCGTCGTCGTCGACGACAATGCGGACCACCGCGAGCTGATGGGCGAGCTGCTGGCGCCGCTCGGTTTCACCGTTCTTGCGGCGGCGAGCGGGGCGGCCTGTCTGGCGCTCGTCGAACATACGAAACCGGACCTGTTCCTGATCGACATCTCCATGCCCGGCATGAGCGGCTGGGATCTGGTGATGCGTCTGAGGGAAGGCGGCCAGAGCGCGCCGGCGATCATGCTTTCGGCCAATATTGGCGACGGCTCGGCCGCCGGCGCCATCGGCCACAACGATGCGCTTGCCAAGCCCTTCGGCCTGCGCCAGCTCACCGACAAGCTCGCGATCCACCTGAAACTCGAATGGATCTACGACGACGGCCCGCAGGAAACGTCCGGCACCGGCATGACCCCTGCGGTGGCGAGCCCCGGCCATCATCATTTGAAGGAATTGATCGAGCTCGGCGAAATCGGCTACGTGAGGGGCATCGAAGCAAAATTGACGGAGATCGCCCTGAACCCGGACAACCGAGCCTTCGCCGAGGCGGCGCGCGCCTATGTCGGGGCATTCGATCTCGCGGGCTATGACGCCTTCCTCAAACGCCTGCTCGCCGGGGAGGCGAATGCCCGTGCCTGAGGCAGCGAACGTGCGAGACATCGTACTCCTCGTCGACGATTCACCGGAGGCGCTCGGCTTTTTGACCGAAGCGCTGGAACAGTCCGGCTTTTCCGTATTGATCGCGACCTCCGGCAACGCGGCGCTCAACATTGCCGATCGCATCACGCCGGACATCATCCTGCTCGATGCGGTCATGCCCGGCATGGATGGTTTCGACACCTGCACCCGGCTGAAGGCGAATGCTTCCGTCGCCCAGGTGCCCGTGGTCTTCATGACCGGCCTTACCGAGACGGAGCATGTGGTGCGGGCGCTCGAAGCCGGCGGCGTCGATTACCTGACCAAGCCGATCAATATCGACGAGCTCCGCGCCCGCATCCGCGTCCATCTCTCCAATGCGCGCTCCGCCCAGAGCGCCCGCGTCGCCCTGGACGCGGCGGGGCGGCATCTGCTGGCGGTGCGAGGCGATGGAACGGTCCGCTGGTCGACGCCGCAGGCGACCCGTCTCGTCAACGCGGCCACCGGCAGCGACGACGGTCTCGCCTTCGTCGCCGGGCGCATTGCCGAGTGGATGCGGGAGCGGGAAACCAGTCCCGGCGAAAGGCAAGGGACCTTCACCCTGCAGCGCGCCAGCCAGACGGGCCTGCAGATCTCCTATCTCGGCGCGGTCGGCGCCAATGAATACCTCTTCCGGCTGACGGCCGAGAACGGCTTGAGCGACGACGAAACGCTGCGCCAGCACTTCCGGCTCACCCAACGGGAGTCCGAGGTGCTGCTGTGGATCGCCAAAGGGAAATCCAACCGCGACATCGGCGAAATCCTGGGCTTGAGCGCGCGCACCGTCACCAAGCATCTCGAACAGATCTATGTGAAGCTCGGCGTCGAAAACCGGGCCTCGGCGGCAGTGAAGGCGACGCAGGTGCTGCACGGGATTTGATCGGCCCATGCGGCGGGGGACCTTCCCGAAAAGCCGCGAGAGGATTGCGGATGCCGCACGCCATCGCAAAAAAGCGCGGCCCGGAGAACCGGACCGCGCCAACCGCACCGGCGTGCGGTCTCGCCTTGGGAGGCAAGCTTATTCGGCGGGCTGGACGAGCGCCGGGATGGCTTCGGCAGACGCCCCGCCGCCGAGAGCTGCGGAAAGCTGCGCCTGGTCGAGCTCGCCTTCCCACTTCGCCACGACGATCGTCGCAACCGCGTTGCCGACGAAATTGGTCAGGGCGCGGCATTCCGACATGAAGCGGTCGATGCCGAGGATCAGCGCCATGCCGGCGACCGGCACGGAGGGAACGACCGAGAGCGTTGCGGCAAGCGTGATGAAGCCGGCGCCCGTAATGCCGGCCGCACCCTTCGAGCTCAGCATCGCGACGAGGAGCAGCAGGATCTGGTCGCCGTATGAGAGCGGCGTATCGGTCGCCTGGGCGATGAACAGGGCCGCAAGCGTCATGTAGATGTTGGTGCCGTCCAGGTTGAAGGAATAGCCGGTCGGAATGACGAGACCGACGACCGAGCGCTTGCAGCCGGCCTTCTCCATCTTGTTCATGAGGCCCGGAAGCGCCGCCTCCGAGGAAGACGTCCCGAGCACCAGCAGCAGCTCCTCCTTGATGTAGCGGATGAGCGAGAGGATCGAGAAGCCGTTATAGCGTGCGACCGCGCCGAGCACGATGAAGACGAAGAGAAACGACGTCAGATAGAAGGTACCGATCAGCATGGCGAGATTGGCGATCGAGGCGATGCCGTACTTGCCGATGGTGAAGGCCATGGCGCCGAAGGCGCCGATCGGGGCGGCCTTCATGAGGATCGCAACGAGCCGGAAAATCGGAAGCGTCAGCGCCTGCAGGAAATCGACTACGGGCTCGGCTTTCTTGCCGACGATCGCCAGCGAAATACCGAAGAGCACCGAGATGAACAGGACCTGCAGGATGTCGCCCTCGGCGAAGGCGCCGACAAGCGTCGTCGGGATGATGTTCATTAGGAAGCCGGTGATCGACTGCTCGTGCGCCTTCTCGGCATAGGTCGCGACCGCCTTGGCGTCCAGCGAGGCCGGATCGATATGCATTCCCGCGCCCGGCTGGACCACGTTTGCGACGACGAGGCCGACGAGAAGGGCAAGGGTGGAGAAGGCGAGAAAGTAGATCATCGCCTTGCCGGCCACGCGGCCGACCTTGGCGAGATCGGTCATGCCGGCAATGCCTGTCGCGACCGTCAGGAAGATCACCGGCGCGATGATCATCTTCACGAGCCTGATGAAGGCGTCGCCGAGCGGTTTGAGCTCCGTGCCGATGTCCGGATAGAAATGCCCGAGCAGGATGCCCGCGGCGATCGCGGCCAGCACCTGGACATAGAGATGGCGGTAAAGGGGTGTCTTGCCGCGGACCTCCGCGGAATGTTCGATAATCATGATATCCTCCACGTGGCAGGCCCAGTCCGGCAACATGCCGGGCCTCCCGGGCCGCTTTCCGAAGATCGACAGCAATGGCTGCCTTGTGGAGCTGGTGAGCAACATGCGTGCCAGTTTGCCGCGGAGGCCGATGCGATTGAATTCGTGAGATTTTTGGGAGCGACGCACGCTTGCTGTTCGTAGATATGTGCGGATTTCCGCACATACACGCTGGCGCGCTGGGCGAAATCATGCACAATGCTCGCATGGTCAGACTTCCTGCAGATGCGAACGATCCGCATGCGCTTCGCAGCCGGGCCCGACGGTCCTGGCTGGTTTTCGCGGCAGTCGCGCTCGTCCTTCTGGCGGCCGGCCTTCTTCTTGCGCGTGACTACGGGCGGTCGCAGGCGCTCGCCGGCCTTGCCGGCCAGAGCCGGATCGACGCCAGCCTGAAAGCCTCGCTTCTTCGGGCAGTCGTGGAACGGCAGCGCGCCCTGCCGCTTGTCCTCGCCGATGACGCAGCCATTCGTGGGGCGTTGCTTTCGCCGGATAGGCAGTCGCTCGACCGTATCAACCGCAAGCTCGAGGCTTTGGCGACAAGCGCCGAAGCCGCGGTCATCTATCTGATCGACCGGAACGGCGTGGCCCTCGCGGCCAGCAATTGGCAGGCGCCGACGAGCTTCGTCGGCAACGACTATGCCTTCCGCGATTATTTTCGGCTCGCCGTGCGCGACGGCATGGCCGAACACTTCGCCATGGGCACGGTCAGCAAGCGGCCCGGGCTTTATATTTCCCGGCGCGTCGACGGGCCCGGCGGTCCGCTGGGGGTGATCGTCGCCAAGCTCGAATTCGACGGGGTCGAGGCGGATTGGCAGGTTTCCGGAAAGCCGGCCTATGTCACCGACCGGCGCGGCATCGTCCTCATCACCAGCCTGCCCTCCTGGCGCTTCATGACGACGAAGCCGATCCCCGAAGACCGGCTCGCACCCATCCGCGAAAGCCTGCAGTTCGGCGATGCACCGCTGCTGCCGCTGCCTTTCCGGAAGATCGAAGCGCGGCCCGATGGCTCCTCCACGCTGGACGCCCTGCTGCCGGGCGACTCCAACGCAGCCTTCCTGCGTGTGGAAACCATGGTGCCGTCGACGAACTGGCGGCTCGAGCAGTTGTCGCCGCTTAAGGCGCCGCTTGCCGCGGGTGCGCGGGAAGCGCAGCTCCTCACCCTTGCCGCGCTCGTACCGCTTCTCGCACTTGCCGCATTGCTCCTGCGCCGTCGCCAGGTAGTCGCCATGCGCAGCGCCGAGGAGCGGCTGGCCCGCAACGCGCTTGAGGCGAGCGTCGAGGAGCGGACGCGCGACCTGCGCATGGCGCGCGACCGTCTCGAAACCGAGATCGCCGACCACCGGCAGACCACCGAGAAGCTCCAGGCCGTGCAGCAGGACCTCGTCCAGGCGAACCGACTGGCGATCCTCGGCCAGGTCGCGGCCGGGGTTGCCCATGAGATCAACCAGCCGGTCGCCACCATCCGCGCCTATGCCGATAATGCCCGCACCTTTCTCGACCGTGGCCAGAGCTCCACCGCCGCCGAGAACATGGAAAGCATCGCCGAACTTACCGACCGGGTCGGCGCCATCACCGACGAACTGCGCCGCTTCGCCCGCAAGGGCCATTTCGCGGCCGGGCCTACCGCGATGAAGGACGTCGTCGAGGGTGCGCTCATGTTGCTCCGAAGCCGTTTTGCCGGACGGATGGACGCAATACGCATCGATCTGCCGCCCGACGACCTCCAGGCACTCGGCAACCGCATCCGGCTGGAGCAGGTCTTGATCAACCTTCTGCAGAATGCGCTGGAAGCGATCGGCGACGGCGAGAACGGCGCGATCCGGGTGCGCTGCGAGGACGTGGCCGGCGGTATCGCGCTGACCGTCGCCGACAATGGCCCGGGGATTGCGGCCGATGTCCGCGAAGAGCTGTTCACGCCGTTCAACACTTCGAAGGAAGACGGGCTGGGCCTCGGTCTCGCGATCTCCAAGGAGATCGTCTCCGACTATGGCGGCACGATCGAGGTCGAGAGCAGTCCCTCCGGAACGACATTTACCGTCAATCTCAAGAAGGCCTGAGCGATGAGCGCCGCCCCATCCGTGTTCCTGATCGATGACGACCGCGATCTGCGCAAGGCGATGCAGCAGACGCTCGAGCTTGCGGGCTTCACCGTTTCGTCCTTTGCCAGCGCGACGGAGGCGCTCTCCGAACTTTCCGCCGACTTCGCGGGCGTCGTCATCAGCGATATCCGCATGCCGGGCATGGACGGGCTCGCCCTTTTCCGCAAGGTTCTGTCGCTCGATCCCGACCTGCCGATGATCCTTGTCACGGGACACGGCGACATACCGATGGCGGTGCAGGCGATCCAGGACGGCGTCTATGACTTCATCGCCAAGCCGTTTGCCGCCGACCGTCTTGTCCAGAGCGCCCGGCGCGCAGAGGAGAAACGGCGGCTCGTCATGGAGAACCGGGCGCTGCGCCGCGCGGCCGAAGCCGCCTCCGAAGGCCTGCCGCTGATCGGCCAGACGCCGGCCATGGAGCGGCTTCGCCAGACCTTGAAACACATCGCCGACACCGATGTCGATGTGCTGGTCGCCGGCGAGACGGGCAGCGGCAAGGAGGTCGTCGCCACGCTGCTGCACCAATGGAGCCGGCGCAGAACCGGCAATTTCGTCGCACTGAATTGCGGCGCTCTGCCGGAAACGGTCATCGAAAGCGAGCTCTTCGGCCACGAGCCCGGCGCCTTTACCGGCGCCGTCAAGAAGCGGGTCGGCAGGATCGAGCATGCGAACGGCGGCACCCTCTTCCTCGACGAGATCGAGGCGATGCCGCCGGCAACCCAGGTGAAGATGCTGCGCGTGCTGGAAGCACGCGAGATTACCCCACTCGGCACCAACCTGACCCGTCCCGTCGACATCCGCGTCGTCGCCGCAGCCAAGGTCGACCTCGGCGATCCGGCCGCGCGCGGCGATTTCCGCGAGGATCTCTATTACCGGCTGAATGTCGTGACGCTCTCGATCCCGCCCTTGCGCGAACGGCGCGACGACATCCCCCTCCTCTTCTCCCATTTCCTGGCCCGCGCCTCGGAGCGCTTCGGCCGCGACGTGCCCGCGATCTCGGCTGCCATGCGCGCCTACCTGGCCACGCATTCCTGGCCGGGCAATGTGCGCGAGCTTTCGCACTTCGCCGAACGGGTCGCGCTGGGGGTGGAGGGCAACCTGGGAGCTCCGGCCGCAGCGCCCGCCTTAAGCGGAGCAACCCTGCCGGAAAGATTGGAACGCTACGAGGCCGATATCCTCAAGCAGGCCCTCACGGCGCACCGCGGCGACGTCAAGGAGACCCTGCAGGCCCTCGGCATCCCCCGCAAGACTTTTTACGACAAGCTGCAGCGACATGGGATCAACCGGGCGGATTTTATCGACCGGGCAGGCGCGAAGAGTGGCGACGCGTAGGTGGATAGTTTGCCCCCACTCCGACCCTCCCCGTTCGACCGGAGAGAGTTGAGGCGGCGCTGCGAGCCCTCTTCGCCCCGCTTGCGGTGAGAAGGCCGCTATTCCGCCGTCGCCTCGAAGTCGACCCTGTCGAGAAGCAGAAGCGGATTTTGCGAAGCAACCGCGAATTCGAGCGCACCGATGCCGCTGGCGGATTTGGCCTTGGCCGTCAGCGTGAATGTCCCCGGTTTCGCGATGAACCGCGAAACTGCATCCATCACGTTCCGCAGCCGAGGCTCTTGCGCGGCAAATTGCTGCAGCATCACCGACGCCGTCATTTCCAGCATACCGCGTGCCTGATCCTCCGTCATGCCGTTTTGTTCGGCATAGACCTGTATCCCTTTGGCGGTGAAGCCCTTGTCCTCGATCTTCAGGCTTGCTTCCCGCGCGGTGAGGCCGAACAACGCCGCCTGCGCCTTGGCCGCATCGCCCGAAAAGAAGTCGCCGCTCACGCCCCCCAGAAGGCCGGAGAGGGAAAAGCGGCCGATATCCTTTCCGCTCGTGGAAATATCCTTGATCACCAGAGTCTCGTTCGCTTCGTCCCAGGCGGCTTCGAGGTTGGAGGAGAGGACCAACTCGTTGAAGCCCAGCTTGCGAAGCTTGGCGAGAGTCTCGTCCTGCGTATGCTCCGGGATTTGAAGGGCGAAGTCCTGGTATCCGGCGCGGACGTCAGTCGGAATGCCGTTTCGCGGTTTCGCGAGCGCCAGCTCGTATCCCTTCATCGTGAAGCGGATGCGTTGCGGCCGATCGCCCTCTCCAGCATGCGGAGTGGCGTTGTATTCGTCCCAGTCTTCCACGCCGGTGCCCGAGTCAGGCAGATCCGCATCGATTCCCGCCACGCGGAACGTTCCGAACTCCGGCAGCAGCGTCGTGAAAGGGAAGTTCTCATGCTGCCCATCCTGCAGAGCGACGAACTTCTTCAGCGCTTCCACGCTGGGATCCCAGGAAAAGCCCGAAATGCTTGCTTCGGAGACTTTGACGTAGTCCGCGCCCTCCGCCATCGAGAAGCCATTCACCGACGCGTCGAGCTTCCGGCCATCGAGCCGGAGCGCGAGGCGATCCATCGCCAGCTTGATCCTCTCGCCCTCTTCACCATCCTTGTCCGGCGCGTCGATCTTCAGACCCAGCATTTCCATGTCGGCCTTCCTCGTCAAATCGGCGACCGACAGAATCCGGGCGAAATAGTCCTGACGCTCCGCCACGGGCAGATCCGCGGGCGACGAGACCGAGTTGAGCTTCTCCAGAGTTTCGCTAAGCGGCTCGTCCAGCATCCGCATGCTTACGCCGCTGCTGCGAACCTCGTCATAGCCGAAGCTCGCCTCGCCATCCGAAAAGGCTATATCCTTGATCGAGAATCGCCCATAGACAGGCCTTGCCTGCTCGTCGCCCGGCCCGGCCTTTTCAGTATAGATGCGGGCCAGATAGGCGGCATCGACGTCCTGCCCCGTCATGGCTCCAAAGGAGCCCGTCAGCCGCCTCTTCTCGCCGCCCTCTCCATCGGAGGCGCCTATGCCGGCTTCGAAGCTCGCACCACTCGCCGAATAGCGCGCGATGCGGCCGTCCACGATACCTTCCGAGACCACGTTCTTGTAGACCAGCTTCTGCTCGCTACCGGCAACCGTCTGCGTGATGATCACCTCAGGGGCGGCGACGCTCTTTGCCGTAAAAAGCGCCAGCTGTTTCGGCAGCGAAATGTCGCTTCCCGCGCCGAACATTTGCGCCAGCGTGTCGCGACCGAACTCCGCCTGCTCGACGATCACCTTCGGCACGGCGATCTTGCCTGGGCGCATATCGAGTTCCACGCGGCTGACCTCGAGCATGCCGTCCAGGAACAGGATCCTGGGCCGCCCGTCGATCGCGGCGACGCGAAGTTCGGATCCTTCCTTCAGCGGCAGCGTCAGGTCGCGCAGGTGAATGCGCCCGAAGAAGTCCGCGTCGACCGTGCCCACTCTGCCGCCCCGTTCGGCGATCAGCCTGCCCACGCTCTTTTCGACAACAATCTTGTAACCGGTCGCGCCTGCGGCTGCGATTGCGATGACCGCAACAGCCGCCCAAAGCGCCTTGCGTCCCCTTTTCCTGGTCCCCGTCTCCGCCTGCCCCAAGACCTTCACCCCTTTTCGCTATGCGCATCATGGCGCTTCGACTCGGACGGTAAGTAGATTTAGAACTTTGCATCTGCAAGCATGGCGCGAGCCCTGCGCACGGGATTTAGCCGGTGCAAAAACCATCTTGACGCCGCGGCGATAACCGTCCCTAATTGCGCCATTCACCAGGGGGGTCCCGGCAAGGGGCTGAGATACTGCTAGCGCGCGCAGTGACCCGTTGAACCTGATCCAGTTCATACTGGCGTAGGGACGGTGCAGACGTGCAGCAGCCAGGATTCCGTTTACCGGCAATTCATCGGCAATACGTCTTTTCATCCTTCCGGCTTCAGAACTGGGTCTCCAACGCGAAAACTTTGGAGCCTCAAGATGAATCTAATCAAGCCTCTCGCCGCGGCGCCCTCGGTCACGCAAGGACCGCTCCCGGCATCCCGCAAGGTCTACAAGCCGGGCGAGATCCACCCGGAGATCCGCGTGCCGATGCGCGAGATCGCCCTGCATCCGACCTCCGGCGAGCCGCCGGTGATTGTTTACGATTCCTCCGGCCCCTACACGGTCGAAAACGCCGATATCCGCATCGACGCGGGCCTGCCGCGCCTTCGCAGCGACTGGGTTCTCAAGCGCGGCGATGTCGAAAGCTACGACGGCCGTGCGGTGAAGGCCGAAGATAACGGCTTTGCGACCGGCGAAAGGCTGACGCCGGAATTCCCGATTCGTCACCAACCGCTCAAAGCGAAGCCGGGAAAAGCGGTAACTCAGCTCGCCTATGCCCGCGCCGGCATCGTCACGCCGGAGATGGAGTTCATCGCCATCCGCGAAAATCTCGGCCGGAAGGCCGCGAAGGAGGCGTTCGCCCGAGACGGCGAAAGCTTCGGTGCCTCGGTCCCCGATTTCGTGACGCCGGAATTCGTGCGACAGGAAGTGGCGAGCGGCCGCGCCATCATTCCGGCCAATATCAACCACCCGGAAGCCGAGCCGATGATCATCGGCCGCAACTTCCTGGTGAAGATCAACGCGAATATCGGCAATTCCGCCGTCACCTCATCGATGGCCGAGGAGGTCGAGAAGATGGTCTGGGCGACGCGCTGGGGCGCCGACACGGTCATGGACCTTTCCACCGGCCGCAACATTCACAACATCCGCGAATGGATCATCCGCAATTCGCCGGTACCGATCGGCACCGTGCCGCTCTACCAGGCGCTGGAAAAGGTAAACGGCATCGCCGAGGATCTTTCCTGGGAGGTCTTCCGCGACACGTTGATCGAGCAGGCGGAACAGGGCGTCGACTATTTCACCATCCATGCTGGGGTCAGGCTTCACTACATCCCGCTCACCGTGGATCGCGTCACGGGCATCGTTTCGCGCGGCGGCTCGATCATGGCGAAGTGGTGCCTGCATCACCACCGCGAGAGCTTCCTCTACGAGCATTTCGAGGAGATCTGCGACATCTGCCGCGCCTATGACGTTTCCTTCTCGCTCGGCGACGGCCTGCGTCCCGGCTCCATCGCCGACGCAAACGACCGGGCCCAGTTCGCCGAGCTCGAAACGCTCGGCGAACTGACGAAGATCGCCTGGGCCAAGGATTGCCAGGTGATGATCGAAGGGCCGGGCCATGTGCCCATGCACAAGATCAAGGAGAACATGGACAAGCAGCTCGCCGTCTGCGGAGAAGCGCCGTTCTATACGCTCGGGCCGCTCACCACCGATATCGCGCCCGGCTACGACCACATCACGTCAGGCATTGGCGCGGCGATGATCGGCTGGTTCGGCACCGCCATGCTTTGCTACGTGACGCCGAAGGAACATCTGGGCCTGCCCGACCGCAACGACGTCAAGACCGGCGTGATCACCTACAAGATCGCCGCCCATGCCGCCGATCTCGCCAAAGGACACCCGGCCGCCCGAACGCGCGACGACGCGTTATCGCGAGCCCGCTTCGAGTTCCGCTGGGAGGATCAGTTCAACCTCTCGCTCGACCCCGAGACCGCGCGCAATTTCCACGACGAGACCCTGCCCAAGGAGGCGCACAAGGTCGCGCATTTCTGCTCCATGTGCGGACCGAAATTCTGTTCGATGCGGATTTCCCACGATATCCGCGCCGAGGCGCAGAAGGAGGGCCTCGAGGCAATGGCCGCCAGATATCGCGACGGCGGCGACCTCTATATGCCGGTCGATGAAAGCAATGCCGCGCCCGCTGGAGAATGAGATGCGCGTGCTGATCAGAGGGGCCGGCGTCGCCGGCCTCACCGCCGCTCATGAACTTCTCGGGCGCGGCGCCGCAGTGACGATCATGGAAAATGCCGCCGGCTTTACCGGGGCCGCTTCCTGGTATGCGGGCGGCATGCTCGCTCCCTGGTGCGAGCGCGAAAGCGCCGAGGAAACCGTCCTGAGGCTGGGGATCGGCGCCGCCGACTGGTGGGAAGCCACGCTCCCTGCCGGTTCCGTGCATCGCAACGGCACGCTCGTCGTCGCGCAACCCCGTGACGGAGCCGAACTCAAGCGCTTCGCCTCCCGCACCTCCGGCTTCCGCTCGCTCGAGGCGGAGGAGATCGCAGCGCTGGAGCCGGCACTCGCCGGCCGTTTCCGGCAGGCGCTGTTCTTTCCGCAGGAGGCGCATCTCGACCCGCGCCGGGCACTCTCGGCGCTCCGGCAAGGGCTGATGGCACGCGGCGCGGTATTCGCCGGCGAGGACATGGACGATCGCGATTTCGCGCTCACCGTCGATTGCACCGGCGCGTCCAGGATCGGCGAGATCGACGGGCTACGCGGGGTGCGCGGCGAGATGACCAATCTGCAGACGGACGAAGTGACGCTCTCGCGCCCCGTGCGCATGCTGCATCCCCGCATCCCGCTCTATATCGTGCCGCGCGGTGGCGGGCTCTTCATGTGTGGCGCGACAATGATCGAGAGCGACGACGCCGGCCCGATCACCACCCGCTCGCTGATGGAACTGCTGAACGCCGCCTATGCGCTCCATCCGGCTTTCGCCGAAGCGCGCCTGGTCGAGACCGGCACGGGCGTACGCCCCGCTTTCGCCGACAACCTGCCGCGGGTCCTGCGGCGCGCAAACAGGATTACCGTCAACGGCCTCTATCGGCACGGCTTTCTTCTCTCCCCGGCCATGGCCGGGGAGGTGGCGGCATTGGCCCTTGGCGAAGAGAATCTTAGAGGAGATATCCGATGAAGCTGACCGTCAATGGCGAGGAACACGAGCTTCTGGCCGCTACACTCGCCGAGGTCTTGCAGCGCCTCGATTTCGAAGGCGACTGGCTGGCGACCGCCGTCAACGGCGAACTGGTCCAGAAGGCAGACCGATCCAGCTACCGGCTGCAGGACAGCGACCGGATCGAGATTCTGTCGCCGATGCAGGGAGGCTGACGATGCCGCTATTCTATGGAACAGAAATCCGGTCGAGACTGCTGCTCGGAACCGCCCGCTATCCCTCGCCGGCCGTGCTCGCCGAGGCGGTGCGGCGGTCGGGCACCGATATCGTCACGGTCTCGCTCCGCCGCGAGACGGCCGGCGGGCGGCAGGGCGGCGCCTTCTTCGAGCTGATCCGCGAACTCGGCGTGCGCGTGCTGCCGAACACGGCCGGCTGCCATTCAGTCTCGGAGGCGGTGCTGACCGCGAAGATGGCACGCGAGGTTTTCGGCACGAGCTGGATCAAGCTCGAAGTGATCGGCCACCAGGACACATTGCAGCCGGACGTCTTCGGCCTCGTCGAGGGGGCCCGCATCCTCACCGGGGAAGGTTTCCAGGTCTTCCCCTATACGACGGACGACCTCGTCGTCGCCGAAAGGCTGCTGGAGGCGGGCTGCCGGGTGCTGATGCCCTGGTGCGCGCCGATCGGCAGCGCCATGGGACCGCAGAACGTGCAGGGCTTGCGCGCCATGCGCTCGGAATTTTCCGACGTGCCGCTGATCGTCGACGCCGGCATCGGCCGCCCGTCACATGCGACAACCGTGATGGAGCTCGGCTACGACGCGGTCCTGCTCAACACCGCCGTTGCCGGCGCTGCCGATCCCGCCGCCATGGCCGAAGCCTTCGCCAAGGCAATCGATGCCGGGCACGCGGCTCACGGCGCCGGCATGCTCGAGCCGCGCGACATGGCCGTCCCGTCCACCCCCGTCATCGGAAAGGCAGTCTTCTCGTGAAGCTCGATCCCTTTTATCTCATCGTCGACAGCGCCCAATGGATCGAACGGCTGGTGCCGCTCGGCGTCAGGCTCGTCCAGCTCCGCATCAAGGACCGGAACGCGGAAGACATCCGCCGCCAGCTACGGGTCGCCAGGGCAGTCTGCGCCGCCCATGAATGCCAGCTGATCGTCAACGACTACTGGCAGCTGGCGATAGCGGAAGGTTGCGATTTCATCCATCTGGGTCAGGAGGATCTGGCGGAGGCCGATCTTGCCGCCATCCGTGCCGCAGGGCTCAAGCTCGGCGTCAGCACCCATGACGAGGCGGAACTGGCAAACGCGCTCGCAGCCGAACCGGACTACGTCGCGCTCGGACCCATCTATCCGACGATCCTCAAGAAGATGAAGTGGGCGCCCCAGGGGCTGGAGCGGCTTTCATGGTGGCGCGAGCGCGTTCACCCGCTCCCGCTCGTCGCCATCGGCGGCCTCAATACGGAGCGGATCGAAGGCGCCTTCGCGCACGGCGCCGACAGCGCCGCCGTGGTGACGGACATCACGCTGAATGCCGATCCGGAAGGAAGGACAAGGGAGTGGATACGGAAGACGGAGGCGTGGAGATAGCGTTAGCCCGAGAGGGAGGCGGCCCGGCAGCATCGATCGAAGCAGCGATACTTGACATTTGTCACATGTGATGAATTATGTCAGCATTCCGTCCGAAAGAACTCCATGCCGATCCGCGCCAACGATCAGATCATCCACAAGGCCGCCTGGCTCTACTATACGCATGGCCTGCGCCAGGATGAAGTCGCCCACCGGCTGGAAATCTCGCGTGCTTCCATCGCCATGTATCTGCGCAAGGCGCGCGAGATGGGTATCGTCACCATCACCACATCTACGGAGCTCTTCTCCGACGACGTCCTTGCCCGCGAGCTGGAGGACGCCGCGGGACTGACGAGCGTCTGGATCGTCCCCGAGGACCGGCAGGCCATGGACCCGGCCGTCGAGATGCCCGTGGTGGCGGCCTCGGTTTTCCTGGAGCTCATCAACAAGGGCGACAGGATAGGGGTCGCCTGGGGCCGCACCGTGTATCACATAGCGGACGTCATGCCGTTTGCCGATCTTCGCGGCGTGTCGGTCGTGCAACTCTGCGGCAATCTCGGCGCTCCCTACTCCTACCGCCCGGATCAGTGCACGACGGAAATCGCCCGTCGTCTCAATGCCGAAGGCATCAATTTTTATGCCCCCCTCGTCCTCTCATCCGAGCGGCTTGCCGAGGAGTTGCGCCGCGAGCCCGTCATCCGGGAGCAACTTGCCACGATTTCGGACTGCAAGCTCGCGCTCTACTCCGTCGGGGGCATCGAGGAGGACAGCCACCTCGTCAAATGCGGTGCCCTTTCGGCGAAAGACATGCATGCAATGGGCAAAAAGGGGGCAGCCGGCGTCATCGCCGGACAACTGATCGATCTCGACGGTCAGTGGATGGACTGCGCGCATAATCGGCGCTGCATCTCGGCAGACCTCGACTCCATCCGCGCGATCCGGAAGCGCATGCTGGTGGTGCAGGAGGACAGCAAATTCGAGCCGCTGGTGGCGGCTCTGAAGGGCGGGTTTGCTTCGCATCTCATCGTCACCGCCTCGATGGCGCGGCGGATCATGGACCGCTGGAGCCGCGATCGTTGAATGCGCGCCGAGCGTCCATCGGGACGCGCGGCGCACGCAATCAGGGCTTCGGCATCCAGGCCGGCATGGCGACGTCGGCATGAGCGAATTGCGGCAGCTTCACGCCGAGTTCTTCCATGTTCTTGATGTCCTGATCGCTCAGATCCTTCTGGGTGATCAGCGTCGGCGGCACGATCACCTGACGGCCGGGATCCTCGCCGGCAAGCAGCATGGCAAGCGAACGCACCGAGACCTGGCCGACGACGGCGGGATTCGTCGCGGCGGTCGCCACCCAGGCCGAGCCCGCCTCCCGCATGGCGGCGATGTCCGAGGTCGAGATGTCGGCCGAGTAGATCTTCACGCTGGAGGAGAGGCCCGCCTCGTCGACCGCGATCTTCACACCCTTGGCGAATTCGTCATAGGGGGCGAACATCACCGTGATGTCCGGGTTGGCTGAAATCACGGAACGGGCCTGGTTGGCGACGGAATTTGCGATCGGGTTGTCCATCGTGCCGAACTGGGCAGCTTCCTCGATGCCGGAATATTTCGTCTTGAATTCCTTCCAGGTCTCGTCGCGGCGGTCGAGCGGCGCGATCCCGGCGACGTAGACGTAACCCGCCTTGAAGCTCTCGCCGTTATCTTTGATCGCCTGTTCGAGGGCGAGGCGGGCGAGGTCGCGGTCGGACTGTTCGATCTGCGGGATCTTCTCGTTCTCGACATTCACGTCGAAGGCGACGACCTTGATGCCGGCATCGACCGCGCGCTGTGCAGCTTCCTTCATGGATTCGGTCAGGCCGTGCTGGATGATGATGCCATCCACTCCGAGCGCTATCGCCTGATCGACCATATCGGCCTGGAGCGCGGCGTCCTGACGGCTGTCGAAGATCTGAAGCTGCACCCCGAGCGCCTTGGCCTGCGCTTCGACGCCCGCGAGATAGGACTGAAAGAAGTCGCCGGTCGAAAGGTAACGCACGAGCGCGATCTTCACGTCGCCGGGCTTGTCGAACGGCTTCGGCATGTCGGCGGCAAGGGACGGTACGCCGAAGGCAGCCGCGCCCATAAGCGCGAGCGTCCATCTGCCCAGGGTTCTGCGAGTTACGTCCATGTCAGTCTCCTCCACTGATGAACTTTGACGGTCCGCCGAGGTCTCCTCAGCGTTTGCCTCTTTTCGAGAGCGCAAAGGTAAAGATCAGGGCGACGACGAGCACCGCGCCCTTGATGAAATCCTGCGTGTAGTATGGCGCATTCATCATCGTCAGACCCTGCAGGAGGATGCCGACGAAAAGCGCGCCGACGGCCGTACCGAAAGCGTTCGGCTTGGCCGCGCCCAGCACGGCAAAACCGATCAGCGCGGCGGCGACGGCGTCGAGCAGCAAATTGTTTCCGGAAGCGATATCGCCGCGGCCGAGGCGTGCTGCGAGCAGTATGCCGCCGATAGAGGCGAAGACGCCGGAAATGACGTAGGCCGAGATCTTGTAGGCATTGACCGGCGCCCCCGCGAGCGCGGCCGCGCGCTCGTTGGATCCGACCGCATACATTATGCGGCCGAAGCGGGTGTATTCGAGGAAGAACCAGATCGCCACGGCGAGCACCACGAGCACCACGACCGAGACCGGCAAGAGGTTCGGCAGGACGAGATCGAAGCGGTGGCGCCCGAGCGCCAGGAAAGCCGGACTGAAAGTGCCGGTCGCGACCGAACCGTCGGGCAGCGTCATGCCCGCGGCAATCGATCGGCCCTCGGTCGGGATGCGCTGAAGGCCGAGCAGCAGGAACAT
Source organism: Sinorhizobium meliloti (assembly GCF_035610345.1). The sequence continues at coordinate 680,586 of NZ_CP141213.1, read as the reverse complement.
CATGCCGAGGGTAGCCAGAAGGTCCGGAACGCGCATGTAGACGATGATGAAGCCGTTGATCAGGCCGACGAGCGCGCCGACGGCAAGGCAGACGAGCGCCGCCGTAAGCGCGTCACCCCCCATCACCACCATGACATAGGAGGAAGCCATCATCGCCGTGGTGGCGACCGAGCCTATGGACAGGTCGAACCCCCCGACGACAAGCGTCGCCGTCACGCCGAGGGCCAGAATGCCGGTGATCGACACGGATTGCAAAATGAAGACGGCGCTTTGAGGGGAGGCAAAACCTCCGGTTACGAGCGAGAAATAAAGAACCATGCCGGCGAGCAGCATGAGGAAGCCGTACTTGATCGCGGTTTCCCTGATGCCCCACGGGCCCGGAAGCACGGGGGCCGCGGCGGATTTGCTCTGTTCACTGCTCATGATGCATGACCTGCTGATGGGATTGACCGGCGATCTCCGACAGCAGGCGCTCGACATCGACTTCAGTGTTCCGATGTTCGCCGACGATGGCCTGCTCCGACATGACAAGGATGCGGTCGGCGACCTCGAACGCTTCGTCGAGTTCGGTCAGGAAGAGGATGGTGGAACGGCCCGCGGCCGAGATGCGCAGCTTGTTGCCGATGTCCCGGCGCGCGGCGATGTCGACGCCCTGGAACGGCTCGTCGAGGATGAGCAATCGCGAAGGCTCGCAGAGCCAGCGCCCTACCATCACCTTCTGCTGGTTTCCGCCCGAAAGTGTCTGCATCTCGTCGCGTTCGTTTCGGCAGATGACGCCGAGCGAGGTGATCTGCCCGCGCGCCTTCGCCCTTTCGGCCCTGCGGCTCGATATGCCGAAGCGGGAGAGCCTGCTCAGAAACGGCAGGCTGATGTTCTCGTAGATGTTGAAATCTGGCACGATACCGCTTTCGGCGCGATCCTTCGCAACGAGGAAAACGCCGCGCGCAATCGCCTGACCGGTTGTCGTCGGCGCATAGCGTAGGCCGTCAAGGGTCATTTCGCCGGCCACCGGGGAGCGCGCACCAAACAGCGTTTCGGCAAGCGCCGTCTTGCCGACCCCAACCAGGCCGGTGACCGCGACGATCTCGCCGTCGAGGAGATCGAAATCGAAAGGCCGCGCATGGTCGGAGAGCTTCAGGCCGCGCACCTTGAAGATCGGCCCGCCGGCCTTGTGCACCGCGATTTTGCCGGCCGAAACCTTGCGGCCCAGCATCGCGTCGACGGCGCCCTCGTAGTCGAGGTCGGGCCCGTCGAAACGGCCCGTGATCCGGCCATCGCGAAGCGAGACGATGCGGTCGGCGAGACGGCGGATATCCGACATGCGGTGCGAGATATAGAGAATGGCGACGCCGCGTGCCTTCAGCCGGTCGACCAGATCGAAGAGGCGGTCCGCTTCGGCGCTCGAGAGGGAAGACGTCGGCTCGTCGAGGATAAGCACCTTCGGCTCATGCGACATCGCCCGGGCAATCGCCACCATCTGCCGGTCGGCAAGGGTCAGGTCGTTGACGTTGGCGGCAAGATCGATGGAGAGCCCCATATGGGCGGCGACCGCGGCCGCCTCGCGCCGGACGCGCCGCGGATTGAAGAAGAACCGCGAGCCACGCCCGTTCAGCCGGTCGAACGTCAGATTGGTTGCGACATCGAGGTCGGCGACGACCCCGTCGTTGATGTTCTGGTGCACGGTGACGACGCCGGCGCGGATCGCCTCGGCAGGCGTCACCGGCTCGAAAGCTGCATCCGCAAGCGTGATCGCGCCGGCGTCGCGCGCATAGACGCCGGAGAGAATGCGCACGAGGGTCGATTTTCCGGCGCCATTGGCGCCCATCAAAATCGTTACCGCGCCGGCCTTCAGATCGAGATCCACCCCCTGAAGGACCTGCACGAGTCCAAAGGATTTGCGCACGCCCTCGATGCGAAACACTGCCTGTCCGCTCATTGTCTCCTCCCGACGCTGCACGTTAGGATAGCCATTCATCAAATGTCAAGGTCATTGACATTTGCCAGAATGGCGCCTTAGCTGTGCCGTGGCGGCGGGTGGTGGAGGCCGCGCCATGCGCAGGAGGAGGAGGACGATATGGACAAGCAAGTCTTCGAGGCGCTCAGCGCCGAAACATTGCCGCATCGGCTCGGCGGCAATTCCGCTCTCGGGGAGAAGATCGGCGAGGACGTCTCGCACTGGACCGTCAACGAGGTCGGCGACGGCAATCTCAACCTCGTCTTCATCGTCACGGGCAGCAAAGGCACGGCGGTCGTGAAGCAGGCGTTGCCTTATGTGCGCCTTGTCGGCGAGAGCTGGCCACTGCCTCTGAAACGCTCCTTCTTCGAATACCACGCGCTGGTGCGTCAGGCCGCGCGTGCTCCCGGTACGGTACCGGCGATCTTCTTCTTCGACGAGACGCAGGCGCTGATCGTCATGGAGTATCTGACGCCGCACGTCATCCTGCGCCGCGCGCTGATCGATGGACGCGAATTGCCCAATATAGGCTGCGATCTCGGGCTGTTTGCCGCCCGCACGCTTTTCCGCGGCTCGGATCTTTCCATGGCGGCGCGTGACAAGAAAGCGGACCTGGCGCTCTTTGCGGACAATGTCGAACTGTGCGACATCACCGAAAATCTCGTTTTTTCCGATCCCTATTTCGAAGCCGAACTCAACCGCCACACCGCGCCGCAGCTCGACCCAATCGTGACGGAGCTCCGTTCCGACCGTGACCTCAAGGTCGAGGCGCAGCGGCTGAAACATCTCTTCTCCGCAAAGGCCGAAACGCTCTGCCACGGCGACCTGCATACCGGTTCGGTGATGGTCACGGACGCCGAGACCCGCGTCATAGACCCGGAATTCGCCTTCTACGGACCGATCAGCTTCGACGTCGGGATGCTTCTCGCCAATTTCTGGATGAGCTACTTCTCGCAGAGCGGCCAGGAGAGCACGACCGGCGCGCGCGACAGCATGCGCACCTATCTGCTCGAGACGATCGAAACGATCTGGGAAACGTTCCGCTCCGAATTTGCCCGACTCTGGCGGACCGAGCGCATGGGCATGCTTTACCAGGCGCGCGTTTTTGAGGACAGGAACGACGCGCTCGGCGCCGAGCAGGCGCTCAACATCGTCATCGAGGAAATCTGGCGCGAGATGCTGGGCTTTGCCGGAATTGAGATCCACCGCCGCATTCTCGGCCTCGCCCACAATGCCGATTTCGAAACGATTGCCGATCTCGACCGCCGCGCCGCCTGCGAAAGCAAGGCGTTGAAGCTTGGACGTCATCTCGCCGTCAACCGGCATCGCATCCACAGCCTCAGGGACATCCGCGCCACGGCGGAGCGGCTTCAGAAGGAGACACTCGCGTGAAAATCGGAGAACGTCATTACCACACGATCTGGCTCAACGAGGATGGCCGCTCCGTCGACATCATCGACCAGCGGTGGCTGCCGCACGACTTGCGTGTCGTGACGCTGAAGACTGTTGCCGACGTGGCCGTCGCCATTCACGACATGTGGGTGCGCGGCGCGCCGCTGATCGGCGTCACCGCCGCCTACGGCGTTGCCATTGCCATGGCGAAGGACCCATCGGATGTGCATCTTGATGCCGTCTGGGACGAGCTTCACGAAACGCGACCGACCGCCATCAACCTGCGTTGGGCCCTCGACGCGATGCGGGACCATCTCCGCCCGCTGCCGGAAGCAGGACGCGCGGACGCCGCCTATGAGCGTGCCGCGGAAATCGCCGAAGAGGACGTCGAACTCAACCGCGCCATCGGTGCGAACGGCCTCAACGTCATCCGCGAAATCGCCGCAAAGAAGAAGCCGGGCGAGCCGGTTCGCATCCTCACCCATTGCAATGCCGGCTGGCTGGCGACCGTCGATTACGGCACCGCGACGGCGCCGATCTACATGGCGGTCGAGGAAGGCATACCGGTGCACGTCTATGTCGACGAGACGCGGCCGCGCAATCAGGGCGCCTATCTCACCGCCTGGGAAATGAGCAGCCATGGCGTGCCGCACACGCTGATCGTCGACAATGCCGGCGGCCATCTCATGCAGCACGGCGACGTGGACATGGTGATCGTCGGCACCGACCGCACCACGGCCAATGGCGACGTCTGCAATAAAATCGGCACCTACCTCAAGGCGCTCGCCGCACGGGACAACGACGTACCCTTCTATGTCGCTCTGCCGTCGCCCACGATCGACTGGACGGTCCATGACGGGATCAAGGAAATTCCGATCGAGGAACGGCCCGGCGACGAGGTGAGCTTCGTGCAGGGACGCGCGTCCGACGGCTCCATCGCCAGCGTTCGCATCTCGCCGGAGGGCAGTCCCGCGGCAAATCCCGCCTTCGACGTGACGCCCGCGCGCCTGATCACCGGACTCATCACCGAGCGCGGCATCGCCGCGCCGTCACCGGAAGGGCTTAAAGCGCTCTTCCCGGAACGGCGCTGAAACGATGCCGCGACCGGACAGCAGTCAGACCTCTATGCTGCGCCGCGAGGCAATGACATAGAGTCCGCTCGCGAGCGTCGCGACGGCGCAATAGGTGATGGCACCGAGCGGGCCGAAGCTGTCCACGAAGAGCCCCCCGAGAACAGCTCCGCTGGCGATGCCGACCTGGAAGGTCGCAACGATGAGACCGCCGGTGCTTTCCGCATGGTCGGGTGCGGCTCGCACCATCCAGGTCTGGACGGCGACGGGCAGCGCCCCGAATGCGAAGCCCCACAGGGTCACCGCCACGGCCGACACGACATCGAGCGAACCGAAGGTCACGAGGGCGAACGCCATCGCCGCGATGAGCAGCGTTCCGAGGCTCACGGCCGCCGTGATGCTGCGTTCGATGATGAGCCCGCCGGCGAGATTGCCGAAGAAGCCGCCGATGCCGTAAGCCAGCAGGATCAGGGAGATCGCCTCGATGCCGAACTTCGGGACGTTTTCGAGGAACGGGCGCACATAGGTGAAGCCGGCGAAGTGGCCCGAGACGAAAAGCAGGACGGTGATGATCCCGATTCGGATGCTCGGCATGCGCATGAGGTCGAACAGAAGCTTCATGCTCGGCGCCGACTGCGGCGGCAGCCGCGGTATGGTCGCCATCTGCACGATCAGCGTTACGGCACCAACCGCCGCAGCCATCAGGAATGCGGCTCGCCAGCCCCAGAGATCGCCGATATAGGCGCCTAAAGGCGCCGCACAGACCGTCGCCACCGAGACGCCGGTGAAGACGATCGACATGGCACGAGGCACGAGCGAAATCGGCACGAGTCGCAAGGCGATCGCCGCCATCATCGACCAGAAGCCGCCGAGCCCGATGCCGAGGACGACGCGTGCGGCAAGGAGCATGGCGAGATTGGTGGCGAAAGCCGCAAGCAGGCTGGAGGCGATCAGCGCCAGGGTGAAGCCCCAAAGCACGAGCCGGCGGTCGAACCGGCGCGTGGCGATGGCGATCGTCAGCCCGGCGACCGCGCCGACGACGGCGGTCGCCGTCACCGCCTGGCCGGCCGTGCCCGTGCTGATACCGAGATCGGCGGCCATCGGCGTGAGAATGCTGACGGGGAGGAATTCTGCGGTGACGAGGCCGAACACGCCGAGCGCGAGGGAGCCGACCCCGGCCCATGCCGGATCGATTCGCTCCTCGCTTTCCGGTATGAACGTGGCGTCCAAAATGGTCGCTGTATCTGTCATAAGAGCGGTCTCCTTGAGAGGGTCCGGCTTAAATAAGGCGTGACGCCCTGGACATTCCATGCTAGAAATTCCGCAATGCTTGATCATTCGTCCAAAACATTCTCTTCCGCTTCGGAGGATTTTCTCAGCGAACTTCTGCGCGGACTGCGCCTCGACGGTGTCGATTACGTCCGTTGCGAATTGACCGCGCCCTGGGGAATTTCATTTCCGGCGCAGGAGGCGGCACGCTTCCACTTCATCTGCGGAGACTGCTGGCTGCGGGTGGCCGACGGAGACTGGATCGAACTGAAGCGCGGCGATGCCGTGCTTCTGCCGCGTGGCGGCGCGCATGCGCTGGCGAGTGCGCCCGGCGAGAAGCTGTCGCCGCTCGAAGCCTATTCGGTCCAGGAGGTATGCCATTGCGTCTACGACGTCTGCGGGGGCGGGCGCGGCAAGACCACCATCCTTTTCTGCGGCAGTCTGCGGTTCAACATGGATGCCATGCATCCGTTGCTGCGCATGATGCCCGACGTGATGCGCATCGACGCCCTGACGGCAAGCGAGCCGGCGATCCCGCACATGCTCGACGCCATGGCGCGGGAAGTCGGCGCCAGCCGCGTCGGCTCCGGCGGCGTGCTGGCGCGGCTGGCCGACGTGCTCGCGGCACTCATCATCCGCTCCTGGGTGGAGCACGGATGCGGCAATACCAATGGCTGGGTGGCGGCGGTCCGCCATCCCGGGCTCGGCCGCGTGATCGCGGCCATGCACCTCGATCCGGAAAAGACCTGGACCGTGGATTCCCTCGCCAGGCTCATGGGCGCCTCGCGCTCCGGCTTCGCGCAGCAGTTCGCCGCCGTGGTCGGCGAGACGCCGGCCCGTTACCTCACGCAGGTGCGCATGCACCAGGCACGGCAATGGCTGACCCGCGACCGCATGCGCATCTCCGTCGTCGCGCGCCGCCTGGGCTATGACTCGGAGGCCTCGTTCAGCCGCGCCTTCAAGCGTGTGATCGGCCTGCCGCCAAGCCACTATCGCGGCTCCGAACCGCCAGAAGCACCGACATTTACCATCGGCGAGGGCTGAGCGAGAGGCAAAGTAGACCTCCTGCATGTTCCTTAATCGCAATCGATTGAAGGGCAAACATGCAGCAGATCAAAGTGCTGCAGCGACCTTTGCGCGTGTGTAAGGCGCGCGGCGCTTTTCGGAGAACTGCAATCTCTCCTCCTTCGTCATTCCTGTGCTTGTCACAGGAATCCAGCAGCGCCGCGTCTGCGGCGCGGGAAGCGTCCTTTCAGCCCAAGGACTTGGTCTGGCTGGATCCCTGTGACGAGCACAGGGATGAGGCGATCAAGCAAGCGGCGGCAAGCGGCCCGAATCGCAGCAGGCCTTAGAGCACCCGGGAAAAGTGTGTAACGGTTTCCGTCCGGAATTGCGTTGGACCAAAGGGTTAGAGCATCTCAGTGTTTCCATGAGACATTGAAGTGCTCTAGCCACTTAATCAGGGCACGGTCTCAAGATCGGTCTGCCGAAACTCGTCGTCGGTGGCCAGGATCGGTACGCGTTGGTATTTGGCGCAAGCGCAATGCAGACAGTCACCGAGGTTGAGGCGGTGGCGCCCGGCACGCGCAGCCAGCCTCCGGTTCCTCCGACAGAAACGCGATGATGGTACATGCGTCGGCGAACATCAGCTTTCGTCCCATATCGCGTCGAAGGCCTCTCGCGGGAGCGGTTTCCTCGCGGCGTCGCTGATCGCGATGCCGTGCTTCTCCCGAAGCCTTCTTGCAGTCTGCAGCGGCGTTTCCAGGTTTCGCCGGCGCTCTATCGCCTCCTTCATGGCGATGACGATGGCGTCGGTGATGCTGACGCCGGCCATGCGGGCAAATTTGCGCGTCAGGGCATCCGCCTTGGGGTTGTTGACATTGATCGGCACGCCGGCCCTCCATGTGGATCGCTTCTTTAAATGTAGACCCCTGCATCTGCATAACCAAGCACGGCCATGCGGCAGTTGAGAGCGGGGCGCCGGCTCGCTACCGCAAGCGCCGCCCGTCTTCGGCAAAGAACCGCCTTCGGTCCTCCGGTACGGCGAAAGAAAGTCTTTCCCCTGCCTGCCAGTTCGGACCCTCGCGCTGTTCGACGACGAGGCTCTGGCCGTCTTCGAGCTGGCAGTAGAGGTAGCGCGTTCCACCGAGATATTCCGAGAACTCGACCTGGGCAGTGATCCGTTCCGGTCCCGGCTCCGCCACGGCGATATGTTCGGGCCTTATGCCGAAAAGCAGGCGCTCGCCGTGCCTCAGGCTGCCGCCGTCGATCGCTGCCTCGAGTGTGGTCTCGCCGACCCGGATCGTCCCGTCCCCCTGCCATTCCGCATCGAGAAAATTCATCCGTGGCGAACCGATGAAGCCTGCCACGAACATGTTGGCCGGGTCCTCGTAAACGTCGCGGGGGCTGCCGGCCTGCTCGATCCGGCCGTCCCGAAGCACGACGATCTGATCGGCCAGCGTCATCGCTTCCGTCTGATCGTGTGTGACATAGACCATCGTGTTGCCGAGCTCGCGGTGCAGGCGGGCAATCTCGATGCGCATCGAGACGCGCAGTTCCGCATCGAGGTTGGAAAGCGGCTCATCGAACAGGAAGACGTCGGGCTTGCGCACGATCGCCCGGCCGATCGCCACGCGCTGGCGCTGGCCTCCGGAAAGCTGGCCGGGTCTTCGGTCGAGCAGATGGTCGATCTTGAGAATGGCCGAGACCTGCGCGACGCGGCGCTCGATTTCGGCCGAATCCGTTCGCGCCATCTTGAGCCCGAAGCCGAGATTGTCGCTGACGCTCATATGCGGGTAGAGCGCGTAGGACTGGAAGACCATGGCTATACCGCGCTCGGAGGGGTCGAGGTCTGTCACGTCCCTGCCCTTGATTGCGATCTCCCCCTCGGTCACCTCTTCGAGCCCTGCGATCATTCGCAGCAGGGTCGATTTCCCGCAGCCCGATGGGCCGACGAAGACGACGAAATCGCCTTCCTCGATCGTCAGGTCGATGCCATGGATAACCTCCAGGCCGCCATAACTCTTGCGTATGTCGCTGAGCACGACGCTCTTGTTGCTGATGCCGTTCGCCATCCTGGAGGTCGCCTACTTTTCCGACTGGACCCAGACGAGCATCTCTCCCGGCGCCCGGTTGTCCCAGAGATGATAGGGCACGAAGCGCGCTTTGTGCGGGCGGCGCTCAGGCCTCGTCTGTCGGTAAAGCGCCTTTCCCCAGTCCTCCGTCTCCTCGCGCTCGACGGAAATGTCGATGGCAACCGCACCGTTCAGATCATCGAGCAGGACCGTTTCGGCAGCCGGCAGTTCGCGGGGAAGCACAATTGCGTTCAGATCCTCGCCATTGTCCGTGGCTTCGACGCAATAGACCAGCGGACCGCGCATCAGCGCCACGCGGCCGACATCCTGTCGGACCTTCGGATTGGCATATTGCGGCCGAAGCGCCAGCGGCAGATAAAGCGCCACCCGGTCGCCGTCCGACCATTCGCGTTCGATGCGGGCATAGCCGCCGGTCAAATGAGCCGAGAGATCGAGCATCCTACCGTTGACGCTTAGCGTCGCGCCGACCGCCCATTCCGGTATGCGCAAGGACAGCGCGAACTTCGCCGGCCTGGCGAGCTTCGTCGTGAAGGCGATCGCCCCCTCCCAGGGGTAGCTGGTCTCCTGCCTGAGCTCGACCTCGGCGCCGTTCGCGAGTTTCAGCCGCGCCGTGCTTTCGCCGTAGAGATGGACTGCGATCTCATCCTCCGCGACCGCATACATATAGGAACCGATCGAGGTCACGAGCCGCGCGATATTGGGCGGGCAGCAGGGGCAATGATGCCACTTCCATCGGTGGTGCCCGCCAGTGCTTTCGAGCGGGTTGTCGTAGAAGAAGGTCTTGCCGTCGATCGAAAGACCCGGCAAGGCGCCGTTGTAAAGCGCCTGCTCCATGACGTCGGCATAGCGGCGGTTCGGGCCGCGGCCGAGCATGCGGCTCGCCCAGAAGACAAGGCCGACGGAGGCGCAGGTCTCGGCATAGGCCGTGTCGTTGGGCAGGTCGTAATAGCAGGTGAAACCCTCGTTCGAGGCTGCCGGACCGATACCGCCGGTGATGTACATCTGCTTCGTGGTGAGGTCGTCCCACAACGTTTCCAAGGCCGCCGTCAGGCTGTCGTCCCTGTATTCGGTCGCGATGTCGGCCATGCCGGAATAGAGATACATCGCGCGCACGGCGTGGCCGACGACCTTTTTCTGCTCGCGCACCGGCTGATGCGCCTGCCCGTATTCATAGGTCTTCTGGATGAAACTCTCCGGATCGCGGCCATCCCTTTTGGCCTCTTCTGTGAAGAAATGCGGCTCCGTGCCGCGCTCGTCGATGAAGAACTTCGAAAGGTCGAGATACTTCTTTTCGCCCGTCACGCGCGCAAGCTTGACGAGCGCGAGCTCGATCTCCTCATGGCCGCAATAACCCGGAATCTGCCCTTCGCCATGCCCGAAGACCGTAATCATATAGTCCGCAAAGCGGCACATGATGTCGAGAAGCTTGCGCTTGCCGGTCGCCTGGTAATAGGCGACGGCAGCCTCGATCAGATGGCCGGCGCAATAGAGCTCGTGGTGGTCGCGCAGGTTGGTCCAGCGCCTGTCGGGCTGCACGCGCTGGAACCAGGCATTGAGATATCCGTCCCGGTCCTGCAGCTTCTCGTACATGTCGATGATCCGGTCGGCACGCCCCTCGAGTTCCGGATTGGGGCGGCGGTAGAGCGAATAGGCGATCGTCTCGATCGACTTGCCGAGGTCGGAGTCCCAGAACATCTGGGTGGTACCGCCCCAGGGTTGGATGGGGATGACGATACCGGGGCTAGGCTCACTGACGTCGATCGCCTCGATCATGCCAGCCTCGACGCAGCGGTCGAGCAGGGTTTCGGCGGTGGATTGGCAGACGGCATCCTGCCATTTGCCCCAGAATCCGCCGAGCTCGACATCGGGAACGGCAACGGGGCGGAACTGGCGGTCTTTCACGGTCTTTGTCATGAGGTTTCTTTCTCTCGGATCATTTCACCGCGCCGGCCATCAGCCCGCGCATGTAATAGCGTTGCAGAAGAAGGAAGACGAACAGGCAGGGAACGACCATCACCGCGACGCCGGCCTGCACCGCGCCCCAGTTGATCGCCCCGAGACGGCCGGCGCGCACGGCGGTCATCAGAACGGGAAGCGTGTAATTGTCGTTGCTGGACAGAAGGACGAGCGCGGCGAAGAATTCGTTCCAGGCATTGAGGAAGGCGAAGATCGACACGGTCGCAATTCCGGGCATGACCAGCGGCAGCAACACCCGCACGAGCAGTTTCAGGTCGCGGGCGCCGTCGATGCGCGCCGCCTCCTCGATTTCCTTCGGCACGGCATCGAAGGCGTTGCGCATCATGAAGACGGAGAAGGGAAGCTGCAGCGTCACATAGACAAGCATCAGCCCGATGAGCGAATTGTTGAGCCCGAGCCGCGCCAGGATGATGAAAAGCGGCGTCAGGATCGACTGAAACGGGATCATCAGCGTCGCGATGATCAGCACGAAAAGCGCGTTCTTGAACGGAAAGCGGTAGCGGGAGAAGCCGTAGCCGGCGAGCACGCTGACCGCGACGGTCAGGGCGACCGTTCCGATCGACACGAGGAGCGAATTGAACATGTGCTGCCAGATGCCGGCACCGAAGCTGTCGAGCGCCCGGTAGGCGTCGAAGCTCAGCCCCGAGATCGGCCATGGCGGCAGCGGCGGCCTGCCGGACTCGCTGTTCGGCCGGAAGGAGGCAAGAAAGGAAACTGCAAAGGGCGCCAGGAAGAAGAAGGCCGTGCCGATGCCGATGCCGTGGTAGACGATCCTGTCCCGGAGTGCCTTGCGGGCGCGGATTTCGCGGCGCGTCCTCATGGGCGTTCGTCCCCCACCTTGAGCAGCCAGAGCTGGACGACGCTGAGCGTCACCAGGATCAGGAGGAGCGCGATCGACAGTGCCGCGCCGTAGCCGAGATTGAAGGACACGAAGGACTGGTTGAAGATATAGTAGACGACGGAGATCATCTTGTTCTGCGGGCCGCCGCTGGTCATGATGTAGAACTGGTCGAAGGCGAGGATCGAGCCGGTGACCGAAAGGATGAGCGCCAGCGCCATGGTCCGGCGCATCAGGGGCAGCGTCAGGTGGCGGAAGCGTTGCCAGCGGCCGGCGCCGTCGATGCGCGCGGCCTCGGTCAGTTCGGCCGGGATGGCCTGCAGCCCCGTCAGCAGGATGATCATGGTGAAGCCGGCGATCTTCCAGACCACCATGACGATGATGGTCAGAAACGCGGTATCGAACTTGGCGAGCAGGTTGATCCGTCCGGAGGTGAGGCCCAGCATATCGAAGAGCGGCGCGAAAAGCCCGCTGTCGACATTGGCGAGCCACACCCAGAGCAACGAGGCGGATGCGAGCCCCACCACGACAGGCAGAAAGACGATGGTCCGGTAGAGCGAGATCAACGGCCTTTGTTTCTCCACGAAAATCGCCAGCGGAAAGGCGACCGCGAAAATCGCTATCGTGACGATCAGGGTATAGTGGGCGGTGAAACCGAGCGCGTTGAAGAACCGCGCATCGGTGAACATCCGCGTATAGTTGCGCAGACCGATCCAGGCCGGCTCGCCGAGCAGCGGCCATTTGTGCAGGCTCATCCAGAGCGTGAACAGCACGGGCAGCACGAAGAAGAGCGTGACGAGCGCCATCGCCGGCGCGATATAGATGAGCCCGCGCCAGCCGGGTTGCCGCTTCGGGCGGCGTCGGTGCCTGGCGGATGTGAGCGCTGACGTCGTCATGTATGCACTTTCGAGAGTTTCGGGGGCACTGGTGGCGGAGGGGGTTATCCCCACCCCGCCATCCGCGAAGCGGCAAGTTTCCTCGTGTCCGCCTTACTGCCCGGCGTCGATGATCGACTGCATCTCGTCTTGTGCGTTCGAGAACGCCCCGTCGACGTCGTCGCCATAGATCGCAGCATTGGTGAAGGTCGCCCACGGTCCGTTGGCGCTGTTGATCAGGTCGTTGAACTGCAGCGTATAAGGCGTCTGGGCGACGGCGATCGCCTCCATGCCGACCTTGAGGCGCGGGTCGAGGCCTTCGAGCACCTCATTGGCGATGTCGCCGCGGGTGGGCAGGCTGCCGAATTTCGCCATGATCTTCTGGCCTTCCGGCGAATAGGTATATTCGAGGAATTCCTTGACCTCTTCGAGCTTCGGCGTGCCCTTGGTGACCACGAAGTTGTCGCCGCCGGCAAAGGAGGACGGCTTGCCGTCGACGCCCGGGATCAGCGTTACGCCGAAATCGATCTCCGGATGCTGCGTCACCAGCGTGCCTATGGCGAAGGCGCCGAGGCTCTGCTGGCCGATCTTGCCATTGGTGAAGCTGAGGAAATTCACGCCGTTGTCGCTCGCGGCCCCCGCGGGAACGAGGTCCTTCTCGACCATGTTGCGGTAGATGTCGACGGCCTTGCGCATTTGCGGCGTGTCGAGCGTCGCGGTCTTGCCGTCGGCTGAAAGGATATCGGCGCCCGCGCCCCAGGTCAGCGGCGTGAAGGTGAAGATCATGCAGCCGCCGCAGCCGCCCCCGGAGAAATAGAAGCCGTAGGTGTCGCCACCAAGCGCACGGATTTTCTCGGCATTGGCGGTGATCTCCTCCCAGGTCTTCGGCGCCTTTTCCGGGTCGAGGCCGGCCTTTTTGTAGAGGTCCTTGTTCCAGGCGAAGATCGAGGTCTCGACCGTGAGCGGCAGGCCGTAGATCTTGTCCTCATAGGTGCCGAGCTTCACATGCGAGGGCGAGAGCGAATTGAAGTAGGGCAGCGCCTTCGCCCAGTCGGTGAGGTCTTCCAGCTGACCGGCGGCGGCGAATGCCGGCGTGTAGATCAGGTCGAGCGAAAGCGCGTCCGGCGCCTGGCCGCCGGCGATCGCAGTGGCATATTTCTGCACGAGCTCGGCAAAAGGCACCTCGGTGAGCTCCACCTTGTGCTCGTGACTTGCATTGTAGGCCTTGACGACTTCCTTGAACGAGTCGCCGATACCCGAGCGGACCCACATGCTGATCGTCTCGGCCGATGCGACCGAGATCATGCTGGCCGATATGAGGGCCGTCGCTGCCATCAGTTTCGTGAACATTTCGCATTCCTCCCAAATGCGGGGCCACTCCGGGTGACCCCATCTCCTCGATCAGATCTGTCTTCCCCCGCCTCCGCAGGAGTCCCGTACGACAAGCCGGCAGGGCAGCTTGCGCAGGCCGGGCTCGATCGTCCGCCCCTCTGCAAGTGCAAGCACCATCAGCCCGGCCTCCCGCCCAAGCTCCTTCAGGTTCATGTCGACGGTGGTCAGCGGCGGCCGCGTCTGAGCCGCCATGATCTCCCAATTGTCGAAGCCGATGACGGAGACATCCTCCGGCACCTTGACGCCGCGCTCGCGCAGCGCATCGACCACGCCGCGGGCGATTTGGTCGTTGCCGCAGAAGACGCCATCGGGCCTCTCACCGCCCGCATCCCAGATGCGGCCGATCGCCTCGTGACCCCAGGCCTCCGACCAGACCCCATGCAGGACCGGCGCCCCACCGCCGGCGACGGCCCGAAATGCCTCGGCGCGCTCGGCCGCGGAGGTAAATTCCAGCGGGCCTGTGATGTGCAACAGCCGCTTGCGGCCCATCTTCTTCAGCCGTGCTGCCGCCAGCCTCGCGCCATGACCGTCATCGGAGGTCAGTGTCACGCTGCCGGGCTCGCCCTTGGTGAAAGCATAGACGACCGGCACCGGCAGGCCGGCGAGATCGACCGGGAGAGACCTGTCGACCCGCTTGCCTGTCGCGATGATGCCGTCCACTTGCTTGTCCAGCATGGCGTCGACATGGATTTTCCCGAGCGCCGGGTCGTCCTCGATTGCGCAGAGGAAGACCGAAACCCCATGATCCACCAGCGCCTCGGAAATGCCGGCCATTACCGGAAGGGTGAAGCGGCCATAGGTGTCGTTGGTCAGAAGGCCGACTGTAAAGCTGCGGTTGCTGAGCAGGCCGCGCGCCAGCGCGTTCGGACGAAAGCCGATTTCCGCCGCGAGATTCTTGATACGCTCGCGCGTTCCGGCGGCCATGCGGCCGTTGTCGTTGAGAGCCTTGGACACGGTCGAAACGCTCACGCCGGCAACCCTTGCCAGATCGTGAATCGTGACCCGATGTCCCTTGCCGCGCTGCGAACTCAGCTTCGCCTCCTTTGAGATAAGCTGACGTGAGAAAACCTTTTCTCAGCGAGTCCGTCAAGATGAGAAAAGGTTTTCTCAAGAAAAAGTATGATTTTTCCCGTTCCGCGTTAGCGATCGGCTGGCTCATCCCGCGGCACGAGCGAGGCCGGCCTTCGCGGGACGATACGCTCCCCCCGAGAGCGCCGCAGACGAGCAGCCGAGACGCTCACCCCGCGGGGTGATGCCAGTTCGAGGTTGATCGCCTATAGTAAGAGCCTGGGCTGCTCAGGAACTGCAGTCCGGAGCAGGTCTGCCCACTATGCAGGAGGGGCCGCCATGAGCATCGAAGCTGCAGTCGAGAGCAGGCTTGCCGACCGGATCTATTCCGCATTGCTTCACGAGACGACGTGGCAGAGTTTTCTCGACGGCTTGGCCGCTACGCTTCCGGACGGCCGATCGACCTTGTTCTATCACGACGTCGACAGTGGGGCTGGGGCATGGGAGCTTACATCGGGTCTGCCGGCCGACGTCGTCTCGGGCTACGCCAGCCACTATGCGAAGCTCAATCCGTGGATGCCCGCAGCCTCTCGGCGGAAGATCGGGATCGGTGTCGTCGCCGAGCAGGTGCTGCCACGGGAGCAATTCGTGAAAACACCCTTCTACAACGACTTCTTTCGACCGATGGTCGGAGAAAGCGCGGTCGGCGTGACGCTCGCCAGAGAGCGCGGACAGTCAATGCTGCTGTCGATTACCACCTCGAGAGCCGATCCCGAGAAGAACCGGGACGTGGCCGATCTCCTGACGCGGTTGGCGCCGCATCTGCGGCGGGCCTTCCGGTACGCCAACCGGCGGAGCGCCGCCGCGTCCGAAATTGGCCGTTCCGTATGTCAGAAGAGTGAGCTGGGCGTCGTCGTCGTCGACGAAGGCGCTCGCGCGATCAATTTCGGCGCCCAGGGCCAGGCGATGGTCGAAGCGGGACGGGTCCTGAGGCTGACCCCCGGGGGAAAACTGCATATCCGGGACAGCGATGCTGACGCGGCGCTCCATGGGATGCTCCGCCGCGGCTTCGACGGAGACACGGCCACGACCTTCGTCCTCGGTTCGACGAAGCTCACGCTCATTCGCACGTGCAAGGACTGCGAGTCTGCCTATTTCGAAGGCCCTTCCGTGATCGTGCTGATCGAATCCCAAGCAAAGGAGCCGCCCCTGGATCTCAGGGGATTTGCAAGCGCGAATGGTCTGACGGCCGCGGAGTTGCGGGCAATGCAGGGTCTGATCTCGGGGCAGAACGCGGCGCGGATCGCCGATGCCGCCGGCATATCGCGGGAGACGGTCAGGACCCAGGTGAAGAGCCTCTACGGCAAGCTCGGCGTCAGAAGCCAGATGGAGCTTCTTCGAATAAGCGGGCTGCTGCGAATGGAAAACTGACAATCGCTGGCGGGGGAAACGATGGCGACAATAGGGAGCCCGACCCAGTCGGGTCGTGGGAAGCGCTGGGGAACGAAAATCATGTACTCTTTGATTGCGGGCGCTGCCTCGCTTGGCACGGCGATGGCGGAGCCGAGATGGGAGATGCTGCCGGAAACGCCGGACCTTCCCGCACCAGGGCGCGAGGGAGAAGCGCCGGTGAACGGCATCAAGATCTGGCATGCGGTCTACGGCAGCGGCGAGCCCGTCATCATGCTCCACGGCGGACTCGGCAATTCGAACTATTGGGGAAACCAGATTTCCACGCTCGCCGGCTCCTATCAGGTCATCGTCATGGACAGCCGCGGCCATGGCCGCAGCACCCGGGATGAACGACCCTTGAGCTATGACCTCATGGCAACCGATGTGGTGGCGCTGATGGATTTCCTCGGCCTGCAGAAAGCCGCCATCGTCGGCTGGAGCGACGGTGCGATCATCGGACTGAAGCTCGCGATCGACCATGCGGAACGCATAAGCAGGGTGTTCGCTTTCGCAGCGAACAGCAAGCCGTCAGGCCTTTACCCACTGGACCAAAACGTGTTGTTCAAAGCCTATCTCGACAGGGCGCGCGAAGAATATGTGAAACTGTCTCCCACACCGGGCGCCTACGGCGACTTCCGTGAGCAGATGGATCGGATGTGGGAATCGCAACCGAACCTCACCGCAGAGGCTCTCGGCAGCATCGCCGTTCCCGTTTGGGTCGTGGATGGTGACCATGAGGAGGTCGTCAGGCGAGAAGACACGCTGTTCATCGCGGACAGCATTCCCGCAGCGGGTTTATTGATCCAGCCGGAAGTCAGCCATTTTTCGCTGCTTCAGGATCCGGAGCAATTTACCGATCACATCCTGCATTTCCTGGGCCGGGAATGAGGGGGCGTCGCGGCGATTGCAGCCCGGCCGTCCTATGACGGTCGGGCTGCAATCGGACTCCCGTTCGGGCCCCGGCGTCTTTCAGGAAAAGCTGAGTGCCCGGTCGCCCTGCTCGTCCCTGATGCGCGTCGGCAGGCCGATGCGGTTCAGGATGTCGAGGAAGGGCCGGGGCGGCAGTTCTTCGACATTTGCCATCTGCTTCACATCCCACTCGCCGCTGGCGATCAGCATCGCGGCGGCCACCGGCGGAACGCCGGCCGTATAGGAGATGCCCTGCGAGCCCACTTCCTCATAGGCTTGCCTGTGGTCGGCGACGTTGTAGATGAACACCTCGTGTTCCCTGCCGTCCTTGAGGCCCTTCACGAAATCGCCGATGCAGGTCTTGCCCTCGTAGCCGGGCGCGAGCGACGCCGGGTCCGGCAGGACTGCCTTGACCACCTTCAGCGGCACCACTTCGAGGCCCTCGGCCGTCTTGACCGGCTGCTCTGACAGGAGGCCCAGGTTCTTCAGAACCGTGAAGACGTTGATGTAATGGTCGCCGAAGCCCATCCAGAAGCGCACGTCGGCCCCGTCCATGTTCTTCGACAGCGAGTGAACCTCATCATGGCCGGTCATATAGGCCTTGCGTTTGCCGACGACGGGCAGGTCGAACTCCTTGCCGACCTCGAACATCCGGTTCGTCTGCCAGGCGCCCTTCTGCCAGGAATAGACGACGCCGGTAAATTCGCGGAAGTTGATCTCCGGATCGAAATTGGTGGCGAAATATTTGCCGTGGTTGCCGGCATTGATGTCGACGATGTCCACATCCGTGATCTTGTCGAAATATTCGTCCTTGGCGAGGCGCGCATAGGCATTGACCACGCCCGGGTCGAAGCCGACGCCGAGAATGGCGGTGATGCCCTTTTCCCTGCATTCGGCGGCGCGCTTCCATTCATAGTTCCCGTACCACGGCGGCGTCTCGCAGATCTTGTTCGGCTCTTCGTGGATCGCCGTGTCCATATAGGCCACACCCGTGTCCATGCAGGCGCGCAGCACCGACATGTTGACGAAGGCGGAGCCGACATTGATCACGATCTGAGAGCCGGTGCTCACGATGAGCGCCTTCGTCGCCTCGACGTCGAGCGCGTCGAGCGCATGCGCCTCGAGCTTCACCTCGGTCTTCAGGCTGTTCTTTTCGCGTACGGACTCGATGATCTTGCGGCACTTGTCGACCGTGCGTGAGGCAACATGAATATCTCCCAATACATCGCTGTTCTGGGCGCATTTGTGCGCCACGACCTGTGCCACGCCACCGGCGCCGATGATGAGAACGTTCTTTTTCATTTCGGGGGATATCTCCTTCTACCCGTCTTGCTTGCGCGAAGCCTCAGGAGAGGCTCTGCTCGTAGTCCGCGTAGGTGAATTCGCGGACGGTCCTGACGCTTCCGTCAAGTTCCCTGATGGCGATCGCCGGCATCTTCACGCCGTTGAACCAGTTCTTCTTGACCATGGTGTAGCCGGCGGCGTCCTGAAACGAGATGCGGTCGCCGACCTTCAGCTCTTCGGCGAAGCGGAACTCGCCGAAGACGTCGCCGGCGAGGCAGGACTTGCCGCAGATCATGTAGCTATGCGGCCCCTCGTTCGGCGAAACCTTGGCCGCCTCGCGATAGATCAGCAGGTCAAGCATGTGCGCCTCGATCGAACTGTCGACGACGGCGAGATTCTTGCCGTTATAGAGCGTGTCGAGCACCGTCACTTCGAGCGTCGTGCTCTTCGTAATCGAAGCTTCGCCCGGCTCCAGATAGACCTGAACGCCGTAGCGGTCGGAAAATGCCCTGAGGCGCGCCGAAAAGGCCTCGACGGGATAGTCGTCCCCAGTGAAGTGAATGCCGCCGCCGAGGCTTACCCAATCGACGCGGGCGATGAGCGAGCCGAACCTTTCCTCGATCCGCGCGAGCATCCGGTCGAAGAGACCGAAATCCTTGTTCTCGCAATTGTTGTGGATCATGAAGCCGTTGATCCGGTCCATGACGCGCTCGACCTTCGCCACGTCCCACTCGCCGAGCCGGCTAAAGGGACGCGCCGGATCGGCCAGGTCGAAGCTCGAGGAACTGACCTGAGGGTTGAGCCGCAGTCCGCGCGCGATGCCCTCCGCCTTGTCGGCAAAACGCTCCAATTGCGAGATCGAGTTGAAGATGATCTTGTCGGCGTGAGAGACCACTTCGTCGATCTCGTTGTCGCCATAGGCGACACTATAGGCATGGGTTTCCTTGCCGAACCGCTCGCGGCCGAGCCTCACCTCGAAAAGCGAGGAAGACGTGGTGCCGTCCATATGGTCGCGCATGAGGTCGAAAACCGACCAGGTGGCGAAGCACTTCAGCGCCAGCAAAGCCTTGGCGCCGGATTTC
Source organism: Sinorhizobium meliloti (assembly GCF_035610345.1). The sequence goes on along the minus strand of NZ_CP141213.1, from coordinate 660,989 downwards.
TCGCGCACATGGGCGATCCTTTCCATGTTGCGAGTAAGCTTGGCTTTGTCGATGAGGTAGTATGGAGTCGCGATCAAGGCAGGACCTGTCTGTTCTTAAATCCGAAACGGTCCTCCTAGGAAAACGTGGCCGTTTGCGCAACCCGGCTCGGCCGGCCGAGACAAAATGCCCGCCCCGTGGCCCTTGCGGGGCGCGTCCGTCAAAGGAAGCTGCCTCGCGCGGCAGCCTGGCGCAGCGGGTCGCAAGGGGGATCGGCGAATCCCGCCTCCGCAAGCGCACTCAGCGCCTCCGCGACCTTGTGAAGGCCGTGCGCCTGGGCATGATGCATCAGCCCGCCCCGCCAGCGCGGAAAGCCGTAGCCATGGATCTCCACGAGATCGATATCGGAGGCCCTCAGAGCCGTTCCGTCTTCGAGAATCCGCGTAGCCTCGTTGACCATCGGCCAGAGGATGCAGTCGGCGATGGAGGCCTCGTCCCAAACGCTTCTGGCCCGGCCCCTAGCCTCCTCCGCGATGATGCGGGCGACCGTCGCGGAGGGCCGTGGCGTTCGGTCGCCGGGCGCGTAGTCGTACCAGCCGCCGCCGCTCTTCTGGCCGAAGCGCTCGATCTCCGAAAGACGGTCGGCGACCGGTGCAAAAGCCGTCTCGCCGCGGGCGCGGGCGGCACGGCGCTGGAAGGCGGCGATATCGAGCCCGCCGAGGTCCTGCGCCTCGAACGGCCCCATCGGCAGCCCGAAGGCGTGCATGGCGGCATCGACTGCGGCGGGTGTCGCGCCGCCGAGAAGCAGCCGCTCGGCCTGGGCCCGCATCACCTTGAGAATCCGGTTGCCGATGAAACCGTCCGAGATACCCGCGCGCACGGGGATTTTGTTCAGCATCCGCGCCAGCGCGAAAGCGGTCGCCAGCACCTCGGGCGCCGTCGCTTGCGTGGGCACGATTTCGAGAAGCTTCATCACCTGCGCGGGGCTGAAGAAATGCAGCCCGAGAAACCGCTCCGGGCTCCCGATGTCCGCGGCGATCCGTTCGGGATCGAGATAGGACGTGTTCGTCGCGAGAATGGCGTCAGCGCGACAGACGGCGGCGAGCCTTCGAAAGACATCGCGCTTCACGTCGAGATCCTCGAAGACCGCCTCGATGATCAGGTCCGCCTCGGCGAGCGTTGTATAATGCGTCGTGCCGCTAACGGCTTCCAGGCGCTCCGCCGCAAGCCTCGCGGAGATGCGCCCGCGCTTCACCGCGCCGTCGAATATTGCGCGCAGCCTGGCAAGCGCCCGTTTTACCGCCGCCTCGTCGCACTCGACCAGGACGAGCGGAAGTCCGGCATTGAGCAGGGCCGCGGCGATGCCGGCTCCCATGGTACCGCCGCCGATCACCGCCGCCGAACGGATCGGGTGCGGCTCGATGCCGGCTAGCGCCGGCGGACGGCGTGAGGCGCGCTCGGCATGAAAAACGTGGCGCAGCGGGTTGCCGGTGGCGACGACGGCGACCCCGTCTCTATGCACGATGCTGAGGGGCACGATGCTCGTCCTCCGTGCGTCATGATTGACCGGCGGGTCGGTCCATGCAAGGCTTTTATGGGGCGGGACCAGAGGGTGCAGGGAGGAAACATGTCCGATTCCGACACCGTGCTGTCGGCGCTTGAAGCCGGCGTCCTGCGCCTGACGCTCAACCGGCCCGACAAGCTCAATGCCTTCAACGAGGAAATGCATCTGGCACTGCGCGCCGGCTTCGAGCGCGCCGGATCGGACGACGATGTGCGTGCCGTGATGCTGACGGGCGCGGGGCGCGGCTTTTCCGCGGGGCAGGATCTCGGCGACCGCGATCCCCGCAAGGGCGGCACGCCGGACCTCGGCCACACGATCGAGACCTTCTACAATCCGCTCCTGAAGCTGATCCGAAGCCTGGAAAAGCCCGTCGTCTGCGCCGTCAACGGGGTTGCCGCCGGGGCCGGCGCCAACATCGCCTTCGCCTGCGACATCACGCTTGCCGCTCGCTCCGCCCGCTTCATCCAGGCCTTCGCGAAAATAGGACTGGTGCCCGATTCCGGCGGAACCTGGAGCCTGCCGCGGCTCGTCGGCGAGGCGCGAGCCAAGGCGCTGGCGATGACGGCCGAACCGCTGGACGCAGAGACGGCGGCGAGCTGGGGTCTGATCTGGCGTGCCGTCGACGACGCGGCGCTGATGGACGAGGCCTCCGCACTTGCCGTGCGGCTCGCTGCCGGGCCGACCAGGGGGCTCGGTCTGACCAAGCGCGCGATCCACGCCGCCGCCGCCCATTCCTTCGACGAACAACTCGACCTCGAACGCGACCTGCAGCGCGAAGCCGGCCGCAGCGCCGACTATGCAGAGGGCGTGGCAGCCTTCCTGGAGAAGCGCAACCCGGAATTCAGGGGTCGCTGACCGATGCGGCGGACCTTGACGCCGGGCACCCCCTCTGAATTGGATCGGCAGGGCGGAGAGGGTATCGACGCCATCCGATCGGAGTCCGTCTACTCCCCAACATCCCGCCCCGTTTCCGCGACCGTCTTCAGCCGATGGGCGAATTCCCGCCGAAGCGTGCGGCGCAGCTCGGCCGCCTGGTGGCGGCGTTTTTCGGTTACCGTCTCCGGATGGTACTCCGGGACCGTGACGGGACGGCCCGCTTCGTCGACGGCGACCATGGTGAAATAGCAGGAATTGGTGTGCCGCCGCGTGCCCGCCCGGATGTTTTCCGCCTCCACCCTTATTCCGACCTCCATCGAGGTACGGCCGGCATAGTTGATCGCCGCGCGGAAGGTGACGAGTTCGCCGACATGGATCGGCTCCTTGAAGATCACCTGGTCGACGGAGAGCGTCACCGCATATTGCTTGGAAAAGCGCGACGCGCAGGAGAAGGCCACTCGGTCGAGCAGGTTCAATAGCGCACCGCCATGCACCTTGCCGCTGAAATTCGCCATGTCCGGCGTCATCAGGACGGTCATCACGAGATGCCGCGTCTCCTGCTCCGTCATCATTCTTCCCCGCTTCCGGTCTTCGCCACCATGGTCAATACATCATATTGCGCGACGGTTGCGCCAGTCTGGTTGGAGACGCGGCAGTCCCATCGCACCTCCCCATAGTCGGCATTCATTCGCGGACTGATCTCCTTGCAGGTGAGGCGGACCCGAAGCGTGTCGCCGGGATAGACGGGAGCCAGGAAGCGCAGTCCGTCGACGCCGTAATTTGCGAGCACCGGCCCCGGGGCGGGATCGACGAAGAGACCGGCGGCCAGGGAAACGACGAGATAACCATGCGCGACGCGGCCGTCGAAGAACGGATTGGCGCGGGCGGTCTCCTCGTCCATATGCGCGTAGAACGTATCGCCGGTGAACTCGGCGAAATGCTCGATGTCCTCGAGCCTGACGGTGCGCGTCGCCGTGACGATCTGGTCGCCGACCCGCAGCTCTGCCAGCGACTTGCGGAAGGGGTGCTCGCCCCCGGCTCGCGCCGGCGCACCCTCCATCCAGCGGCCGGTGACCGCCGAGACGAGGCCTGGCGCGCCCTGAACGGCCGTGCGCTGCATGTAGTGCCTGACGCCCCGCATCCCACCCAGTTCCTCGCCGCCGCCCGCCCTGCCCGGGCCGCCATGGACGAGACCCGGCAAGGGCGAGCCGTGCCCGGTCGAGGATTTCGCGCTCAGGCGGTTGCCGATCATCACGCGGCCATGGAACGGCGCCATGCCGATCACCAGCTCCTGCGCAATATCGGGATCATTGGTGAAGACGGAGGTGACGAGACTCCCCCTTCCGCGCCGGACGAGTTCAGCCGCCTCTTCCGCCGTATCATAGGGCATGATCGTGCTCACGGGGCCGAAGGCCTCGACGTCGTGAACCGACCGCGCTGCGCCGGGACGATCGCAATAGAGAAGAACGGGATTGAGGAAAGCCCCCGCCTCCGCATCGCCGGAGACGAGCTGCGGCCTTGCCGGATCGCCCGCAACGATCTCTGCATCCGTTGTGAGATCGCGGATGCGCGCCCTCACCTCTTCGCGCTGGCCGAGGCTTGCGAGCGGCCCCATCCGCACGTTCTCGTCGGCGGGATCGCCGAGCGGAACCTTGGCAAGCCGCTCGCCGAGAGCGGCAACCAGCGCGTCGCAATGGGCCCGCGGCGCCATCACCCGGCGAACGGCCGTGCATTTCTGCCCGGCCTTGGACGTCATCTCGCGGGCGACTTCGCGAACGAAAAGATCGAATTCCTCCGTTCCAGGGGCCGCATCGAGCCCGAGGACAGCCGCATTGAGGCTATCGGCTTCCATGGTGAAGCGCACCGAATTGCCGACGATCGCGGGATGGGTCTTGAGCTTGCGCCCGGTCGTGGCCGAACCGGTGAAGGTCACCACGTCCTGGTCGCCGACATGATCCAGAAGATCGCCCGAGGAGCCGCAGACGAGCTGGAGCGCGCCTTCCGGAAGCAAACCGGTGTCGACGATCCGCCGCACCACCAGCTCGGCGAGATAGGCGGTCTGGCTCGCAGGCTTGACGATCGCAGGCATCCCCGCCAGCAGCGTCGGCGCGAGCTTTTCGAGCATGCCCCAGGAGGGAAAGTTGAAGGCATTGATGTGCACCGCGATGCCCTGAAACGGCGTCAGGATATGTTGGGCGGAAAACGTATCGTCGCGTGACAGCGCCTCGACGCCGCCATCGAGGAGGACGCGGCTGTTCGGTAGCTCCCGCCTGCCCTTCGAGGCATAGGAGAAAAGTGTCCCGATGCCGCCTTCGATGTCGATCCAGCTGTCCGCACGCGTGGCGCCGGTGGCGGTGGAGAGCGCATAGAATTCCTCCTTGCGCTCCATCAGTGCCTGGGCAAGCGCCTTCAGCATCATCGCCCGCTCGTGGAACGACATCCGGCGAAGCGCCGGCCCGCCCTTTTCGCGTCCATAGGCAAGCGCGGCGGCGAAATCGACGCCGCCGGAATCGACGAGCGCCACCGGCGCGCCGGTCGCGGCGTCGCAAAGGGTCACGCCGTCCTTCGCTCCGCGCATCCAGGTGCCGGCGATATAGCTTTCAAGCCGGCGCGGCCGGTCCGCCACTGCGTTCATCGGATGGTCCTCCCGTCAGTTCAGCTTCAGCGTCGGCTCGGCATCGGCGGTCACTGATCGTAGCTGACCACGATCCGGTCGCTGAGCGGATAGGATTGGCAGGTCAGCACATAGCCCTGCTCTACCTCGTAGTCTTCGAGCGCGTTGTTGCTCTCCATCTCCACCTCGCCTTCCAGCACCTTGGCGCGGCATGAGGAGCAGACCCCCGCCTTGCAGGCGAATGGCGCGTCCATTCTGTTTTCGAGCGCCGCTTCGAGCAGGCTCAGCCCCTCTTTCGGAAAGGTGAAGCTGCGCGTGGCGCCGTCGAGTGTGACGGTCGCCTCGCAGCGCGCCCGGCTATCGGCGCCGGTGGCGCTTTCGACCTTGCGCCGGGCACGGCCGGGCTGGGAGGCGGCGAACAGCTCGAACTTGATCCGATCGTCGCCAAGGCCATGCGCGCGAAGTGCTGCGGCAACCGCGAGCATCATCGGCTCAGGCCCGCAGATGAAGGCGGTATCGGCCGACCTCACATCGATCCAGCTGCGGAAGAGGGCAGTGCATTTTTCCTGATCGAGCCGCCCACTGAACAGGTCGACCTCCTGGGCTTCGTTCTCGAGGACGTGCAGGACGGAAAGCCGCCCCAGATAGAGGTTCTTGAGGTCGTCCAGTTCCTCGCGGAACATGATCGAGCTGAAGTGGCGGTTGGCATAGACAAGCGTGAATGCGGACCGCGGCTCCCGCGCGAGCACCGTCTTGATGAGCGAGAGCACCGGCGTGATGCCGCTGCCGCCCGCAAAGCCGAGATAGTGTCTGGCGGCCTCCGGCTCGATAGGCGTGAAGAAGGCCCCCATCGGCGGCATGGCTTCCAGCGTGTCGCCGGGCTCGAGCTCCTCATTCGCCCAGCTGGAGAAGCAGCCGTCATCGACGCGCTTGATGCCCACCTTCAGGGCGCCTTCGTCGAGACCGGCGCAGATCGAATACGAACGGCGCAGTTCCTCGCCGCCGAAGAGGCGGCGGAACGTCAGATATTGCCCCTGCTTGAAATCGAAGGCAGCGCGGTCCTCCTCGCGCGGCTCGAGCGTCACGACCACGGCATCGCGCGTATCGCGCCGGACCTCGATGACCTGAAGAGGATAAAAGCGTGCCATGTGAGCGTTCTTCCCGCCTCGCATTCAGATGCATTTGAAATAATCGAAGGGCTCCAGACAGTCCCGGCAGCGATAGCTCGCCTTGCAGGGCGTCGATCCGAACTGGCTGACCTTTTCGGTCCGGGCGGAGCCGCAACGCGGACAGGAGACCGTCTGCGCCGCGCCGCCCGAGAGGCCTTCGATCCGTTTCAACAGCCTGCCCTCGGCTCCGGTGCCGTCGACGGGAGCCGCAATGCCGTAGCTTTCAAGCTTTTCGCGGCCCTCGGCGCTGATCCAGTCGGTGGTCCAGGCGGGCGAGAGCTGGCGTTCGAGCCTGACACTCTCGATGCCGTTCTCCTTGAGCTGCCGCTCGATATCGAGATTGATGACCGCCGTGGCGGGACAGCCCGAATAGGTCGGCGTCACCGTCACCACCAGCGTTTCGCCATCCCAGCCGACGTTGCGGACGATGCCGAGGTCGGTCACGGAGATGACCGGAATTTCCGGGTCCGGCACTTGCGAGAGCCAGTGCCACACATCCGCGATCGAGGGGCGTATCGCCGTTGCCATGCGAGCCTCCTACCAGCTGGCGCCGGGATAGGCGCGCTGCAGGAACTGCATCTCGGCGAGCACATAGCCGAGATGCTCCGTATGGAGGCCGCGCTTGCCGCCCCCGTGCATATAGCGGTCCTCCGGTTTTTCGAGCGTCGCCGCGCGAAGTGTCTCGGCGGCCAGCGCCTCCCAATCGGCCCTCAAGCTCTCCGGTTCCGGCGCGACGCCGGCAGCCGGAAGGGCGAGGTCGTGCGCCTCGCTCACGAACATCTCGCCGGTATAGGGCCAGAGATCGTCCAGCGCCTCCTGCATCCGGGCGTGGCTTTCCGCCGTTCCGTCGCCGAGGCGGATCACGAGATCGCGGCTCCGTTCGAGATGATAGGCCACCTCCTTCGACGCCTTCTCGGCTATCCCGGCAATGCGCGGCTCGCAGGAGCCGCGAAGGCCTTTCAGCGCGAGATAGTGCCATGCATCGAACAGGAACTGGCGCATCAGCGTCCGGCCGTAATCGCCGTTTGGCCGCTCGGTAAGCAGCAGATTGCGGAAGTCTCGCACGTCGCGGAGATAGGCAAGATCGTCCGCGCTGCGGCCCCTTCCCTCGACCTCGCCTGCAAGGCCGAGCCAGAGCTGCGTCTGGCCGATGAGGTCGAGTGCCGTGTTGGCGAGCGCGATGTCCTCTTCGAGAGCCGGGGCGTGGCCGCACCATTCCGAAAGGCGATGGCCGAGGATCAGCGTATTGTCGCCCATGCCGAGCAGGAAATCGAAAAGCGCGGCCCGGTCGACGGCCGCCTGCATCGCGGTTGCCTGAACCATCACATATGCCCTGCCTCGTCCGGAATGTCGAAGAAAGTCGGGTGCCGGTAGACCTTCGCATTCGCAGGCTCGAACAACGGACCCTTTTCCGAGGGCGCGCTTGCCGTTATGTCGCTCGAACGCACCACCCAGATGCTGACGCCCTCGTTGCGGCGGGTGTAGACGTCGCGGGCGTTGTTGATCGCCATTTCGGCATCCGGCGCGTGCAGGCTGCCGACGTGGCGATGGCTCAGGCCGTGCTGGCCGCGGATGAAGACTTCCCAGAGGGGCCATTCGCTGGACATAACGTTTCGCTCCCGATGTTCATTCGGCGGCAACCGGCTGCGCGCGACGTACGGCCTTTTCGGCATGTGCCGTCAGGCCGTCCCGGAACCAGGCGCCGTCCTCCCAGGCCGTCCTGCGCGCGCCGAGGCGCTCGGCATTACAGGGGCCATTGCCGGCGATCACCTCGAAGAATTCGTTCCAGTCCGGCTCGCCGAAATCGTAGCCGCCTTTTTCCTCGTTCCACTTCAGATCCGGATCGGGGACAGTCAGTCCGAGATATTCGGCCTGTGGTACCGTCTGGTCGACGAATTTCCGTCTGAGTTCGTCGTTGGAGTTCTGCTTGATCTTCCAGGCCATCGACTGGGCCGAGTGGACCGAGGCGTCGTCCGACGGGCCGAACATCATCAGCGACGGCCACCACCAGCGGTTCAGTGCGTCCTGCACCATGGCCTTCTGGGCAGGCGTGCCCTTCATCATCTTGATCAGGATGTCGTAGCCCTGCCGCTGATGGAAGCTCTCTTCCTTGCAGATGCGGATCATCGCGCGCGAATAGGGGCCGTAGGAACAGCGCTGCAGCGGCACCTGATTCATGATCGCCGCGCCGTCGACGAGCCAACCGATGGCACCGATATCCGCCCAGCTGAGCGTCGGATAATTGAAGATCGACGAATACTTGGCCTTGCCGGAATGGAGCTGCTCGTAAAGCGCGTCGCGGCTCACCCCCAGCGTTTCGGCGGCGCAGTAGAGATAGAGACCATGCCCCGCCTCGTCCTGAACCTTGGCGAGCAGGATCGCCTTGCGCTCCAGCGTCGGCGCACGGGTGATCCAGTTGCCTTCGGGAAGCTGGCCGACGATCTCGGAATGGGCGTGCTGGCTGATCTGGCGGATGAGCGTCTTGCGATAGCCTTCGGGCATCCATTCCTTCGGCTCGATCTTCTGACCCGCGTCGATCCGCTCCTGGAAAGCGCGCTCTTGCGGGTCCATGTCGTCGCGGCTTTTGACCCGAGGGGCATCCGTCTTCACCATTTGAGCATACATGCTGCTCTCTCCTCCGCCGGAGGCGTTCGGGAGTGATGTCGATGCAGTTCCTTTTGACCGATCGGTTAGAATTTAGCGCAGGACATGTCACACTTCAACGTCATTTACACATTTTTCTGTGACATTTAATGAATGAGATGGGGCGGGAATTTTCGTCCGTCTTCGTACGCGTCGCAGAATGAGGAACGAAGGAGCGCGGCAGGTTAACCGGGGCCGTCGGCTTTCCCAGGCGCAGCTTCGCCGCTCAGCATTTGAAGCCGATGCTCCGTCGCGCCGGTCGCCTTCGGCAGCGGACCGGTGAGCGTGACGCAGTTCCGCCCGACATGCAGGTCCGCCTGGGGAGACAGGCTGCGATACAGCCGGGCGAACAGGCGGCGGGCTTCGTCGCCCGGCCAATCGGCGGGCAGAATTTCGGCTGGCAGGCGCGGCTCGCGGAGCGTCACGAAGCGGAACTGGTGTACCATGAGTAGGCGTGCAGAAAGGCACTCAGCGGGAGCAATCGCCGTAGCGGTATCCGGAAGATCGGCGAGCCTGCCGAAGCAGGCAAGGAACCGCCGGTAGGCCTGCGCGTGAGGTGCGAGGTCCCAACAGCCCGAGGCAAAGACCTTCAACTCGCTCGCGCCCTGGGCAGGCTCCGCGCGGAAGACCACGGCGGGCATGATCGCACTCGGGAACGGCCGCACGCCGACCGCGAGCCGGGGGCCAAGGCGCGCATGACCGGAGCGCTCGAGCACCTGCATCCGCTCCTCGGCCGACGAACCCATCAGCTGCACGAAGTGCCAGCTCGCTTCCTCCGGAGGTCCGAAGATCACCTGCGCCGCCGCGGCGAATTCCGCGCGTGCGGCATCCGTCAGCCGATAGAAGCTGCGCCGACCCTCCCGTTCTCCGGCGAGCTGGCCGGCGGCGACAAGACGGGATACGGCGGTTCTCACAAGCGTCTCGCTGATGCCGACCCCGGCGCAGATCTCGATCAGGTTGCCGATCCAGATCGCGCCGCCGCGCGGCTCCACCACGTCGCCATAGATGGTAACGATGAAGCTTGCGGCCCTGAGCGGCGTTTCATCCAGAATTGCCCGGATGATCCTAGAGCCCTGCTCTGCCGAACTTTCGCCATTCGCCTGCATCCGACCGCCTTCCGAGCCCCACCCGCTGCGTGTTTTTAAACCGTAGCCGATTAAAGAACAAAAACATGCAGCAGATCAAAGCAAGCCAGCGCCGCGCGTCTGATCAGATGCGCGGCGCTGGCGTGAACGGTGCCTAGCCTGTTGCGGTGTTCGCAACCGGCGGGGCCAATGCGGCGGGTGGCCTCGCGCCGTTTATTTCACCAGGGTCAACTTCACGCTGGCAATTCCAACAGCGACATTCAGTCCGGTCTGGCCGTCAATCTTCACCGGCTGCAGCGCGATTTCCTTTTTCGAGCCGACCAGGGATTTCGCGCCCAGCCCGAGCCCGGCCGCGAATTCGGCAGAAAGGCCGGAATAGTTGCCGGCAAGAGCGCCCTTGAGCTTGGTTTTCGGCTTCGCGTAGACCGACCACACGACGCGGCTCTCCGCCGTTACGCCGATATCGAGGCCCAGCTTGTCGATCGTGCCGCTATATTTGTAAGGCGACTTTTGTCCGTCTGCTTCGAAAACGCACGTCAGCGCTTTCGACGAACCCACGACCAGGCCGATACCTGCCGCAATGTCGCAGGAGAGTGTGCCGCGTTTTACGAACTCGGCCTGAGCCTGCCCCTTGGCCTCCTCGGCCATCGCGCCGGACACTGCGATAGCGCTGAAAGCGAGGCCGCCAACTGTCGCGCGGATCAGGACGTTACGGAATCGTTCAATCATTAAAGCTTCCTTACTGTGGGTTACGGCCTTTGAGTCAGGCATTGTCGAAAGCAGGCTTGAAGCCGCCAAGACCAGTTTCGGAAAGCGCTGCCTGTCGCAAAACATTTTGCCTGCGTGCGCTCCGTATAGCCGCTGTCCCACATCTCCCAGACCACGTCTATTGGACTACGGGCTTGCGCCCGGTCTTAGGTCTTCACCCTGAAAACCCAGAAATCTCGAGTGCGCGGCTGCGCCAGTCCGCATAACGATGCGGCCCCGGAACCGATCGGTTCCGGGGCCGTCTGGGCGCCTGACCGGGAGAAGAAATCAGGCGGCCGCTACCTTCTTCGTCACACGCGCCCATTCGGGAATCCAGTCGCGGTGCGCCGCCAGCAGATCGTCCACGAGCGACCAGATCTGGTCGAGATCGAGCTCGGCGGCGGTATGCGGATCCATCATCGCGGCGTGATAGAGGTGCTCGCGGTTCTCGGTGACGAGCGCCTGGACAGTCAACTCCTGGACGTTGATGTTGGTGCGGATCAGGGCCGTGAGCTGCGGCGGCAAGGCGCCGATATAGGTCGGCTGGATACCGGAGGAATCGACGAGGCAGGGCACTTCCGCCGCACAGTTTTCCGGCAGCGAGGTGATGCAGCCATTGTTCCTGAGGTTGCCGTAGATGACCGAAGGTTCGCCGGTCCAGACCGAATTCATGATCGAGGAGGCATATTCACGGCTCTCCGCGACTTCGATCGTCTCGGCTTCCTTGAAGGCGGCCGCCTGTCCCTTCCAGCGCTCGATCTGCTCGACGCAGCGCTTTGGATATTCATCGAGCGGAATGCCGAATTTCTCGATCAGATCGGGGCGACCGTCCTTGATGAAGTAGGGCGTGTACTCGGCGAAATGCTCCGAACTCTCGGTGACGAAGTAGCCGAGCCGCGTCAGCATTTCGTAGCGCACCTTGTTCGGGCACCGCGGATTCCAGTGGCTGGGCTTCGGGAAGCGGCCCTCGCGGTAGCCGCGGATCAGGTCCGGATAGAGATCGCGATAGCTGCCGTCCTTCTGACGGTGCTCGAACTTGAGATAAAACGCCATGTGATTGATGCCGGCGGCGCGGTAGCGGATTTCTTCGACTGGAATGTCGAGGTCCCGGGCAAGCTCGAAGGCCGTGCCCTGCACCGAATGGCAGAGGCCCACCTGTTTGATCGCCGGATATTTCTCGGCGATCGCCCAGGTGTTTATCGCCATCGGATTCACATATTGCAGAAGGATCGCCTCGGGGCAGACCTCGAGCATGTCCTCGCAGATCTTCCACAGATGCGGCACGGTGCGGAGCCCGCGCATGATGCCGCCGACGCCCAGCGTGTCGGCGATCGTCTGACGCAGCCCGTATTTCTTGGGCACTTCGAAATCGGTGACGGTGCAGGGTTCGTAGCCGCCGATCTGGAAGGCGACGACGACGAAGTCCGCTCCTTCCAGAGCCTTGCGCTGGTTCGAATGGGTTTCGATCCTGGCATCGGCGCCAAGAGTGCGCGCGAGTTTGCCGGCGACGATCTCGCTTTCGGCGAGCCGCTCGGGGTTGACGTCCATCAAGGCGATGGTCGCGGCCGAAAGCGCCGGCCGCTGCAAAATGTCGCCGATGATGTTCTTCATGAAAACGGTGGAACCGGCGCCGATGAAAGTAATCCTGGGTCGTCTCGTCATGGGATAGCCTCTGTTTGATTTCACGCGGCCACTTCGAAGGCGGCCTTAACCAGCCGCTTCGTGTAGGCAGTCTTGGGATTGTTGAGGATTTCGCTCACCGGCCCCTCTTCGACGATCTTGCCTTCCTGCATGACGACCACGCGGTGGCAGAGAGCGCGCACGACCTTCAGGTCGTGGGAGATGAAGAGATAGCTCAGGCCGCGCTCGTCCTGCAGCCGGCGCAGGAGTTCGATGATCTGCGCCTGCACCGAGAGGTCGAGCGCCGAAGTCGGCTCGTCCAGCAGGATGAATTCCGGTTCCAGCGCGACGGCGCGGGCGATCGCGATGCGCTGGCGCTGGCCGCCGGAGAATTCGTGCGGGAAGCGCGAAAGGATGTTCGAGGGCATGCCGGCGCTGACGAGCGCGTCCTCGACGCGCTTCAGCCTGTCCTTGCGGTCTTCGCCGATGCCGTTGACGATCAGGCCCTCCTCTATGATCTGGCCGACCGACATTCGCGGGTTGAGCGAGGAGAAGGGATCCTGAAAGACGATCTGGATCTTCGAGCGAAGCGGCCGCATGCCCTTGCGGTCCTTGTCGTGGATCGGCTCGCCTTCGAAATAGATCTCGCCGCCATCGGTGTTGAGAAGCCGGATCAGCGCCTGACCGAAAGTGGTCTTGCCGGAACCGGACTCGCCCACCAGGCCGAGCGTTTCGTGCCGGCGAAGATTGAGGCTGAGCCCGTCGACCGCGACGAGCTCTTTGAAATCCGGCCTGAAGAACCCACCCTTCTTCAAAGTGAAGGACACACGGACATTGCGGCCGTCGAGCAGGATCGGCGCGTCGTCCGGCAACGGATTGGCAGAACCGGAGGGTTCGGAGGAAAGCAGCCGCCGCGTATAGGCGTGCTGCGGATCGGCAAACAGCGCCTCCGTCGTATTGTGTTCCTTCACCTCGCCGAGCTGCATGACATAGACGTAATCGGAGAATTGGCGGACCACCGTCAGGTCATGGGTGATCAGGATCACCGCCATGCCGAGCTCCTGCTGCAGCTTGCGGATGAGGTTGAGAATTTGCGCCTGCACCGTCACGTCGAGCGCCGTGGTCGGCTCGTCGGCAATCAGCACGTCCGGATCGTTGGCAAGCGCCATGGCGATCATCACGCGCTGGCGCTGACCGCCGGAAAGCTGATGCGGATACTGGTTGAGCCGTGCTTCCGGGTCGGGGATCTGGACATGACGCAAGAGCTCCAGCGCCCGCTCGGCGGCGGCGCGCCGGCTGACGCGGCGATGCGCCCGGATCGCTTCGATGATCTGGCTGCCGATCGTGTAGACCGGGTTCAGCGAGCTCATCGGCTCCTGGAAGATCATCGAGATACGATCGCCGCGCAGCGCCCGGCGCTCTCTCTTCGAGAATTTCAACACGTCCCTGCCGTCATATTCGATGCGCGCCTGCGGCGCGATCGTAGCGCGCTTCGACAAGAGCCCCATGACGGTGCGCGCCGTCACCGACTTGCCGGAGCCGGATTCGCCGACGATCGCCACCGTCTCGCCGCGGTAAAGCTGAAAGGAGACGTCCTTCACCGCCTCGACCGTGCCGTTCTCGACCTTGAAGGATACAGCCACCTTTCGGGCATCGATCACCGGCCTCGCATCTTTCGTATCGCGGTCGCGCCGTTCCTCGGGTGCCGGGACAACACTTTCGATCGTTACCATCGGCATGCTCCTCAATAGGGGTCGATTGCGTCGCGCAGGCCGTCGCCCAGCGCATTGAAGGCGAAAACGGTGACGAGCACGAAGGCGACGGGCGAGAGGATCCAGGGATAGGAACCGATCGCGGAATAATTCGCCGTGTCCTGCAGCATCAGCCCCCAGGAGATCAGCGGCGGCTTGACCGCAAAGCCGAGGAAACCGAGGAACGATTCGAGCAGCACCACATGCGGGATGGCGAGCGTCACCGCGACGATGACGTGGCTCATCACGTTCGGGAAGATGTGCTGGAATATGATGCGCCGGTCCGTGGCGCCGATGGCGATCGCCGCCCGCACATATTCGATCCGGGCAAGCGCCAGGGTCTTGCCGCGCACCTCGCGCGACATCTGCGCCCAGCCGAGCGCGGACATCACGATGATGACGAAGGCGAGAAAGACATTGGTCGGCGCGGTGACCGGGATCAGCGAAGCGAGCGCCAGATAGAGCGGCAATTGCGGGAAGGCGAGCACCAGCTCGACGAAACGCTGCACCCAGGCATCGAAGCGCCCGCCGAAATAGCCGGACACCATGCCGACGGTCGTCCCGACCACGGTGACGATGAAGACGACGGTGAGGGCAATCATCAGCGAGATGCGCGAGCCGTAGAGGATGCGGGACAGCACGTCGCGGCCGAACTTGTCGGTGCCGAGCAGATGCACCGGCGTACCGTCGACGGCGCCGAACAGATGCCGCTCGGCCGGGATCAGCCCGAAGAGCCTGTAGGGTGCGCCCTTGACGAAGAAGCCGAGGACCTGCGGGTTGTCGTAATCCGGTCCGATGATCGGCTGGAAGGTGACCGGATCGAGCTCCTCCGTCTCCCGCACCGGATAGCTCCTCGGCGGAAAGACGAAATTGCCCTCCTTGTCCCGGAAGCTGATCGTCTGCGGCTGCGCGAAGGCCACATCCGTCGCCTTCGGATCGACGGGCGACAGGAACTCGGCGAAGACCGCCATCAGGATCAGGAGGCAGACGAGGACAAGGCCGAGCAGGCCGGTCCACGAACGCTTCAGCCGCCGCCAGACGAGGGCGGAGTAGCTCTCGTGGTGGTGTTTTTCCCCGGGCTCGATCGCCACCGGAAGAGTTCCTTCGGCTTCGACGGTCATGCGTATACCCCCCCTCCCATGCGCACGCGCGGATCGAGCGCGGCGAGCATCATGTCGGCGATGATGTTGCCGACGATCAGCGTTGCGGAGAGGACCAGCATGAATGTCGCCGTCACATAGACGTCGCCCACCCACATGGAACCGACGATCGCCGGCCCGACGGTCGGCAGCGCGAAGATGATCGCCGTCTCGATCTCGCCGGTCAGCATGTAGGGAAGCACGACGCCCTGGTACATGATCAGCGGGTGCAAAGCGTTCGGCACCGCATGGCGCATGACGACCGCACCCTCGCTCAGGCCCTTGGCGCGTGCCGTTTCGACATATTGCGCGTTCAGCGTATCGAGGAGATTGCCCCGCATCACCCGCATATTGTAGGCGAGCCCGCCGAAGGTGGCGATCGCCACGACCGGCCAGACATGTTTGACCAGGTCGACGAACTTGTCCAAGGACCAGGGCGCCCCGCCGTAGCGGGCGGAATGGAAGCTGTTGATCTCGCTCACATTGAAATGAAAGACGAGGATATAGACGATGATCAGCGCCATGAGGAAGCGCGGCACCGTCATGCCGAGGAACGATACGGTCGAAAGCAGGCTGTCTATCCAGGAATATTGCCGCGTCGCCGCGATGATGCCGAAGGCGATGCCGATCACCGACGCCAGGATGTGGCAGACGAGCGCCAGCGCCAGCGTTCGCGGCAGGCGCTCGCCGACCACGTCAGCGACGGGCTTGTTGTAGTAGAGGCTGTGGCCGAAATCGCCTCGCGTCACGATGCCCGTTATCCAGTCGACGTACTGGATCGGCAGCGGCTTATCGAGGCCGTGCTCCTTGCGGTAGGCCTGCGCCTGGGCATCCGCCTCCTCGAAAGAAGCGCCGCCCTGATTGATGAGCTGCGAGCGGATGTAGTCGCTGTAATCTCCCGGCGGTGCCTGGATGATGCCGAAGGTCACCACGCTCAGGACGAGCAGCACCGGAATGGCAGAGGCGATTCGGACAAGCAGAAATCTGAACATGCCGTTTCCTTCTGTCTCGAGTTCCGCGAGAGCCATGCCTGCATCGGCTCGCGGCGGTGTGAAGGGCTTGCACCTCCGCCGGCTCCTTTCCTCGGAGCCGGCGGAGGCGGTTCAGCTTCAGTTGATCGGGCCGCTTTCGCCCGGCTTGCCGGGAAGCTGCTCGGGATAGAGTTCGTAGTCGCCCTGCTTGTCGGCGGCAACGAAGACCCGTTCGCGGATGATCGTGTCTTCCGCCCAGTTGAACATGAAGATCGGCGCGCCCGGAGGAATGTTCGAGAAGCGCTTGTTGATGATCAGCGCGCCCGGATACTCCGTCAGGCCGACGGTATCGACATTGGTGGTGGCTACCTTCTGGTATTGCTTCATCAGCTCGGTTCGCTCGTCATTGTCGTTGCTGGCGATGAACTTGTTGACGATGTCGACGAGCTCCTGCTCGTGGGGCATGACATCGACTTCGCCGCCTTCCGGAGCGCGGTGATGCCAGCTCGTGCGCGGGCCGGTCGGGGCGAGCTGAGGCGTGTTCTGCACCACGGAAGCAAATTCGGCCGTGTTGCGATGAATCATCCAATCGAAGCGGCCGGCATAATTGGCGGCGTCCCGCTGCTTGCCGTCGAGTGCATTGAGGACGACCCGGAGCCCGAGCTTCTCCATCTGCCCGACCATCCCTTCGGCAAGATTACGGTCGGTGCTGTAGTCGGAATTGACGAGCAGAACGATTTCGACGTCGCGGCCGCCAAGGTTGTCGGCCGGGAAATTGACGAAGCCGTTGCCGTCCGTGTCCTTGAGCCCCACCTTTTCGAGAAGCGCCTTGGCGCCTTCGAGATCGTGGGGGTAGTAGATGGTGGAGTTCCGGTCGTAGAAGCTCGTGCCGGAGGAAAGCCCGCCCGGATAGATCGCCGTGAAGGGGCCCTTCACCAGGGCTTCGCCAAGCTTCTTGCGGTCGACCGCCATGGTGACGGCCTTGCGGAAGTCCAGGTTGCGGTTGAGCTCTCGCACCGCCTTAGCGCGTTCGTCCGGGTCTCCCCAGCCATTGCCGGAGAAGTTCATGTGCATGTTATAGCCGATGACGCGCGGACCGAAGGCAAGCCGCGCCGGCGCGCTCTCATTGGCGGCGCGCTTCAGCGATTCCACGAAGTTTTCCGGCTGTTCGAGGTTCGAAATGTCGCCCGAACCCGCGATCGCCTGCACGTCGCGGTCGGCCCAGGTCGACAGCTTGTAATGGACTTCGTTCAGATAGGGGAGCTGATTGCCGGCCTCGTCGACCTTCCAGTAATAGGGATTGCGGCGCAGCACGATGATGTCGTCAGGACGATAGGCGACCGGCACCCATGCACCCATCACCGGAAGGTTCATATATTCGGCGGGGAAGCCGTTCTTGTATTCGTTGTAGGTCGTGCCGGCATATTTCGGATGCTTGGTCTTGAGGATATGCGACGGGCCGGGGCAGAAGGTACCGTAGGCCATCGCGAAAAGATGCTGGCGCGGGAAGGCCTCCTTAAAGGACCATTCGACCGTATACTGGTCGATCTTCTTGAGCGTCGTGCCCTCGCCGAAGGTTTCGGGCGTCGCCCCGTTCAAGGGTGAAACGCTCGAGTCGAGGACATTGTCCTCCCAGTAGAACATGACGTCATCGGCATCGAAGGGATCGCCGTCCGACCATTTCGCGCCTTCGATCAGATGCATGGTCAGCTTGCGTCCGTCCTCCGACCAATCCCAGCTTTTCGCGAGATTCGGCAGCGGCTCCATATCGTCCGCCTCGACCTGGAAGAGCGGCGCGGTGCGCGTCAGGCACTCGAACATGCCGATGTCGATACCGCCCCACCCTTGAGTCTGGCCTGCGCTGTAATTCCAGCCTTCCGGCCGGCCGCCGATGACGTGGCGCATGACGTCGCCATAGACGCCCATGCCGTCGGGCATGTTGCCGGTCTTGTAAACCATCGGTTCCGTCGGAAGCCGCTCGGCCACCGGCGGCAGCTTGCCGGCCTTGACGAATTTCTCGGTGACCCATTCGGGCTCCCTGTATTCGGGCAGCGCCTTGAACTCGAGAATGGAGTCGCGCGACACATAGGTGACCTTGCCCTGCGCCGGAAAGGGCGGCTGCTCCGGCACCACGGTCGGCTCGGATGCGAAGGCCTGCACGGCAAAGGCGGATATGCCGATCAGCAGGCTCGCGGTCATATTCAGTCGATGCGTTTTCATGTCCCAGGTTCTCCCTCCTGTCTTCGCCGGGCCGGGGCGGCCGGCGCTCCTCTTCCTTCGTGGCACTCGCGTCTCCTCACGCAGGTGACCTCGCGCATTACCTCAATTGCGGGCGCTTTGCCCTGCCATCCGCCCCGACCGGGGATTGCCCCTCATCCGGCCCGCCGGCCACCTTCTCCCCGCGAGTGGGGAGAAGGGGACTAGCAGCGCTCGCCGAAGTCCCCTCTCCCCGCCTGCGGGGAGAGGGTTAGGGTGAGGGGCAATTCCGGGCAGAGGTAGCCACTCTTCTACCCAGCCACGCGCAGCTTCGCCGCTTCCTTCTCCGCGCGGATCTCCTCGATCGAGCGCACTTCGCGCCGAGCAGCGCCCTCCCACTCCCGGGTGGCGACCGTAGCGCGGGCGAGCCTTTCCTTGGCAGCGTCGATCGCATGGGCATATTGCGGCAGCCATTTGGCCTGCGCGACGACCATTTCGTCGACCATCTGCCAGACTTCCTCCGGCGTGCAGATGGCGCCGACCAGCGGGTCGTGCAGCACGGCGAGCTTCAGAAGATCGATGTCGCCGGTGATCGCCGCATGAACGGACATGCGCTGGACGTTGACCGACGAGATGCAGGTGGCCGCACAGGCCTCAGGCAATGTGATGCCTGCCACCATGTTGATGCCGAAACGATCGACGAAGCCGGGCGATTCGATGATCGCATCCGCCGGAAGGTTGGTGATCACGCCGTTGTTCTTGACGTTGAAGTGGCCGCGATAGACCCGACCCGTCTCCAGCGCTTCGAGGATGCGGCTCGCATGTTCGTTTGAGCGCCTGATCGTTTCCAGCGGCCGGCCCGCCTCTTCGAGGAAGCGCGGATATTCGGTCTCGAACCAGTTGCGGGTCTCGGTCGAATAGCGGAGATACCCGCCGGTCTCTCCATGAATCCAGTCCGACATGTCGATCCATCTGGAGATCTCGTCCGGACGCTTGCGATACCAGGGCAGGTATTCGGACAGGTGTCCGTTGCTTTCGGTCGAATAGACGCCGAAGCGCTTCAACACGTCGATCCGAAGCTTCTCCTGCTTTGAAAAGACGGGATGCGCCTCGAAGGCGGCGACGAGTTCGTCCTTGCCGACCTTGCGGCCGTTGAGGCGGATATCGACGAACCATGTCTGGTGGTTGATGCCGGAGCAGATGTAGTCGAGCTCGCCTTCCCCGGCGCCGAGAATCTCGGCGATCTGCTCGGCCCCGTGCTGGACGCCGTGGCAGAGACCGACCGTGTCGACCTTGCCGTATTCGATCGCCGCCCAGGTGTTCATCGCCATCGGGTTCGCATAGTTGAGGAACTTGGCGCCGGGCTCGGCCACTTCGCGGATGTCCTTGCAGAAATCGAGGATCACCGGAATGTTGCGCTGACCGTAGAGAATGCCGCCGGCGCAGATCGTGTCGCCGACGCATTGGTCGACGCCGTATTTCAGCGGTATGCGGATATCGTCGGCATAGGCCTCGAGGCCGCCGACGCGCACGCAGCTGATGATGTAGCGCGCGCCCTCCAGCGCCTTGCGGCGGTCGATCGTCGCGGTTACCCGCGTGGGCAGTTTGTTCGCCTCGACGATCCGGTCGAGGATGGACTTGATCATGGCGAGGTTGTGCTCGCTCAGATCCGTCAACGCGAACTCGACGTCCCGGAGCTCCGGCACGGAAACGATGTCGGTGAAGAGCTTCTTGGTGAAGCCGATGCTGCCGGCGCCGATGATGGCGATCTTAAAGCTGGCCATGGCCGTGCTATTCCTCCTCAGACTGCGACCTTCGCGCTAAAAGGGTAAAATCAATTCATTGAACTGGCCGGGATCGGCGAAGCGGTGCCCTCCTCGGCAAACCCTCGTCAAACGCCGTGGCAACCGCATGTCTTGCGCGATCTGGGGGCATTATGTGTATAATCGGATGCACGACTAGAGAGGTATTGTGCTTTCATGGGTAATTCTATGCTGCAGCAACTGATCGCCCGGGGACCCGCGATGCGGACGGTCTCGCTGCCGCGGGGACGCCAGAACCTGCACACCATGCCGACGAGCACCGGCTACGAGATCAGGACCGATGCAAGCTACGATTGGGACGGTCGCAAGCGCGGCCAAACCCCGTTCACCGTGCTGCAGTACACGATCGGCGGGGCCGGCAACCTGCGATATGAAAACCGCAGTCACCGCGTGCGTCCGGGCGAGACGCTGCTCCTGCTCGTGCCCCACAATCATCGCTACTGGCTTGAGGAAGGCGGGCGCTGGGAGTTCTTCTGGATCTCCATGAACGGCGAGGAGGCGCTGAGGATCCACCGCGCCATTCTCGCCGTCACCGGTCCCATCATAAGGTTGCAGCCGGATACCGTCGAACATCTTGCCGACTGCAGCCTGCGCCTCATGGCCGGTGGCGACACCCCGGGCAGCGCCTCGGCGATCGCCTATGAGGCGGCGATGGCGCTTTATGACGACGTGTTCGGATCGCATCCGGTTCTCAGTGACGAATACCGGAAGATGCAGCACGTGATCGATCATGTGCTGGGCAATCTCGACAAGCCCCTTCCGGTCGAGGAGCTCGCGCGCATTTCGGGGCTGAGCCGCGCCCATTTCTCCCGAGTCTTCGCCGCCAGCGAAGGCATGCCGCCGGCGGAATTCGTGCTGCAGAAGCGCCTGCAAAGGGCGGTAAAGCTGCTGACCAAGACCGCGGACCTGCCGGTCAAGGAAGTCGCCATCCTGTCCGGCTTCGAGGACCCCAACTACTTCGCCAAGGTATTCCGCCGCGTCTTCGGCGCGAGCCCGACCGAGTTCCGCACCACAGGCATGTATGCGAGCGTATCTGCCACGGGCCGCAATGCGAGGACCAACGAATCCGTGACCACGTTGGCTGCGGCTTGCGATTGAAAAAGCTGCGATAAAAATTTACTAAACAGGCTACTCCAGCGCGGCACGGCAGAAGGACAGGCGGAACCGAATGGTCACAATCAAGGAAATCGCGTCGGCCGTCGGCGTATCGTCGGCAACCGTCTCACGCGTCCTCAACTATGACCCGACGCTGTCGATCTCGAACAGGAAACGCCAGGCGATCATCGAAACGGCGGAGGCGCTCAACTATGCGACGCCGCGCAATCGCAGCCGCGCCGCAGCGCATGGCGTCGGCGTCGGGCTGAAGATCGCGCTCGTGCATTTTCTCGACCCCGCCCAGGAACTCGCCGATCCCTACTATGTCGGTGTCCGCCTCGGCATCGAAAGCCGCTGCCAGGCGCTGAAGAGCGAAGTCGTCAAGGTCTTCCTCACCGGCAATCCTCCGGAAGCGACGATCCTGGAGGGCGCCTCCGGCGTGGTGGCCGTCGGCCATTATTACGGCGACGAGCTCGAATGGCTGCGCCGCCACAGCCGCCACCTCGTCTTTGCCGATTACGCACCGGCCGGAGACATGGAGGACACCGTGCTCAGCGACGTCTCGCTGGCGATGACCCGGCTCCTGGAGGCGGTGCATGCCATGGGCTACCGGCGCATCGGCTTCATCGGCTGGATCGACGCTTTCTACGGGCCCGACAACATCCATTCGGAGCGCCGTTGCCGCACCTATATCGACTGGATGACCAAGGCCGGCCTTTATGATCCGGAATTGTGCATGGTGGAGCCGATGACGCCCGACAGCGGCTACAAGCTTGCCAGGGCGATGCTATCGAAGCCCAATCCACCGAAGATCCTCATCACCTGCAACGACAATATGGCGCTGGGCGCCTACAGGGCCATCCACGAGATGGGGCTCAGGATTCCCGAGGATATCGCGGTCGCGAGCTTCAACGACATTCCGGTCGCGCAGTTTCTCGGGCCGCCGCTTTCCACGGTGAAGATTCCGGCGGAGCTCATCGGAGAGACCGCCGTCGACCTGCTGCTGGAGCGCCTTTCGGGCCGAGAGGTCGCCAAGAAGGTGGTTTTCGGCACGGAAATCGTCTGGCGCGGCAGCACGCCGGCACCGGCCGACACAGCGAACAAGGAAGATGACATGGCGGGCCGGTTCTAAAAATCCCGGGCGATATCGACTCGACCCCGTCGTGGCGATATCCGCAAAGCGCGTGTAGCCAATCGCCCGCGTTCACTCTGGCCATAGCGGCAATCATGCCATCAGGCGCCGACTGGCGCACGGTCGTGACGGCTAACGTGCCTTCAAAGCACGCGTCGCAAGTGCCAAGTAAAAATTTACTGAAAATAATTGCGCCCACTCGAGTTTTGAGAAATACTCCCCGCCGGGACAGATAGGACTGTCTCGGGGAACACGATTTCGGGAGGAAACAATGGACATTCAGGCGCGTGCCTATCTGCCGCGTATCGCCGGTCTGGCTCTCGCGGGCGCAAGCTTCCTGGGGGTTACCGCGGCGCAGGCCAAGGAAATCACCATCTGGTGCTGGGACCCGAATTTCAATGTCGCGATCATGAAGGAGGCGGGCGCCCGCTATACGAAAACGCATCCGGACATCACCTTCAACATCGTCGATTTCGCCAAGCTCGACGTCGAGCAGAAGCTGCAGACCGGGCTTTCGTCCGGCACTGCCGACGCGCTCCCCGACATCGTGCTCATCGAGGATTACGGCGCTCAGAAATACCTTCAATCCTTCCCGGGCGCCTTCGCGCCCTTGTCCGGCACCGTCGATTATTCCGGTTTCGCCCCCTACAAGGTCGAGCTCATGACGCTCGACGGGCAAGTCTACGGAATGCCCTTCGATTCCGGCGTCACGGGTCTTTATTACCGCAAGGATTATCTGGAAGCCGCCGGCTTCAAGCCGCAGGACATGCAGGATCTCACCTGGGACCGCTTCATCGAGATCGGAAAGCAGGTCGAAGAGAAGACCGGCAAGAAGATGATGGGCCTCGACCCGAACGACGCCGGTCTCGTGCGCATCATCATGCAGTCGGCCGGGCAATGGTATTTCGACAAGGAAGGCAAACCGAACATCACCGGCAATGCGGCGCTGAAGGCGGCCCTCGAAACCATCGGCAAGATCATGCAGGCGAATATCTACAAGCCTGCCAACGGCTGGTCCGACTGGGTGGGCACCTTCACCTCCGGCGACGTCGCGACCGTCGTCACGGGCGTCTGGATCACCGGCACCGTCAAGGCGCAGCCGGACCAGTCCGGCAACTGGGGCGTCGCCCCCATTCCGGCGCTCTCGATCGAAGGCGCGACGCATGCCTCCAATCTCGGCGGCTCCAGCTGGTACGTGCTCGAAAGCTCCGAGGAGAAGGCGGAGGCCATCGACTTCCTGAACGAGATCTACGCCAAGGACATCGATTTCTATCAGAAGATCCTCCAGGACCGCGGTGCGGTCGGCTCGCTGCTCGCCGCCCGCGGCGGCGCGGCCTATGAGGCGGCAGACCCCTTCTTCGGCGGCGAGAAGGTCTGGCAGAACTTCTCCGACTGGCTGGCGAAGGTCCCCTCGGTCAATTACGGCGTCTTCACCAACGAGGCCGACCTTGCCGTCACTGCGCAACTCCCGGCCGTGACGCAGGGCACACCGGTCGACGAAGTGCTGCAGGCGATCGAGGCCGAGGTCAGCGCACAGATCCAGTGATGCGGTGAATGGCGGCGGGCATGCGCCCGCTGTTTCCGGCCGCGGCTCTTGCCGCGGCCAACTTTCCGGCTGTCCGGCCTTCCAGGAGGGGAACATGGTTCGAGCGCGCCGCGGTATCGGCCGATATTACGACGTCAATGGCTGGCTGTTCGTCGCGCCGGCCCTCGGGCTGATCGCCCTGTTCATGGTCTATCCCATCGCGTGGTCCCTCTGGATGTCGTTCCAGTCCGGCCGCGGCATGACCATGAAGTTCGCGGGCTTCGCGAACATCGTTCGGCTCTGGAACGATCCGGTCTTCATCAAGGCCCTCACCAACACGATGACCTATTTCGTCGTGCAGGTGCCGATCATGATCCTGCTCGCGCTGATCCTGGCGTCGCTCCTCAACAACCCGCGGCTCGTCGGCCGAGGGGTTTTCCGCACGGCGATCTTCCTGCCCTGCGTCAGTTCGCTGGTCGCCTATTCGGTGCTCTTCAAGGGCATGTTCGCAACCGACGGGATCGTCAATTCGACACTCCAGGCGATCGGTCTCGCCGCCTCGCCCATTCCGTGGCTGACGCATCCCTTCTGGGCGAAGGTTCTCGTCATTCTTGCCATCACCTGGCGCTGGACCGGCTACAACATGATCTTCTATCTTGCGGCACTTCAGAACATCGACAAGTCGATCTACGAGGTGGCGCGCATCGACGGCGTTCCGGCCTGGGCGCGCTTCACCCACCTCACCATCCCTCTGCTGAAGCCGGTCATCCTCTTCACGACAGTCATTTCGACGATCGGCACGCTGCAGCTTTTCGACGAGGTCTACAACCTGACCGAGGGCAAGGGCGGCCCGTCCAATGCCACGCTCACCTTGTCGCTCTACATCTACAACCTGACCTTCCGCTTCATGCCGAATCTCGGTTATGCGGCGACGGTCTCCTACGTCATCGTCGTCCTCGTCGCGCTCCTCGCCTTCGTGCAGTTCTTCGCAGCAAGGGAGCGTGACCGATGAACGGATTTGGACGTTTCGCGGCAATGGCGGCCACCTATGGCTTCCTCGGCCTGATGGCCTTCCTCTCCGTCTTTCCGTTCATTTGGATGGTGCTCGGCGCAACCAATTCATCGATAGACATCATCAAGGGCAAACTCCTGCCGGGCGCAGCCTTTGCCACCAATGTCGGCAACTTCTTCACGCTGGTAAACGTGCCGCTCGTCTTCTGGAACTCGGCGAAGATCGCGATCCTTGCGACCGTGCTCACGCTCGCGGTCTCCTCGCTCGCCGGTTACGGCTTCGAGATGTTCCGCTCGCGAAGACGCGAGCGCGTCTACCGGGCGATGCTGCTCACCCTTATGATCCCCTTCGCCGCGCTGATGATCCCGCTCTTCGTCATCATGGGGAAGGCGGGTCTCATCAACACGCATCTCGCCGTCGTCCTGCCGACGATCGGCTCGGCCTTCGTCATCTTCTACTTCCGGCAGAGCACCAAGGCCTTCCCCTCCGAGCTCCGC
This sequence comes from Sinorhizobium meliloti, assembly GCF_035610345.1. The sequence goes on along the minus strand of NZ_CP141213.1, from coordinate 635,551 downwards.
GACGCAGCCAAGGTCGACGGGCTCAAGGAGTGGCAGATCTTCCTCTTCATCTACGTACCGGTCATGCGTTCGACCTATGCGGCCGCCTTCGTCATCGTCTTCATGACCGCGTGGAACAACTATCTCTGGCCGCTGATCGTGCTCCAGACCAACGAGACCAAGACGATCACGCTGGTCATCTCGTCGCTCGCCTCCGCCTACTACCCCGATTACGGCGTGGTCATGGTCGGGACGATTCTCGCGACACTGCCGACGCTAGCCGTTTTCTTCTTCATGCAACGCCAGTTCGTCCAGGGCATGCTGGGCTCAGTCAAATAGGAACGATGATGCGCTCTGTTACTTCCTTCAATAATTCGTGGATCTTCTCCGAAGGCTTCGACGCCGCCGACGCCGGAACGCTCCGGGCGGGTCAGTCGATCAGCCTGCCGCACAACGCCGTCGAACTGCCGTTCAACTATTTCGACGAGACATGCTACCAGCGCGCCTTCACCTACCAGAAGGTGCTTGCCTGGCGCCCGGACTTCTCCGGCCGGGAGGTCTCGCTCGTCTTCGACGCGGCAATGGCCGATGCGGTCGTGTATCTCAACGGCGAAGAGATCTTGGCGCATAAGGACGGCTACACGCCTTTCGAGGCACGCCTGACGGACAGGCTCCTGGAAGGCGACAATCTCATCACGGTGAAGATCGACGGCAGCGAGAATCCGGAGATCCCGCCATTCGGCGGCCGGATCGACTATCTGACCTATGCCGGTATCTATCGCGACGTCTGGCTGAAGGTCACCGATCCGGTTTCGATCGCCAATATCAAGATCGAAACCCGCGACGTGCTCTCCGACGACAAGGCCGTTTCCGTCCGGTGCGACCTTTCCAATCCGCAAGGGTTGCCCTTCTCGGGTACGGTCTCGGCGCTCCTCAAGAATGCGGCGGGCGAAGTGCTGGCCGAGGTCGCCGGCGAAACGGCCGGCGAGAGCCTCACTCTTGAGATGGAAGGCCTGAAAGGCCTATCGCTCTGGGACATCGACGATCCGGTGCTGTACGAGATCGAAGCCGAGCTCCGGACCCGCCAGGGCTCCGACCGCCTGGCCTCGTATTTCGGTTTCCGCACCGCGGAGTTCACGACCGCAGGCTTCCGGCTCAACGGCCGCCCGCTGAAGATCCGCGGGCTGAACCGTCATCAAGCCTTCCCCTATGTCGGCTACGCCATGGGGCGCACCGCCCAGGAGCGCGACGCCGAGATCATGAAGCACAGGCTTCACTGCAATCTCGTGCGCACCTCGCATTACCCGCAGTCGAAATGGTTCCTCGACCATTGCGACCGCATCGGGCTCCTCGTCTTCGAGGAGATTCCCGGCTGGCAGCACATCGGCGGGGAGGAATGGAAACAGGAGGCGATCCGCAATGTCCGCCGCATGATCGAGCGCGACTGGAACCACCCGTCGATCGTCATCTGGGGTGTGCGCATCAACGAGTCGCAGGATTCGCACGACTTCTATGCCGAGACCAATCGCCTCGCCCGCGAGCTCGACCCGACACGGCAGACGGGCGGCGTGCGATACATTACCGACAGCGAATTTCTGGAAGACGTCTACACGATGAACGACTTCATCCTCGGCAACGAGGAGCTGCCCGGCTCGAACCGGCCGCGCACGGCGCTTCGCCCGCAGCAGGAATGCACCGGGCTTGCCCGCAAGGTGCCCTATCTCATCACCGAATTCGGCGGGCACATGTATCCGACGAAGATCTATGACCAGGAGCAGCGCCAGGCCGAACATGTTCGCCGGCATCTGGAAGTGCTGAATGCGGCTTATGGCGATCCCGGCATTTCCGGTGCGATCGGCTGGTGCATGTTCGACTACAACACCCACAAGGATTTCGGCTCCGGGGACCGGATCTGCTATCACGGCGTCATGGACATGTTCCGCGAACCGAAATTCGCGGCTTATGTCTATGCCAGCCAGTGCGATCCCTCCGAGGAAGTCGTGATGAAGCCGGTGACCTTCTGGGCGCGCGGCGAGCGCAATATCGGCGGCGTGCTGCCCTTGATCGTGCTGACGAATTGCGACGAGGTCGAATTGAAATACGGCTCGCTTTCCAAGCGCGTCGGCCCGGATCGCGAGAATTTCCCGCACCTGCCGCATCCGCCGGTCGTCATCGACCACCGCCACTTCACCAAGGACGAGCTCGGAGTCTGGGGCATGAAGTGGGAAAGCGCGGAATTTACCGGCTTCGTCGCCGGCAAGCCGGTCGCCGATCTCCGCATGGCCGCCGATCCCGTGCCTACGACGCTTCACGTCGAGGCGGATAGCAAGACGCTGCGTGCGGAGGGCCGCGACAGCGTTCGCGTCATCCTGCGCGCGCTCGACCAGGCCGGCAACGTCCTGCCCTTCCTGAACGATGCAGTCGACGTCGAGGTTCATGGTCCGGCGCGGCTGGTCGGACCGGCCCGCCTCGTCCTTCAGGGCGGTTCCGCCGGTTTCTGGCTGGAGTCCACGGGCCCCGCCGGCGCCGTCGTCGTCTCGGTCGCTTCGACGCGGCTCGGCGCGGCGAAGCTCGAGCTCGTCGCCCTGGCGGAAGGAGCGGCGAGCGCATGAGCCAACTCCAACTCAGCGATGTCCGTAAATCCTATGGTGGCCTCGAGGTCATCAAGGGTGTCGATCTCGACATAAAATCCGGCGAGTTCGTCGTTTTCGTCGGACCTTCCGGCTGCGGCAAGTCCACGCTGCTCCGGATGATCGCCGGGCTTGAGGAGATCACCTCCGGCGACCTGACGATCGACGATAGCCGAATGAACGATGTCGATCCGTCCAAGCGCGGGATCGCCATGGTGTTCCAGTCCTATGCGCTTTATCCGCATATGACGGTGCGCGAGAATATGGGTTTTGCGCTCCGCTTCGCCGGTGTCCCCAGGGCCGAGATCGAGAAGAGGGTGAACGAGGCCGCCCATATCCTGGAACTCGGGGCGCTGCTCGACCGCAAACCGAAGCAGCTTTCGGGCGGCCAGCGCCAGCGCGTGGCGATCGGCCGGGCGATCGTCCGCCATCCGAAGATCTTCCTGTTCGACGAGCCGCTTTCCAACCTCGATGCGGAGCTGCGCGTGCATATGCGCATCGAGATCGCACGGCTGCACAAGCAGCTCGCCACCACCATCGTCTACGTGACGCATGATCAGGTCGAGGCCATGACGCTCGCCGACAAGATCGTCGTCATGCGCGCCGGCGTGGTCGAACAGGTGGGCTCGCCCCTCGATCTCTATGACGACCCGGCCAACCTCTTCGTCGCCGGCTTCATCGGGTCGCCGAAGATGAATTTCCTGAAGGGCGTGATCGAAATCGACCAGGACCGAGCCTATGCGCGCCTGCCGGATCATGGAGACGCGAAGATCCCCGTCACCCTGCAGGCGGCGGCGGGAACTGCGGTGACGATCGGCATCCGGCCCGAGCATTTCAATGAAGACGGTCCTGCAGGGCTAGCCCTCACGATCGACATGCTGGAACATCTCGGCGGAGAGACCTTCGCCTATGCCCGCCACGGCAGCGGCGAGCTCATCGTGGTCGAAACGAAGAACGGCCGCGGGCTCAAGGCCGGTGACCGCCTGACGGCCCGCTTCGATCCGGTTTCGGTTCTGGTGTTCGACGGAGAGGGAAAACGGCTGCGTTAGTGACGCAATTTCCCGGAATTGTTCTAATGTCGCCGGTACGAATCAAGGGAGTGAACAGCGATGCGTATTGGCTTCATCGGCACCGGCGCCATCACCGAAGCGATGGTGACGGGCATCGTCGGTTCCGGGCTCGACGCCGCCGGGATCCTCGTCTCCCCGCGCAACCGGGAAATTGCTGCCCGGCTTGCCGGCCGCTTCCCGCTCGTGCGGATCGCCAAGGACAATCAGGAAACGGTGGACGCGGCCGACGTGCTGTTCCTCGCCGTCCGTCCTCAAATCGCCGAGGACGTGATCCCCAAGCTCAAATTCCGCAAGGGTCAGAAGGTCGTCAGCGTCATTGCCGCTACCGATCGTTCCACGCTTCTCGGCTGGATCAGCGAGGAGGTGGAGCTCACCCAGGCAATCCCCCTGCCCTTCGTCGCCGAGCGCGAGGGCGTGACGGCGATCTATCCACCGAACCGCGCCGTTGCCGTGATCTTTGCGGCACTCGGAACGGCGGTCGAATGCGAGACCAAGGAGGAATATGACCTGCTTGCCGTCGGAAGCGCTCTGATGGCGACCTATCTCGGCATTCTCGACCGGACGACCGGCTGGTTCGCCGAAAAGGGTCTCGACCGCGACAAGGCACGCGCCTATATCGCGCCGCTCTTCGCCAGTCTCTCCCAGAGGGCGGCCAGGGACGAGGGGACGCCGCTCGAAGAACTCGCCCGCGAATTTTCGACCGCCGGCGGATTGAACGAGCAGGTTTTGACGGACTTCGACCGCGGCGGCGGCCACCGGGCGCTGACGGATGCGCTCGAACGCGTGCTGCTGCGGGTGCGCGGCGACGACCGGTAGAGGTATTCAAAGCTCGGTGCCAAGACCCGCGTGGCGACGAAAACGCCCGGCGGCGAAGTCCACGAAGGCGCGCACCCTTGCAGAGACCATGCGGCCTTCCGCATGCACGATGTGGATCGGCACCGGCTCGCGCTCGTGGTCGGCAAGGACGACCTTGAGCCTGCCGGCTCTCACGTCGGGTGCCACCTGGTAGGACTGAAACCGCGACAATCCCCAGCCCGCCAAAGCGGCGGAGAGGACAGCGTCATTGGTGTTGCAGATGAGACGAGGGCTGATCGGAACGCGGATGCTGTTGTCGCGTCCGAAGAGCCATTCCGAGTGGCCGAAGAGGCCCTCTCGCCCGATGATGCGATGACGGGCAAGCTCCTGCGGGCTGCCCGGCTCGCCGAAGCGGGTGAAATAATCCGGCGAGCCGCAAAGCACTTGCCGAACCGAGCCGATCCGGCGCGCAACGAGCCCGGAGGGCGGGAGCGAGGCAATGCGGATCGCCACATCCAGGCCCTCGTCGACCAGATTGGTCACGCGGTCGACGAAGACGGTCTTGACCTGCATTGCCGGATAGTGATCGAGGAAGTCGAGGATGACGGGGAGCACGTGGATGCGCCCGAAGAGCGCGGGCGCCGTTACCGTGAGCAACCCCGCAGGTGCGGTGAAGCTGCCCGCCGCATTGGCTTCCGCCTCTGCGATCTCCCCGAGGATACGCCGGCAATCGGCCACGTAACCTTCGCCCGCCGCAGTCAGTTTCAGCGAGCGCGTGGTACGCACCAGAAGCCGTGTCCCGATCAGGTCCTCCAGCTTCGCCACCGCCCGGGTGACCGATGGCGGGCTCATATGCAGCACCTTGGCGGCCGCCGCGAAGCCGCCGCTTTCCACCACCTCCACGAAGATCCGCATCGCCTGCCAGCGATCCATCGAATGCTCCTCGATTATTTCATCAAGTGAAACGGTCTAGTGCCTCTATCGGAGCTTATCAACTCCGCGGATAACAATCATCTTGGTGTCGTTCCATCATTCAACGAGGCCGACATGAAACTCTATCACCATCCCCTCTCCGGCCACGCGCACCGCGCCCGCTTGTTCCTCTCGCTGCTCGGTATCGAGCATGAGCTGGTGGTCGTCGATTTCGCCAGGAGAGAGCACAAGCAAGCGGATTTCCTGAAGCTCAATTCCTTCGGTCAGGTCCCGGTGCTCGACGACGGCGGCACGATCATCTCGGACTCAAGCGCAATTCTCGTCTATCTGGCAAAGAAGACCGGCCGCACGGACTGGCTGCCGGAAGACGCCGCGGGGGCGGCTGCCGTTCAGCGCTGGCTTTCGGTGGCTGCCGGCCAGATCGCCCATGGTCCGGCCCAGGCGCGGCTCATCAACGTGTTCAAGGCGCCCTACCGACCGGAAGAGGTGATCCCTCGTTCGCATGCGATCCTGGCGCTGATCGAGCAGGAGCTCAAAGGCAGAGGCTGGATTGCCGCCGACCGGCCGACGATCGCCGATGTCGCGCTCTACAGCTACGTGGCGCGCGCCCCCGAAGGCGACGTCGATCTCCAGCCCTATCCGGAGATCCGCGGCTGGCTCGCCCGCATCGAGGCATTGCCGGGCTTCGTCGAGTTCGCAAAGACGCCGGTGGGGTTGGCGGCTTAGCGAGCGTTATGACGACGTCCGCTTGCGGGAAGCCATCTCGCACGGCACGTGCTTTTAAGCGTATCGAAGGACTGCAACCACCCTCTTCCCTGTGCTTGTCGCAGGGATGAGAGCAGCGCCGCGTCTGCGGTGCGAGGAGTCCTTCAGACCGGTGACTTGGCCTGCTGGGTTCCTGTGACAGACACAGGAATGAGGGAGTTTGGGCCGGGGGCGGATGTTATCGCCGCGAACAAGCCCTGAGATACTCAACATTCACGCAACCAAGGAAACAATCGTCATGGAGGCTCCCATCCTCGCACATTCGCCCTGGCATGAGGGTGAAATCGCCCTGCAGAAGAGGCTGGGTGTGGATACGCGCATGGACGAGATCGGACGCCGCGTCATGCGCGACCACCTGATCGACCAGCACCGGGAATTCTATCCCCTTCTGCCGATGGTCGTGCTGGGCTCGGTCGATCGCGACGGCGACGCCTGGGCGACGCTCAGGGCGGGCGAACCCGGCTTCCTCCACGCGCCGGACGAAAAAAGGCTTACCGTCGAGCTCCCGCGGGAGTCGACGGACCCCGCCGAGGCGGGCATGGAGGACGGCGCTCCCCTCGCCCTGCTCGGAATCGATCTCGGCACCCGCCGGCGCAACCGGCTGAACGGCACGCTTAAGCGGCATGCCCGCGGTTTCGATCTCGGCGTCGACCAGAGCTTCGGTAACTGTCCGAAATACATCCAGCTCCGCCAGGTCCGTTTCGTGCGCGACCCTTCCGTGCCGCCTTCGGTACCGCCCGTTTCCAGCTTCGGGCTCAACGCCGCCGCGCGTGCTCTGGTGGCGCAGGCGGACACGTTCTTCGTCGCAACCTATGCCGATCTCGCCGGCGGCCGGCAGATCGACGTCTCCCATCGCGGCGGCCACGCCGGATTCGTGCATGTCGGCGAAGACGGCTGGCTGGTGATCCCGGATTTCGTCGGCAACCGCTTCTTCAACACGCTCGGCAACATCGCGCTCAATCCGCGCGCCGGGCTCACTTTCCCGGACTTCTCCACGGGCGGCCTCCTGCAGATGACCGGCGAGGCCGAGCTCCTGTCCGAAGCTCCGGACGGCGTGCCTCTCGACGGCGCCGAGCGCTACTGGCGTTTCCGTCCGCGCCGCAGCGTATGGCGGGCCGACGCAATACCTGTTCGCTACGACCTTGCCGGAGCGGGATGAGGAAAGTGCGTGCGGTTTTCCGATCGCATCCCGCTCCACCTCTTGGAATCGGCGGCAGCAGCAGGCCGGATGTCCGGGTAATTTTTGCGTGCAGGGGAACCAACCTCCCTCGCCAAGGTTTCGTGCCCATCCGCCCCCGACCAAGGAGTGCTGCCATGGCCAAGAAACCCTCTGCGCCGAACAATACGAAACCGGCCACCATTCATGACCAGAAAGCGACACGCGGCAACGGTGGAGAACTTCACCAGATCGCCGAAGGCGACACGCCCGTCCTGACGACGGCTCAGGGCGGCCCCGTCGCCGACGACCAGAACAGTCTGCGCGCCGGCGAACGCGGCCCGACGCTCATCGAGGATTTCCACTTCCGCGAGAAGATCTTCCACTTCGATCACGAACGCATTCCCGAGCGCGTCGTGCATGCCCGCGGCTACGGCGTGCACGGCTTCTTCGAAACCTACGAGTCGCTTGCAGCCTACACCCGGGCGGATCTGTTCCAGCGACCGGGCGAACGAACCCCTGCCTTCGTGCGGTTCTCGACGGTGGCCGGAAGCAAGGGCTCGTTCGACCTCGCCCGCGACGTTCGCGGTTTCGCGGTCAAAATCTACACAAACGAGGGCAATTGGGACCTCGTCGGCAACAACATCCCGGTGTTCTTCATCCAGGACGCGATCAAGTTCCCCGACGTCATACACTCGGTAAAGCCCGAACCGGACCGGGAGTTTCCCCAGGCGCAGTCCGCGCATGACAATTTCTGGGACTTCATCAGCCTGACGCCGGAAAGCATGCACATGGTCATGTGGGTCATGTCGGACCGGGCGATCCCGCGCTCCTTCCGGTTCATGGAAGGCTTCGGCGTCCACACCTTCCGTTTCGTCAATGCCAAGGACGAGTCCACCTTTGTCAAATTCCATTGGAAGCCCAAGCTCGGGCTCCAGTCGGTCGTCTGGAACGAGGCCGTGAAGATCAATGGAGCCGATCCTGATTTCCACCGGCGCGATATGTGGCAAGCCATCCAGTCCGGCAACTTCCCGGAATGGGAACTGCATGTGCAGCTTTTCGATCAGGACTTCGCCGACAAGTTCGATTTCGACATTCTCGATCCGACCAAGATCATCCCGGAGGAAGTGCTGCCGACGAAGCCTGTCGGCCGGCTGGTACTCGATCGCATGCCGGAGAATTTCTTCGCCGAAACCGAGCAGGTCGCCTTCATGACGCAGAACGTGCCGCCCGGCATCGACTTCAGCGACGATCCGTTGCTGCAGGGGCGCAACTTCTCCTATCTCGACACGCAGCTGAAGCGGCTCGGCAGCCCGAACTTCACCCATCTTCCGATCAACGCGCCGAAATGTCCCTTCCAGCACTTTCAGCAGGACGGCCACATGGCCATGCGCAACCCGGTCGGACGCGTGAACTACCAGCCCAATTCCTGGGGCGAGGGTCCGCGCGAGTCGCCCATGAAAGGCTTCCGCCATTTTCCTTCCGAGGAGCAGGGCCCGAAGCTGCGCATCCGCGCCGAGAGCTTTGCCGACCATTACAGCCAGGCCCGTCAGTTCTTCATCAGCCAGACGCCGCCCGAGCAGCGCCACATCGCCGATGCCCTGACCTTCGAATTGAGCAAGGTGGAGACGCAGGTGATCCGCGAACGGATGGTCGCGCATCTTCTCAATATCGATGAAACGTTGGGGAAAAAGGTCGGCCACGCCCTCGGCCTGGAGACGATGCCGAAACCGGCGGATGCGGCCGTTGCCACCCGCCAGGACCTCGACCCCTCGCCGGCCCTCAGCATCATCCAGCGTGGGCCGAAGCGTTTCGAGGGCCGCAAGCTCGGAATATTGGCGACGGACGGCGCGGACGCCGCGCTTCTCGACGCCCTGATAGCGGCTGTCGAGAAGGAGAAGGCGGTCTTCGAGCTGATCGCGCCGAAGGTCGGCGGCTTTACCGCCTCCGACGGAAAACGCATCGCCGCTCACCAGATGCTCGACGGCGGCCCGTCGGTACTCTACGACGCGGTGGTCCTGCTTCCTTCCGCAGAGGCCGTCGCGGATCTGATCGACGTCGCCACCGCGCGCGATTTCGTGGCCGACGCCTTCGCCCATTGCAAATATATAGGCTATGCCGGCGCCGCCGTTCCCCTTCTCGAGAGGGCCGGCATTGCGGAGCTGCTCGATGAGGGAACGATCGAACTCACCGACGCTGCGAGTGCGGCCGCCTTCCTCAAGGAGCTCGGCAAGCTGCGCGTCTGGGGAAGAGAGCCCTCGGTCAAGCTGAAATAGGCCGACGGTTTAGACGGAGTGGACGATGGCGTCGCCCGCACATGGAAAGCCGACGAAGAAGGCCGCTCCGTCAAGCGCGGCGAAGAAGGCGGGGAGCTTTCCCCTGCCCGTCAGCACGGCGCCGATGGAAGCCCGTTCCGCGACCGGGCTTCCGGGCGGCGACGCATGGCAGTACGAGCCGAAGTGGGACGGCTTTCGCTGCCTTGCGTTCAAGTCCGGCGAGGACGTCGACATAAGGGCGAAATCCGGCAAGCCGCTCGGGCGCTTCTTCCCCGAGATCCTCGCCCTGCTGCGCCGACTGGAGCCGGACATGTTCGTCCTCGACGGCGAACTGGTGATCGAGGTCGACGGGCGCCTTTCCTTCGACGCCCTTCAGATGCGCCTGCATCCGGCGGCAAGCCGCGTACAGAAGCTCTCGCAGGAGACGCCGGCCAAACTCATCCTGTTCGACATGCTGGCCGGCACCGACGGAACGGTCCTGACCGACCAGTCCCTGACAGCACGGCGCGCCCGGCTCGAAACATTCGCCAAAGAGAACGCGGTTGCGGAGATGCTCGAGCTTTCGCCCTTCACGCTCGACGTTAAGGAGGCCGAGAGGTGGCTCACCTCATGGCAGGCGGGTGCCACCGACGGGGTCGTCGCAAAGCGGCGCGACGGCGCGTATGAATGCGGCGAAAGGGCAATGGTGAAGGTCAAGCGGCTGAAGACGGCCGACTGCGTCGTCGGCGGCTTCCGCTACGAGAGCGACAGCTCTTTGGTCGGCTCGCTTCTGCTCGGCCTTTACGACACCGAGGGACTGCTGAACCATGTGGGCTTTACCGCGACGATCTCGGACAAGGAGCGGCCTGCCCTGACGCGCCAGCTCGAAGCTTTGCAGGAGCCGCCGGGCTTCACCGGCAAGGCCCCGGGCGGGCCCAGCCGCTGGAGCAGCGAACGCAGCGGCGAATGGCAGCCGGTTCGGCCGGAACTGGTCGTCGAAGTCCGGTTCGACCATGTCAGCAACCGGCGCTTCCGCCACGGTACGAAACTCATGCGCTGGCGGCCGGACAAGGACCCGCGCCAATGTACCTATGAGCAGATCGTACGTCCTGAAGGCTCGCCTTGAAAACCGAGGATCCGGGCAGCGATGAGCAATGATCTCCTGATCATCCTGGGAATCGCGGCAGCGGCGGCCGTCGCATCGCCCCTGGGCGGCCTGGCGGCGATCTCGCTCAGGCCGTCGAGCCTCGTGCTCTCGATCGCGGTCGGCTTCGCGGCCGGCGTCCTCATGGGCACCTTCGCTTTCGAGATGATGCCCACCTCCATGGAACTTGCAGGTCTTCCGCTTGCCGTTGCCGGATTTCTGCTCGGGCTGGGACTCGTCTATATTCTCGACCTCTACGTCAACCGCTGGAAAATGGCCGGGCCGGAAGCGGATCAAAAGACCGAGGTCGATCAGTTGCACCGGAGGCGCAAGCCGCGCGGGAGCAATGTCGCGGTGCTCGCCGGCGGCACGAGTGCGGAAGAGCTGATCGAAGGCATGACGATCGGCGTCGGCGCCACCTTCGAGCCGAAAGTGGCGCTTATCGTGGGTCTTGCGATCTGCATCGATAATTTCAGCGAAGGAATGAGCATCGGCGAATTGACGCTCGACGAGGAGCGGAAGAACGCGAAGCGCCGGATACTCGGATGGACCTCCCTCATCGGCCTCTCCCTTTTCGTGTCCGCCGTTGCAGGGTGGTTCCTGCTGAAAGGCCTGGTCCAGCCGGTCACCGGTTTTCTCTTCGCGACGGGAGCGGGCGGGATGTTCTACCTGACGATTACCGACCTCGTGCCGGAAGCGGAGTCGCATCAATTTCAGCAGTCTTCGGCGATCGCCAACGCCGCCGGCTTCCTGCTCGTCATGGTGCTTGCGCAGATGAGCTGACTGTCTTGAGGCGCGTCCGTCAGACGATCGCCCGGCCCCAGCCGCCATAATGTTCTTCGCTGCGCCTCCCGCGCGGCAGGCTGAGCGCGATCAGTGCCAAGCCGATCGCGACGTCGGCAAGGGTCGCGACCGTGCTGCCGCCGGCAAACAGGAAGGGCGAGGCCGCCACCCAGGCGCCGAGCAGCACATTCAGGAAGCGCACCGGCCGGACGACCTCCGCCATGGCGGTGACGGCAACCAGGATCACGAGGCAGCCGAGAACGTGGTCGCTGTGATAGAGCGGCGGGAGGCTGCCGAAAATCAAGGGCGTCGTCATCAGGACCGCGCCGAGCAATGCGCTGGCGACCAGCGTCCAGGGAAAGTTGACGCCGCCGACGATGAATTCCTTCAACAGCTCGGTCGCCGGACGGTTGAGGTCGGGCGCCGGCGTCTGGTCCTCCGAAATGGCCGGGCCGCCCATCCAGAACGTCCGCCAGAACGGCTCGCCCGCCTTCCTTACGCGCCAGAGGTACTGGATGGTGGCGAGCACCTCGTCTATCGAATAGGGGATGAGCACGACGGTGACGCCCGCCTGGATGATGCAGAGCGTACAGAGCGCCCCGATAAGCGGCGGCTGGATGATGATGAAGGAGACGCTGACGACGCCGAGGGGCACGATCAGCAGGCCGAAGAGGAGCACCATCCAGGGCATGGTGCGCCAGCGCCGGCTGTCTCCGATCGCGCCGGCCAGAATGTCCAGCGAATAGGCGAAGGCGCCGAGGCCGGCATCGGCGATCGGAAAGCCCTTGGACACCCAGGACGTCACGACCGCCTCGCTGCCGTTGCGGACGGGTGCCTCGCCCGGCCCGAAGAACGGGTCCCACAGCCCGTCGACATGGCCCATCTGATAGGCGGCGAGATAGCGCGAGACGAAGAGGCCGACAAAGGCGAGCGCGACGATCGGCATGCGCTGCGTGAAGGAGGACGGCGAATAGCTCCAGCCGAGGGGCCGGTCGTCGTCGGCCGCGAGCGCCCGCAGCCTTATTCCGGGCGTCGGCGGAATCATCACCGCAAAGGCCACGATCAGCATGCCGGCAAGCGTATCGATGGCGTAGGCCGCGGCACTCGTCGTCCAGAAGACAAGCGGGGCCAGCATGATCCAGACGCCGAGCGCGGCCGTGATCCATTGCGCATGAGACCAGCGCCGGTACATGCCGAAAAGCGCGAATGCGGCAACGAGCAGTCCGGACAGGATCTCGCTTGTCCCGAGACGGGCATTGCGTATGGCGGGTTCGTCGATCTCGTGGCCGAGCGCCGGCGGCAGCGGCACGCTGACGGGGTCGAAAAGGCCGAGCGTCGCCGGCGAGGAGACGAGCCACAGGCCGAGAGCGACATTTGCCAGCGGCGCCCATAGCGTGCGCAACCGGTGCGCTTCCACGGCAGCTTCGACTTCGGCGTCACTGCGTTCCAGCGGCTCCGCCAGCCTTTTCTCCGCCTGCTCGATCTCGGGATCCGAGGCGGCGACCACAGAGGGCTCCAGCTTGTTCTTCGCGTACCAGTCGGTCGGGTCTTGCTTGAGCCGCCGGATCATTTCCGGCAACGTCGCAGCTAGGCTGTGCCTCGGCTCCCAGCCGAGCTTGTTGCGGGCACGGGAGATGTCGATCTCGTAATGATCGTCCGAGTTCTCGACCATCCACGGCTTGATCTCCGAGTCCTGGTCGAGCACCTCGGTCTGCATCCAAGCCCCCGGCTTGGCGAGGCTCTTGGGCAGAGCGAGCGTGCGCCAGTCCTCGCCGTGGATCAGCCGGCCGATGCGCTTCTGCAAGTCGCCATAGGAGAGCGTTTCCTCCTCGCCGATCAGCAACACGCAATCATCGGGCAAGTCGTTGCGACGGTCGACCGTGCGCGCGAAAGCCTCGACCAGATCGTCCTTGTGCAGATAGGGCTGGCCTGCATCCAGATCGCCGCTGAACAGATAGGCGGTCGGGAGCCGCTCGAAGATGCGGGCGATCTGCTGAGCGATGAAAGCGGCTCGGCAGTCCTCGTCATAGACGCCAGCGAGACGGAGGGTCGCGGTCCTGATTGCGCCGCGATGTCTGGCAATCGCCGCCTCGGTCTCGGCCTTCGATTTGGGATAGGCCCAGGCGGGGTCCAGCGGATCATCCTCGTTGATCCGCGCACCCCTGGCCGGACTGGGCGCCTGCACCAGCAGCGTGCTTGCATAGATGAACTGTTCGGTGGGAAGACCCTGCAGCGCCTCCAATAGCCGGCGCGTGCCCTCGACATTGACGGCATCGTATTTGGGATTGTCCTTGCCGGTGGTGTCGTAATAGGCGGCGAGATGAATGACGGAGGCAAGGCGCCCGCCGCTGCGCTTGCCCGCCGTCTCGATCGCCTCTCTCACGCTTTCGTCGGAGGTGATGTCGAATTTGATCGTCTCTTCGGTCTCGGACTTGCCTTTCGGCGGGGACAGGTCGAGCCCGATGACGCGATACCGGTCCCTCAGGCGATGCGCGATCGCCTGGCCCAGAAAGCCGCTCGAGCCGGTAATGAGAACGGTCGGCTGATTTGCATCTTTCGGCATGCCGAAGCAAACCGCGCTCCGGCAGGAAGGTTCCCGACTGGGTTGAAGCGCACGAACTACGCCCCCACGCGCGCCACGACGGGAATATAGTTTTCGAGCTCCGGCGCCGGGAAATGCAGCGTCGCGCCGATCTCGGCGGAGCGGTAGAGGCCCATCAGGATTTCGACGACCGCCAGGCCGTCCTCGAAGGTTTCGAGCGGCTTTATCCCCTTGCGGAAGCATCCGACCATGTGGCGGTTTTCGTCCGTATAGCCGTAGACGCCGGCTTCGTCCTCCAGCACCGGCATCAGGCCCTGCTCGGCATTCTGCTTTTCGACGAGGTCCTCGCCCTCTGTGCCCTGCACGGCCCGCGACAGGAAGATCTTCAAGCCGGTGCCGAGCGAATTATACTCCAGCGCATATTCGGGGCCGAGGAGCTCGAGCTGAATGCGCAGGCCGGCGCCGACATAGGCCCAGGAGGTCGTTGCCTCGATCATCAGCTCGTTGCCCTCCTCGTCCTCCAGCGTCACGGTCGCCCGGGCGAAATCCTCCGATGGGCGCCGACGGTAGTCGACATCCTCACCGAAGCGGCGGCGCAGCTCATCGGCATAGCCGGCCCGCGTCCATTTGAGGTTCGCGACCGTGCCGTTCACCGATTTGACCTTCAACGAATTGCGAGGTGCGCCGGGCGCCGTGAGCAGATGGCGCGCCACCTCGACGCTGTGGCACATCATATCGGAAAGCACCCCGCCGCCCTGCTTGTCGCCCTGCCAGAACCAGGGCTCGTGCGGACCGGCATGTTCTTCCGCGGCGCGTGCGAGATAGGGCCGGCCGGTGGTCGAGGCGGCGCGCCGCCAAATGATCTCCTTGCCTCGCAGCACCGGCGTGCAGAAGACCTGGTTTTCGAGATAGCCATGGTTGAGACCTGCATCCTCGGCCAGGTGCAGCATCTCGCGTGCCTCCGCTACGGTGCGCGCAAGCGGCTTCTCGCAGGCGACAGCGAAGATCTTGCTGCGTCCCGCCTTGATCTCCCCGTGGAGCGTCCGCATGACGTCGAGCCGCGTGTAGTTCGGCGACAGAATCCAGACCGCGTCGACGTCGCCGGCGGACAGGAGCGATTCGAGACTCTCATGCGCGCGGCACTCGCCGAGATCAAGCGCCCCGACTTCGCTCGCGAAGCGCGCGCGGTTTTCGGGATTGCGGCTGTAGACGCCGGTCACCTCGACATTGCGTACCCCGATGAGCGATTTCAGGTGGAAATGCGCGATAAAGCCGGTGCCGACGAAGCCTACTCGCAAGGTCTGTTTCGGTAATGTGATCATTCCTTCCTCCCCGACATCCAGCGGCGACCGCCTCGAGCCGCCCTCACATGCGCTTTCAGATAAGTGGCGGCGCCGTGCTGCCGCGTACCTTCAGGACCGTGGGCAGCACGATCGGTTCGGCCCCCTCCGAGCCGCCCGCCAGAATTCCAAGGAGCACCGCCATGGCGGTGCGGCCGATCTCGGAGCGAGGCTGGACGACCGTCGTCAGCGGCGGATAGAAGGCCTTGCTCAGATAAAGATCGTCGAAGCCCACGACCGAAACGTCGCCCGGCACGTCGCGTCCGATCCGTCTCAGCTCGTGGACGGCACCATAGGCCATTTCGTCATTGGCGACGAAGAGCGCGGTCGGCGGATCGGAAAGAGAGAAGAGCGAGCGGCAGCATTCCTCGCCGCTTTCGATCAGGAAGTCGCCCCGCACCTCGTAGCCGGCTGGAATCGGCAGCCCGGCAGCGCGCATCGCCAGGCGAAACCCCTCCCGCCGATAGACGCTCATCGGCTCGGGAACCGGCCCGGATATATGAGCGATCCTCCGATGGCCGAGTGAAATCAGGTGCTCGACGGCACCGCGGGCCGCGGCGACATTGTCGACCTGCACATGCGGCAGGCCAGAGCCCTCGATCATTTCCAACGCCACCACCACGGGCAGATGGTTCCAGCCGCCCGCTGGCGGCAGCTTGCCGGTCATCAGGATCATGCCGTCGGCATGCCCGTCGCGCAGCATGTTGAAATATTCGGTCTCGCGCGCCGGGTCGTCCTCGGTATTGCCCATCAGCACGGCATAGCCGGCTTCGCGCGCCGTCGCCTCGACGCCCTTGAGGATGTCGAGATAGAAGGGATTGCCGACGTCGCGTACGACCATCAGCACCGTCATGGACCTGCGGGTGCGCAGGTTCCGGGCGCTGACATTCGGGCGGTAATCGAGCTCGCGCGCTAGGTCGAGCACGCGCTGGCGCGTCTCGGCGGTCACCAGCGTCGAAGCGGCGAGGGCGCGCGAGACGGTGGCCACCGACACGCCCGCCTTCTCGGCGATGTCCTTGATCTTCGGCCGGTCCCTCATGCGCGCATCGCCCGGCCCCGTCCGTAGAACATCATCAACAGGAGCAGCGTCGCGCCGAACACCATCTGGCGTCCGGACTCCTCGATGTTGATGGTCGTCAGGATGCTCTGCAGGATGACCAGCAGGACCGCGCCCGCCATGGTGCCGGTGTAGCCGCCCTTGCCCCCGGCAAGCGATGTGCCGCCGAAGACGACCGCGATGATCGAGGGGAGCATGTACTGCTCGCCGACATTGGCGAAAGACGTGCCGGAATAGCCGAGCAGGCAGAGGCCGGCGATCGCGGCGAACATGCCGGAGATCATGAAGAGCGCGATGCGGACCAGCTTGACCGGCACGCCGGCCATGTAGGCCGCGTGCTCGTTGGAGCCGATCGCATAGATGCGATGGCCGAAGACGGTGCGGTTGAGCATGAGCGCCATTAGGATGCCGATCACGATCCAGAGCCAGATGATGCCGGGAATGCCGTAGGCGAGCGGTTGCGTGACGAAGCGCGAGAGCGCCGGCGCGGCCTGGCCGGAGGGAATTCCCATCCGGATGACGACGAGAAGCCCCTGCAGCACGCCCAGCATTCCGAGCGTCATCACCAGCGGCGGGATTCTGAGAAGCGTGACGCCGAGCCCGTTCAGGAGGCCGAAGAAGGCGCCGGCCGCAAGGCAGGCGGCGACGGCCGGCAAGATGCCGCCATCGGCGCCGTTCATGACGTTGCCCGCGAGGATCGCCGAGAGCGAGACGACGCCGCCGACCGAGAGATCGATTCCTTCGCGTCCGCCGAGGATGACGACGTTCTGACCGGCCGCGACGATGCCGAGCAGCGAGGCGACGATCAGGAGCCGCAGGATCTGACCGCCGGTCGCAAGGCCCGGCGACAGCGCCTCGCCGAGATAGAGGAGCAGCACGATGAGCGCGAGCGCGACGACGATCGGCTGCCGGACGAAGGACACCACTCGGCTCATGAGCGCGCCCTCCTGCCGGCAAGCACGCCCGCCATCAGGACGAGGAGGATCGCGAGGCCCTGCACGAAGTTCTGCCACTCGGACGGCGTGCCCATGAAAAAGACGACCGAGTTGATGAGCCCTATCGTCAGCGCCCCGAGCAGCGAGCCGACGACGGTGCCCCAGCCGCCGGAGAGGGCGCTGCCGCCGAGCACGACCGCCGCGACGCTGTAGAGCGTCATCTTGCCCCCGACCAGCGGATCGCCGCTTGCGGTATCGCCGGTGATGCAGAAGGCGGCGAGCGCGGAAAAGAGGCCGCAGAGCACATAGCCCTTGATCCGGGTCGCTATGACAGGCAGCCCGGTCTGGTAGGCCGCCTGCTGGTCGTCGCCAACGGCAAGCAGTTGCGTGACCAGCCTGGTGCGGCTCATCACCGCGAGGAGGATGACGAGGGCCGCCAGGATGTAGAAGACGAAGGGAACGCCGAAAAGCCGGCCGCCATAGGTGCGCCAGAAGAGCGCCGGCGCCGGCGTGCCGGCAACGGGCAGGATGTAAAGCGCAAGGCCCGTGAAGAAGATGCTGGTCGCGAAGGTCGCGACGATCGCCTGCAGCCGCAGAGCCGCGACGACGAGGCCGTTCACGAGCCCGCAGGCCAGCCCGAGCAGGAGACCGATGGCCAGTGCCAGGAACACCGCGCCGGCACCGCCTCCCCAGCGTTCCATCAGAACCACGATCGCGACATTGACCAGCGAGAGGATCGCGCCGGCAGAGAGGTCGATATCGCCGGCATAGACGACGTAGGTCTGTGCGATCGCGAGCAGGATCAGCGCCATATAGGTGCTGAGCAGCCCGGTCAGAGCCCGAAATGTCAGGCTGTTCGGCGAAAAGAAGCCGTTGAGGAGAAGGAGTACGGCGACGATCACGAGCGCGGGCAGGAAAGGATAGCGCTCCAGCAGCCTGCCGATGCCGCCGGCGCGCCGGTATGTCGGGACGGTTGCGGTCTCTGCCATCACGCGGCCTCGTAAGCGGCTTGATATAGATTGTAGCGGGTGCGGTCCGCCCCCGTAAGCTCCCGGCTGACCGATCCGCCGTTGAAGACGAGAATGCGGTTGGCGTTGCCGAGCAGTTCGGCATCCTCGGAAGAATAGAGGACAATGCCGAGCCCCTCCGCCGCCAGTTGCCGGATCAGCGCGAAGAGGTCCGCCTTGGCGGACAGGTCGATGCCCTTGGTCGGGTCGTCGAGCAGCAGCACGTCGGGGCGGTCGATCAGCCAGCGGGCGATGATCACCTTCTGCTGATTGCCGCCCGAAAGCGAACCGATCGGGTGGAAGAGGCTCGCGAATTTGGTGTGCATGCTTTCCAGCGCCGGCGCCACCCTGTCGCGCAGCTTGCCCGGCCGAGCGATCATCAGCCGGTCGCGCAGATAATGGATCGGCGTGACGTTCTCGATGATCGGTCTTCCGCTGATGACGCCGTCGCGGATGCGGTCGCCGGAGACATAGGCGCAGCCGCGCCGGATCGCGTCACGCGGGTTCGAAGCGTCGAAGCGGCTGTCGCCGATGAGGATTTCGCCCGAGGCGATCGAGCCGGCGCCGAAGATCGCTCTGAGCACCGCCGATTGGCCCTGGCCGTGCAGCCCGCCGAAGCCGAGAATCTCGCCGCGGCCAACCTCGAAACTTACATTGCGGAAACCGCGGCCGGAAAAATCGCGCACCGTCAGCGCGGCGCCTCCTTCACCCTCCACCAACGCCGGCACTGAGGATTGCGTTGCCGGCATGTCGCCGGCACCGCCGACCATCAGCCGGATCACGGTTGCCGGGTCCGTGTCGCCCAGGTTGAGCGTGGTGATGGTCTCGCCGTCGCGAATGATAGTGACGCGGTCGCCGATCGCCTTGATCTCGTCCATGCGGTGCGAAATGAAGATGATGCCCCGCCCGCGACGCTTGAGATCGCGCAGGATTTCGAAGAAGCGCTCCACCTGGGCTCGGTCGAGCGCCGAGGTCGGCTCGTCGAAGATGAGGAGCGGCGCCTCGCTGGCCAGCGCCTTCATGATCTCGACGAGCTGACGCTGGTCGGGGCGCAGGTTGCCGACGAGTGTGTCGGCGGAAAACCCTTCGCCGCAGACGCCTTCGAAAAGGCCGATATAGCGCGCCGCGCGTTGCCTGAGTTCCCAGCGGTCGATGAAGACCCGCGATTTGACCGGCAGCTTGCCGAGCGAGATGTTTTCCTCGACCGAGCGGTGCGCGGCGAGGCTGAGTTCCTGATAGAAGATGCCGATGCCGTGGGCTCGCGCCGAGCGCGGTCCGCTGATCGTCACAGGCTGGTCGTCGACCAGGATCCTGCCGCCGTCGGGCCGCACGCTGCCCGCAATGATCTTGCAGAGGGTGCTTTTTCCCGAGCCGTTGGAACCCATCAGGACATGGACCTCGCCGGCCATGAGCTCAAGATCGCCTCGGCGGACCGCCAGGGTCGCGCCGTAAGCCTTGCTCACGCCGCTCAGTTTCAATTTCGACATGGAAACTCGTCCGTTCGCTTCGGTTTGGCGGGCGCTGGCCGGGATCGGCTACTTTATGTTTCCTCAAATCCTGGCGGATTTAGGGATAGAAACATGCAGCAAGACAAAGTGTTACCGGGAGCATGCGCGCCCAACGGGACGCGCAATGCCTCAGCGCCCCGCCGAAGGCTCACTTGAACAGCGCTTCCGCCTCCTCGATCGAAAGCGAGCTCGTATAGGAATAATAGCCGGGCTTGCCCTCGAGCTGCTTTGCGGCTTCCGCCACGTTCTTGGAGTCGATGAAGGGAATCGGCAGGTAGAGCGCGTTGCCGTATTGTCCGGCCTTTGCCGGCTCCTTCAGTTCCTTGCCCTGCAGCATCAAAACGGCGACGTTGAGGGCACTCGCCATGACGCCGGGCGGATTCACGGTCGCTCCCGAGTTCAGTTTTTCCTTGATCCAGAGGTCGATGAAGTCCTTGCGGATTTCGCCGGTTGCCGCGATCTCGCCGGCCTTGCCGGCGTCCATGATCGATTTCCAGGCACCGGCCGCCATGCCGTCCTGCACCAGCACGCCGTTGATGTCCGGATAGGTGGCAAGAATGTTCTGCATCGCCTGCTGGCCCTGCGCCTGGTCCCAGTTGGCATTGACCTCGTTGACGACCTGGATATCCGGATAATCCTTGAAGACGCTCTTGTAGCCGGCGACGCGCATCTCGTTCGCCGGATGGCCGGCGACGCCGTTGATCGCAACCACCTTGCCCTTGCCGCCGAGCGTTTCGGCGAGCCACTTGGCGCCCGCGGCACCCCAGGCGGTCTGGTCGATGCCGACATAGATGGCATCGGGCGAAGAGACTTCCGCGTCGGTGGCGATCACCAGGATGCCGGCTTCCTTCGCCTGGGCGAAGATCGGATCGAAGGCGGTCGGGCTGTTGGGGTTGACGATGATGGCGTTCACCCCTTCCGCGATGAAGTTGCGGATATGCGCGATCTGCCCGGGCACGTCGACATTGGCGCTCTGGACGGAGACCTCGACGTCGACGCCTTTTTCCTTCCATTCCGCAGCGGCGGCCTTCGCCTCGTCGATCATCTGGGTGCGCCACTCGCTGCCGACCCAGCCGTTGGAGAGACCTATTTTAAAGGTCTCGGCGTGAGCGGATGCCGACAGGACGATGGACGCGACGGTGCCCAGCGCAAATGCGATAAGTTTCTTCATAAGATCCTCCCAAATCTTGCCGGCACATGAAGCCAGAAAATGTAATCGATTTCAATCGCCGTTTTGGGCGACGATCAGGGGCCGGGAGGGTCATTTACAGCCGCGCGTCTTATCAGACGCGCAAAGATCTTTAATCTGGGGCCTGTAATCGCCCCTGATCAGTAGGCCAGGTCTCGATCACGCGGACGAAATGCGTCAGCCACGCATTGGTCTGGTGGCCGTCCAGCGCACGATGGTCGATCGTCAGCGACACATAGGCCATCGGGCGTATCTGGATCGTGTCGGCGCCATCCACCTCGCGGACGACCACCCGCTTGTCGAGCTTGCCCACGCCCAGGATCGCCGATTGCGGCTGGTTGATAATGATCGGCGCCGCGAGCAGCGATCCGGAGACGCCATGATTGGAAATAGTGAAGGTGCCGCCCGTCACGTCCGCGCGGGAGAGCGCGTTCGAACGCGCGCGCGTCGTCAGCTCCTGTAGCCGGGCCGCAATCTCGGCAAGCGACAGGTCCTGCGCCCGATGGAGGACCGGCACGACCAGGCCCTTGTCCCCGAGGGAAATACCCACGCCGATATTGATGTCGTCGAATGTTTCGAGCGCATCCTCGTGCCAGCGGCTGTTGACCTCGGGGACCGCGCGCATCGCCGCCACGCAGGCCGAAACCACATAAGCCGTATAGGAGAGCTTGGCGCCGTCAGCGGCAAGCCTCTTCCCATGTTCGTCCCGATGGCGCATCACCGCCGAGAAATCGGCCTCGAACACCGCCGTCACATGCGGCGCCGTCGTGACGGAGGTGAGCATATGTTCGGCGATCGCGGCGCGCATGGCGCTATGGGGTATCCTGCGCGACTTGGGTGCCGCTCCCCTGCCGCCAGCCTCGGCCGCGACCGAAGCAGTGCCTTCCTGCCGGGCCGTAAACGCCCTGTCCATGTCGGCGCGCGTGACGCGACCACCCCTGCCGGTGCCGGTGACGGTGGCCGGATCCAGGCCATATTCTTCCGCTGCATGCCGCACGGCCGGCGAATAACGCGGCGCGTGTCCCGCCCCGGCAGCCTCGCTGCCGATCCGGCCGAGAACGGCGCCGGGCGGGGCATCGTCGCCATTTCGCATCAGGATTTCCGCGAGCACCCCGTCGGCGGGCGCCGACACCTCCTGGGTCACCTTGTCGGTCTCGAGCTCGACCAGCGGATCGCCCGATTTGACCGTCTCGCCGATCTTCCTTAGCCAATTGCGGACGACCGCTTTGGTCCCCTCCTGCTCCAGCGGAGCCTGAATGTCGATGAGATCGCCCATTCTCAGAACTCCAGAAGGTCGGTGATCTTCTGGCGTATGCGTTCCGTCGATGGAACCGCCCAGTCGAGCAGGACGGGATTATGGGGGCTGGGAATATCCGGCATGGTGAGACGCGAGATCGGCGCGTCGAGATCGATGAAGGCTTCGTCGGCGACCGCTGCGGCAATCTCCGCGCCGAAACCCGCCGTTGCGAGGTCCTCGTGGACGATGAGGCACCGGCGGGTGCGGCGCACGGAAGCGATGACCGCTTTCCTGTCCCAGGGCATCAGGGTTCTCAGATCGATCACATCGGCGGAGATCCCCTCGGCCGCCTCTTCGCAACGCGGCACCATGGCGCCCCAGGTGACGATGGTGATGTCGCGACCTTCACGCGCGAACTTCGCCTTGCCGAAAGGCAGGGCGAAGGCATCGCCGGGATAGGGCCGCCGCGCCCAGGGATGATCGAGCATGGCCCGGTGCTCGAAGAAGATCACCGGGTCGTTCCCGCGCAAGGCGGTGCGCAGGAGCCCGACGGCGTCCTCGGCATTGGAGGGTACGGCGATCTTCCAGCCGGGCTGGTGGACGAAGGCGACCTCGTTCGTCTGGCTGTGCCACGGATCGCCGCATTTGAAGAATCCCCCCGCCATCCGCACGACGATCGGCGCGGCGAAGCGGTTGCTGGTCCGCCAGCGGATCGTGCCGCAATCGTTGAGCTGCTCGATCGCGGGCTCGGCATATTTGCGGAACTGGATTTCCGGCACCGGCACGAGCCCCGCGAGCGCCATGCCCACCGCCCGGCCGATGATGCCTTCCTCCGAGAGCGACGTGTCGAAGACGCGGGCGGTACCGTATTTCTCCTGCAGCCCGAGGGTCACGGCATGGACGCCGCCCTTCGGGCCGATATCCTCGCCGAAGAGGACGACCCTCTCGTTCACCGACATCTCGTGATCGAGCGTGCGGCGGATCGCCGTCACCATGTTGATCCTCTGGCCGTCGCCCGTCACGGTTTCCGTCGTTTCCGGCGGACGGTAGCCGGCAGAGTGCTGTCCGCCCATGACCTGCATCTGGCCTTCGAAGAAGACATTGCTGGTCACTGTTTCGGGGTCGGCGACCGGCCGGGATTCGGCCTCCATGCGCGCCCGTTCGGCGGCAGCCTTCGCGTCTCTCGCAGCTTCGTTCCATTCCTCTGCGCTCAACAGGGCGGGGACGAGGTAGTCCCTCAGCCGCGGCAGGGGATCGTGTGCCCATTCGCTCCTGACGAGCTCCTCGCTCTTGTAGGTCTGGGTATCCTGGAAGCTGTGCCCTTCGAGGCGCGGCACCTCGAGCCTGAGCAGCACCGGCATCCGCCCTTCGCGCACCAGTTCCACGGCGCCCTTCGTAAGCCGGGCGGCCTCTTCGGGATCCGAGCCGTCGCCGTCGAGAACGGTCAAGTTTTTCCAGCCGGCGAGATTGCCGGCAATATTGCCCTCGGGTGTCTGGAAGCTCGACGGAACGGAGATGCCGAAGCCGTTGTCTTCGATATAGAAGAGCAGCGGCAGGCCCTGCGTCGTCGCGATCGTCAGAGCGGACCAGAAGCCGTTGGAGGCAACGGAACCGTCACCGCCCAGCACGACGGCAACATCCTTCCGATATTCCTCCTTTCCGAGAACTTCGCTGAAATAGGTGATCGCCTGCGCCCAGCCGGCCGTCGGCGTGTACTGGGTGCCCACGCCGCCGCACATCGGCAGGGCCGAGGCGCCGTGCGGGTTGGGATAGTTGAAGACGACACCGATATCCCGGCCGTCGGAATATCCGCCCGCGCGCCCCATCGCCGAGCCGAGCGCGTCCGCCGGATCGACGCCGAGCGCGAGCAGCAGCGGGCGCGAGCGATAATAGCCGCATGCCGCGTCATGCCTGCCCGTGAGGTGAAGCCCCAGGAGAATCTGCGCCATGTCATGGCCGCGGGCCGAAAATTGGTAGAGGACCTTTTTCTCCGGGACCAGCCGCTGCTCTTCCATCTCGTCCAGGGCGCGCGACAGGAGCAGAAGTTGCACGACCTTCTTCCAGTCGATGCTCTCGTCCGGTGCGTTGCGCCGGTCCTTTTTGAGTGCGGCCTGAGCCATCAGGGTCTCCTCCGGTCCTCCGAGATCAAGACTACGCCGCTCGACGCGCAAAACGGTTTCAATCTGGTCGTTTTTTAGCTAGGCTTTGATGAGAATGTTTCGGTTTTGAGGAGTTTATGATGAATTCATTCAATCTCGACGCGATCGACCGAAAGATTCTAGGAATCCTCCAGGACCGGGGCGACATCAGCCATGCAGCCTTGGCGGAGGCGGTCGGTGCCTCGCCGGCGTCCTGCTGGCGGCGCATCAAGGCGCTCGAGACGGCGGGGGTGCTGGTCAAGACCGTGAGCCTCGTCAATCCCGACCTGGTCGGACGCGGATTGAACGTCTTCTGCCAGGTGCGCATGAAGTCCCATGATCCGGTTGCGCGCCGAAATTTCGAACGCTTCGTGGAAAGCCACGAGGAAGTTCTCGAATGCTATTCCATGTCGGGTGATTGGGATTACCTGCTACGGGTCCTCGTTGCCGATGTCGCCGACTACGAGCGCCTGCTGATGCGCGGCATCCTCACCCACGAGGCAGTGGCGAACTCGTCGTCTCACTTCGCGCTGAAGAGCGTCAAATACTCCACTGCCGTTCCCGTCTAGATCATTGAAGCTGCGCCCTTTTCCTGGAAATGCTCTAAGACCTTAGTCCGACGCTTCCGGCCATAGGTCCTAGGACCGTTGCGTGCCGAGTTCCCATAACCTATGCCAGTGGTTGCGCGTTCTCGGGATAACGGAAAGCCCCAACTGCCGCCCGGGCGCGCGAGGGTCGCAGAGCGAAGACGCCCCAGCCCCAACTGTATCGCTCTGCGACCCTCGCCTCGAGCATTCCCGCCCATTTTCCCGTCTACGGCACCGAACGCCCCCTCACATGTCGCGATTTTCTCGGAACCATCCGCCGGCCGAGACGTTAGACGCGGTCGCTTTTGCCCGAAGCGACTGGAAGCGTAAGAGGGTCGGCTCGTCATTCCCTCCCCCCTCCCCGAAGAGTCGACCGACAGGCGGCGGCGCCCTTTCTCCTCCCTCGGGGGCGCCGCCATCACTTCTTCGAAACGGCCTGCAGGTCATGGATGCACCGTTGCCGTCGCTGGCTCCGCGTGATCAAGTGCATCCTGCGCCAACAGCCCAGGGAACCGTGCCGTGACGACTGTGATCCTTTTCCATTCCGTCTATGGACTGCGCCCGTTCGAGAGGGGCGTCGCCGAGCGCCTCACTGTCGCAGGCCACGAGGTGTTCACGCCCGACCTCTACGAAGGCCGGGTTGCTTCCTCGATGGAGGAGGGCTTTGCCCTGAAGGAAGAGATCGGCTGGGGCACCCTTTGCGAGCGCGCCGAGCGGGCGGTCGCGGATCTGCCTGCCGATGCCGTTCTCGGCGGTTTTTCCATGGGCGCTGCTGTCGCCGCCAGCCTGTGGCCGAAGCGGCCCGAGGCGGCCGGAATTCTCTTTCTGCACAGCATCGCCGAAATTCCGGCAAATGCACGTCGCGGGCTGCCGGTGCAGGTCCATCTCGCCGACCCGGATATCTTCGAGCCTGCAGACGAGGTCGCCGTCTGGCGTGCTGATGCCGAACGGACGCCGGTGGCACTGGAAGTCTTCATATATCCCGGTGCCGGGCATCTTTATACCGACGCCACGCTTGCCGATTACGACTCCGAGGCGGCCCGGCTCACCTGGAGCCGCATCGAACGTTGCCTTGCAGCACTTTGAGCGGACACTCGAAGTCTGCCCCTCATCCGGCTACCGCCACTTTCTCCCCGCAGGCGGGGAGAAAGGAGCAAGCCGCACGTTCTTGGATCCCCTTTCCGTCATAACCGGGAGAGAGGGGCGATCCGTGAAGCTTTGACGTTACGAAGCCTTCCCATAACCTCCGCCCGTCGGCGTCACGACGGTGAAAGTCTCGCCCGCCTCGAGCACCGTATGAGCCGAGCCCGGCAGCTCTTCGATGCGGCCGTCATTGCGGCGGACAAAATTGCGGCCGGTTTCCCCCGCCTCGCCGCCCTTCAGGCCGAAGGGCCGGATGCGGCGGTGGCCGGAAAGGATCGCGAAGTCCAGCCGCTCGCGCGCGCGGATCGTCCTCTGTGTACCGTCGCCCGCCGACCACTTGCCGCGCCCGCCCGAGCCCTTGCGGATGTGGAAGTCTTCGAGCACGACCGGGAAGCGCGTCTCCAGGATTTCCGGGTCGGTGAGGCGCGAATTGGTCATGTGCGTGTGAACCGCATCGGCGCCGTCATAGCCGGGGCCGGCCGGCGCGCCGGAGCAGATCGTCTCGTAATACTGGTAGTCGGCGTTTCCGAAAGTCAGGTTGTTCATTGTTCCCTGCGCGGCGGCCTGCGCCTCGACGGCGCCGAAGAGGCAATTGGTGACCGCCTGACTGACCTCTACATTGCCGGCGACCACCGCCGCCGGGTAGCGCGGCGAAAGCATGGTGCCTTGCGGGATGACGATGCGGATAGGCCTCAGGCAACCGGCATTCATCGGGATGTCGGCCTCGACCAGTACCCGGAAGACATAGAGCACGGCAGCACGCGTCACCGGCTCCGGCGCGTTGAAGTTATCCGAGCGCTGTTGCGACGTTCCGGTGAAGTCGACCGTTGCTTCCCGGCTCTCGCGGTCGATGGATATCTTCACGACGATCCGGCAGCCCTGGTCCATCTCGTAGGAGAATTCGCCGTCCGGCAATCGGTCGAGCACGCGGCGCACGCTTTCGGCCGCATTATCCTGGACGTGACCCATATAGGCCTCGACCACATCCTCTCCGAATTGCGCGATCATCTTCGTGAGTTCCGCCACGCCCTTCTCGTTGGCCGCGACCTGTGCCTTGAGATCGTTGACGTTCTGGAGGATGTTGCGCACCGGATAGCGCGCTCCGTTCAAGAGCTTCTCCAGTTCCTTCTCGCAGAAGCGGCCGCGGTCGATGAGCTTGAAGTTGTCGATATAGACGCCTTCCTCTTCGATATTGGTGGCCAGCGGCGACATCGAGCCCGGCGAGATACCGCCGATATCCGCATGGTGACCGCGGCTTGCGACCCAGAAGCGGATCTCGTGGCCCTTCTTGTCGAAGACCGGCGTGCAGACCGTCAGGTCCGGCAGATGCGTGCCGCCGTTGTAGGGCGCATTGATCAGGAACACATCGCCCGGATGGATGACCGGGTTCTCACGGATGGCGGTCGCGACCGAAGCGTCCATGGAGCCCAGATGCACCGGCATGTGCGGCGCATTGGCGACCAGATTTCCCCTGTTGTCGAAGACCGCGCAGGAGAAATCGAGCCGCTCCTTGATATTGACCGAATAGGCGGTGTTCTGCAGCGTCACGCCCATCTGCTCGGCAATCGACATGAAGAGATTGTTGAAGATCTCCAGCATGACCGGATCGGCCTTCGTGCCGATCGCAGTGCGTTCGGGCAGCGCCCTGATCCGCCTCAGGACGATATGGTCTTTCGCCGTCAGTTCCGCCTGCCAGCCGTCCTCGACGACGATCGTCTGGTTGGCTTCGATGATGATTGCGGGCCCGGTGAGCTTCTGGCCGGGCCTGATTTGGGAACGCAGCGCCACCGGAGCGTCGTGAAACGCACCCTGCGAATAGAAGCGGGTCCGCCGGTTCGGGGCGACATCTCCGACCGTCACGGCAAGACCTTCCGCTTCCATTTCCGCAGCCCCGCCGCCGACCGTTTCGACCTCGACCGCATCGATCACCAGAGCCTTGTTTTCGGCGACGAATCCGAAGCGGCGCCTGTGCAGACGCTCGAATTCAGCGCGGAGCCGCGCCTGGTCGTCCTCATCCGGGAAGGTCGCTTCCACCGGCAGCACCGTGTCGGTTCCGGCATAGCGGATATGCGCGCGCAAATGTGTGCGTATCCGCTCACGGGAAATCCCCTGCGCCTCGAGTTCCGTCAGGCATTCCGATTGCAGTGCCCGGGCAAGTGCGGCAAGCGCCCTCGGCGCGGCCTCGTCGAGACCGGCCCCGAGCGCCTTCTGCCGCGTCGCGCGAATGTCGGCAAGGCCCATTCCATAGGCCGAGAGCAGCCCCGACATCGGGTGCAGGAGAATACTCTTCATGCCGAGCGCGTCGGCGACCAGGCAAGCGTGTTGCCCGCCGGCGCCGCCGAAGCAGTTGAGCGCATAGCGCGTCACGTCATAGCCGCGGCTTACGGAAATCTTCTTGATCGCCTCGACCATATTGGCGACCGCGATGCGGATGAAGCCGTCGGCGACGTCCTCGGGGCTCCGCCCGTCGCCGATCTCGGCCGCTAGCGCGACGAAACCCTCGCGCACGGTCTCCACGTCGAGCGGCAGATTCTGTTCCGGCCCGAAGA